>JAHDFA010000012.1:0-12037 GCA_020628495.1 Hellea sp.
TTGGCGATTGGTTTGGCGCTGCTGACGCGGCAGGTCTTTCTGTCTCTGGCGGCGGGAATTTGGATTGGCTTTGTCATTTTGGCGGGGGGCAATCCGCTGTCCGGCACATTTGATACAATGGACGCCATTGTCGGTGTGTTTGAGAGCGCGGGCAATACGCGCATCATTATCTTCACCCTGATTGTCGGGGCGTTGATTGCGCTGATCCAGCGCTCCGGCGGGGTGGCGGGATTTGTCGGCTGGCTGATGGGGAAGCTGGACAAGATGTCGGAGACGGCAGAGAGCCGCGGGCAGAGACGGCTTGTCGAGCTCCTGGCGCTGGGCACGGGATTATTGCTGTTCATTGAGAGCAATATTTCCATCCTGACCGTGGGAACGCTCTACCGGCCCGTTTTTGACCGTTTGGGAATTCCGCGCGAAAAGCTGGCCTATATCGCCGATAGCGGTTCCGCGCCGAGCTCCATCCTCATCCCGTTCAACGCCTGGGGCGCGTTTATTATGGGATTGATTGCGGCGCAATCGGGCCTGGACGGTTCGCCCTTTGAGATTTTAATCGGCGCAACCCTGCTGAATTTTTATCCGATGTTGGTCATATTAATTCTCGTCTTCGTCATTTTAAGCGGGCGGGATATTGGCGAAATGAAAACCGCCGAGCGGCGCGCCCGGGAGACGGGGCAGCTCAACCGCGAGGGCGCGAAAATCATGATGGGCGACGGCGCATCCGATGTGGAGGCCAAGCCCGGCGTCACGGCGCAGGCGCGCAATATGCTGATTCCGCTGGCGCTGATGGTGGGGTTGATGCCGGTCTTCCTGTTGATGACGGGCGGCGGCGATATGGCGGCGGGGTCGGGGTCGAAATCCGTGCTCTACGCGACGAGCTTTGCCGTATTGGGCGCGATGGTCCTGTATAAGCTCGGCGGGCAGATGGGCATTCGCGAGAGTTTCGAGAGCGTGCTCTCCGGCATGTCGGGCATGGTGCCGCTGGCGATTTTAATGGTGCTGGCCTTCGCGCTGGGCAGTTTGTGTAAAGAGCTCGGCACGGGGATATATGTCGCGGAAACGGCGAAAGGATTTATCTCCCCCGCCCTCGTCCCGATGATGATTTTCCTCGTCTCCTGTTTCGTCGCATTTTCGACGGGGACAAGCTGGGGGACCTTCGCCATTATGATCGCGATTGCCGTACCACTGGCGCAAGGCATGGGCGTCAATCCGACATTGGCAATCGCGGCGGCTTTGGGCGGCGGCGTGTTTGGCGACCATTGCAGCCCGACCTCGGACACCTCCATCATAGCCTCCATGGCGACGGCGAATGACCATATTGACCATGTGCGGACCCAGCTGCCCTATGCGTTGATTGGCGGGGCGGTTACGGCTGTGCTCTATTTAATTTTGGGACTGCTCAATGTTTAAAAAAATAGTTATCGCGAGCGCGCTCCTCCTCGCGGCGTGCTCAATGACACCCGAAACGATTACGCCCGAAGTTGAGGCCGGACAAACGCCCTACGCCATCACCAGCCACTTGGGCATTGATTATGCGACGGCCAAACGGTGGGAGCTGCCTGAAGTGAACTCGGCATGGACAGAGCGTGGGGATTTCGGGCCCGCCTGCCCACAGCGCGGCCAGACGATTATGACCGAGGATTGCCTGTTCTTGAACGTCTTCGCGCCCGTTACGACGGAAACGCGCCTGCCGGTTCTAATCTGGATTCATGGCGGCGGATTTATTGCAGGCCAAGGCGGTGATGGTCCGAAACCCCTGGCGCGGGACGGCGTGGTCGTTGTGACATTTAATTACCGCCTGGGAAAGTTAGGCTTTCATGACTGGGCAGGTTGGGATGAGGATGATCCACGCAATTTCGGACAGGCCGATATGGCGGCTGCGCTGGATTGGGTGCAGGCCAATATTGAAGGCTTTGGGGGCGACCCCGATAATGTCACTCTGGCCGGTCATAGCGCAGGCGGGATGGGCGTGCAGCTGATGATGGTGGATCCGCGCGCGAAAGGGAAATTTGCGCGGGCGTGGTCACATGCCGGCTATGGGTCATGGCCGCTGCCCGAAGCCTATAATCCATCGCCTGCGGAACGGGCCCGCATCCGCTACGCCGCGCTGGAAACCGACCGTTCACCGGATGCGCTCGTCGCGGATGTGACGGCCTTCCACCTACCCTTCATTGATGCGCCTTATCTAAAGGCCGCCCCCTTCGCCGCCTTCATTTCGGGCAAAGCCGCAAGCGTGCCCTATGTGGCGGGAGCGAACTCCTATGACGGCGCGGGAACATTGCAAGGCGCAGGATTTACGCCGGAAGGCTTTCTCTCTGAAGTCGACAGCCCGGAATTACGCTTGGCCTATGCCGAAGATTTTGCGGTCTCAAACACTCAAGCCGCACAGCGTATTTTTGGGGATTTACGCTATTTCCTATCCAGCATTGAAACCGCTGACGCGGCAGATGGATGGCTGTTCTATTATGATGAACGCCGCGAGGGCGAAGTCGGGGCCGGTCATGGCCAACAATATGACCGTCTGTTTGACAGCGATGATTTTGCAATGCGTCAAGCCTTGCTTGCGTTTATTCAATCGGGAGAGCCCGGATGGGATAAGTTAAGCCGAGGCCGTTTCGCAAAATTCTCGCCTGAGCTTTCGCTCGCTGAAAAATCCCAATTGGAGAGGCGGCGCATCATATTACGCGAAACTGTGGAGCGATTGAGGCCGTGAAAAAACTGATTTTCATTGCAACTATTGCTTCAAGCGGATGTGCAACCGCCTCGGCAGAAGACGTGTCCGGAACTTGGGTGAATGAGCGAGGTTCTGCCGTCACATTTACAGTAAAAGAAGGACTACTATCCGGATATTACAACACGCAGCTCGGCAATCCGGACTCAAAGTCAAAATTCCCTCTAACCGGGTTTATTGAAGGCGACCAAGTCACCTTTACTGTTAATTTTAAAGGCTATGATAGTTTAACGAGCTGGACCGGTCAGATAAGTCAAGACGACCAAGGACCGTTCATTCGTACACTTTGGCACCTGACACGCGACGTGCCTGATGATCAAGAAAATGAAGATATGTGGTCTTCCATTGTAGCGGGTTCTGCAAATTTTCGCCCGGCTAAAATAGAGCTGAAAGAAAATCCCTAGTCGTGTTTGGATTTCACATAACGGGCGATAAAAGCGCCTAGGATCGTCCCTGAAATCACCGCAATGAGCGACAGTTTTGTGATGTCTATAAAAGTATATAAACCCGCATAAATAGCCGTTGGTACGGCTGAATATATCGCAGTAAATAAACTATCCGTTGTGTTATTATAGGCCGTTAGAGCTTGAGTTTTCAGGCTCCAAAGAAATGTGGGAATTGGAATAACTAAAGCCACAGTTAAAAATCCCGCAATCCCGCCGCGCAGTACCGTGTTGTTTTTCAGGTGGGCTAAGGTCCAAATGACATAGCTAACAACCGCAGTGCTCACCGCGATTAGAGCCGCTACTTTGAATGTGTCAGCCAATATATCCGTCTGGCCGCGCATGACATGTCCTGTAATCGCGATAACAAATACCGTCGCAAAAACCGTCATAAGAGTTGTGAAAAGACGGCGCTGGGTGATTAGCTTCATATCCTATTTTTCATTCTTTGATATCTGATGATTTAAAATGCCTTTTCGCCTATCACCTATAAAGAAATCTAAATTCAGAGACTTTAAAAATTATCTCTAACATCAGGAGGGCTCTGCGCAAAAATACAACCAATAACCGCACCAGCAATATAGGGAACGCCTAGAATGGATCGATGAAACTCCACAAAAGCTTGGCCGGTATCAACTATTCCAGTTCCGCCATATGAAAAAAATCGTAAAATATTACAGCACTGAACAAACCAGCGTAAGTCATAAAAAATGCCACACAGCTAAGGATAATACTTCGCCTAAATGAAGAATAAGGCCTAAACCAAATTGCGTATCCTGCGACAGACTTGAATAAGAAAAAGAGTGTCCAGAACCCGACTAAAATAATTGCGGTATTGTCTGGCGGGACGCCCTCTCTAAATATTAACATCGCTAATAAACTTGTCGCGCCAGAAGCGCCCAAGCTCATAGCATAACGCCGCCGCCGTTTTTCAGTATCAAAATCCGGTTCCGGATTAGTCAACCAGATCGTCCCAGAAGGCTTTGGCTTTGTCGAAGAAATTACGGCTTTCTGGGGACTCGGAATGTGCACCGCCTTCAATCGCAAACTCCTGTAACAGTTCTTTCTGGCGTTTCGTGAGGCCTGATGGCGTCTCAACCGCGAGTTCGATATACATATCGCCGCGTTTGTCAGAACGCAGAACGCTCATGCCTTTACCGCGCAATCGCAGGCGCTTGCCGGTCTGGCTGCCTTCGCTCACTTTTATTTTAGAACGCCCTCCATCAATGGTCGGAATTTCGATGTCGCCGCCTAGTGCGGCCGTCGTCATGGGAACGGGCGCACGGCAGAACAGATTTGCGCCATCGCGTTCAAAGAGGTCGTGCGGTTTCACGCCTACGAAAATATACAAATCGCCACGTTGTGTTCCGCCAGTTGCGCCGCGTTTGGGGGCGGCGTCCCCTTGACCCGTTAGACGAATGCGAGTGCCGTCTTCAACGCCCGCCGGAATGGATACATCTAATTCTGTTTCCTGTCGTGTTTGACCAACACCATCACAAGCCCTGCAGGGGTTGGATACATATTCACCTTGCCCGCCACAGGTGGGACAAGCCCGTTCCATTTGGAAAAAACCTTGCTGCGTACGCACGCGGCCTTGTCCCGCGCAGGTCGAACACGTTTCAACGCTCGCACCCGGTTCAGCGCCCATCCCATCACACCGCTGGCAGTCCTCGGCAATCGGAACGGTAATATCAATATCTTTCCCGGCAAACGCTTCTTCAAGTGTGATATCGAGTTCATATCGCAAGTCAGATCCGCGCTGCACGGTTTGGCGTTGTCGTCGCCCACCGCCAAACATATCCGCAAATCCGCCGCCGGCCGCACCGCCACCAAATATTTGGCTGAATATATCATTGAAATCATGGAATCCGCCGCCACCCGCACCACCATTTTCGAAGGCCGCATGGCCCATGCGGTCATAAGCTGCGCGTTTTTGTTCATCCGACAAGACACCATAGGCCTCGTTTAGCTCTTTGAACCGAGCTTCAGCCTCCGGATCATCCGGATGGCGGTCAGGATGGCATTCCATTGCCTTACGGCGAAATGCGGATTTCATTGTCTTCTCATCGGCATTTTTTGCGACGCCGAGAATTTCGTAGTAATCGCGTTTTGACATTGTTTAAGAATCTCGTTTCGCCACCACAACATTCATGCGGGTGCGCGTTATAATTAAATAGTCATGGGCCTGCGTCAGTTCAATGAGCGGCCCCGCAGATGTGTCATCCAATTCCAAAATCATCATTTTGGGATGGAGGGACTCCGGTGCGTGTTCGAAGAACTGCGTGAGGACGGGCAGATCCTGCCCTTCAATATCGAGCTTTAATCCATCAATGCGGTCGACTTTAGTGCTCTCACACAGCTGAAGGAGCGTCATAGCTTGAACGACCTCGCCACTTTCCGCAATCCGGCCCTCACCGCAATTGCCGTCGCCGTCAGAGAGAAAGACCTGCCCTGATTGCGTGGAAATCGCAGTTCGATAAAGCTCTACATCTGCATCAGAGGCTTGTACATTTACAGTCAAACGCGCACCCATTTCAGAACTCGGCTCTACGGCGATAAGGCGAATCTCACGCTTGGCTTGTGACGCATATGCATTGGCGAAAAGCGAGTACAGCCCCACATTTGCGCCAACATCTAAAAATATGAAAGGCATATCGCTAGGCTGAGCAATTGCAGACTTTAACGTTTTTCGTTCCGCCGCATCCCAAATTTGCACGCCGCAGAGTGCGCGCTTCTCGCATCGATTTGTAGAGGGGTAGAGACGAGCTTTAACGCCGGGCGCTATAGTAACGTCGAATGGCTCTGACAGGCCGCGAATAGCCTGCTTTCGGCGCAGGCTTATTGTCCAACGTCCGAGCCTGTTATCCCCCAAGCGATGCGCACCAAACCGCCGTGCTTCACGCGCAGGCGATAGTGCGTATTGCCCAAAAGGCGGGTCGATATGATCTGAAGTCCCCATTCGAAAAAGGCCCCGCGTGCGAAACGCGGAGCCCTAAATCTCTCTAAACGTTGCGCAGCTTACGCTGCGTTTTCGTCGTCGACATCTTCAAATTCAGCGTCGACAACATCATCATCGTCATCCGCTTGATCAGCTTGCGAGGCTGGACCTGCATCTGCTTCGGCAGCTGCATTTTCATACATGCTTTGGCCGACCTTCATCAGCGCTGCAGACAAGACTTGAACTTTGTCAACGATAAGCGCCGTATCATCGCCTTCTGACACCTCTTTCGCCTCAGCCAGAGCTTCCTCAACTGCAGCTTTATCCTCTTCAGATATCGCCTCGGCATGTTCTTTGAGATCAGATTCGGCCTTGTGGATCATGGCTTCGGCTTGGTTCTTCGCCTCAATTAACTCGCGGCGGGCTTTATCGCCTTCCGCATTGGCTTCGGCTTCTTTGACCATGGCTTCAATATCCTCATCGGACAAACCGCCACTGGCCTGAATGCGGATTTGCTGTTCTTTGCCTGTCGCATTGTCTTTTGCCGACACGTTCACAATACCATTGGCATCGATGTCGAATGTGACTTCAATTTGAGGCATGCCGCGCGGCGCAGGCGGAATACCTACCAGATCAAATTGACCCAATAACTTGTTATCCGCCGCCATTTCACGTTCGCCTTGGCTAACCTTAATCGTCACTGCGGATTGATTATCGGCAGCCGTGGAATAGACCTGCGATTTTTTAGTCGGGATAGTCGTATTGCGATCAATCATGCGCGTGAACAATCCGCCTTCGGTTTCAATGCCGAGAGAGAGCGGCGTCACATCCAGCAATAAGACGTCTTTAACATCGCCTTGCAACACACCAGCTTGAATGGCTGCGCCCATGGCGACGACTTCGTCCGGGTTCACGCCCTTATGTGGCTCTTTGCCGAAATATTTCGTCACAGCCGCTTGAACCGCCGGCATACGTGTCATGCCGCCAACCAAAACAACATCGTCAATATCAGACGCCGTTAGGCCCGCATCTGCAATCGCTTTCTTGATCGGTGCGATTGTGCGTTTGATCAGATCATCGACGAGCTTTTCCAGCTTGGCGCGGGACAGTTTCATGTTCAAATGTTTCGGCCCGCTGGCATCCGCTGTGATAAAGGGCAGGTTCACTTCGTAAGACGATGCAGTAGACAGTTCCTTTTTGGCTTTTTCGGCCTCTTCACGCAAACGCTGAAGCGCCAATTTGTCGGATTTGAGATCAATACCGTTCTCTTTTTTGAATTCATCCGCGAAATATTCGACGATGCGCATGTCAAAATCTTCGCCGCCAAGGAATGTATCACCATTAGTGGATTTCACTTCGAAAACGCCGTCGCCGATTTCGAGAACGGAGACATCGAATGTACCGCCGCCAAGGTCGTAAACCGCAATAGTTTTACCATCTTCTTTATCCATACCATAAGCCAGCGCCGCTGCGGTTGGCTCATTGATAATGCGTAGAACTTCGAGACCTGCAATCTTACCGGCGTCTTTTGTCGCCTGACGCTGAGCATCATTAAAATAAGCCGGAACCGTAATAACAGCCTGTGTAACGGGCGCGCCAAGATAATCTTCTGCCGTTTCCTTCATCTTTGTCAGGGTCATGGCGGAAACTTCCGCAGGGGACAGCTCTTTATCGCGGCCTTGGACATAGGCATCGCCGCCCTTGCCTTTGACAATCTTATACGGCACGAGCTTGGCGTCTTTTTTGACAGCCGGATCCGTGAACGGACGGCCAATTAAACGCTTCACCGCGAAATAGGTGTGTTCTGGGTTCGTTACGGCCTGACGTTTGGCAGGAGTACCGATAAGACGCTCACCGTCTTCGGTAAAGGCGACGACAGACGGCGTGGTGCGTTGACCTTCCGCATTTTCAATAACTTTCGGCTTGTCGCCGTCCATAACCGCAACACATGAGTTGGTTGTGCCGAGGTCGATACCAATCACTTTAGACATGTATCATGCTCCAAATCGAGGGCAGGCCCGCATTCGGCACCTGCTATATTATAAGACTGCACGGGTTTGTGGGCTGTCAAAGCACAGACGAAAACCCCGTTCCCGCCCGATATGGGGCGGCAAAATAGACTCGCAAGGCCTGAAACTCACATTTTTCGACCCAATCCATCAAAACGCCCTGTGTCTCATGGATTTATGCGTTTTCCGGCAGGTATGGAACCCTTGCAACGTTCACGACGTAAGGGCCAAAAGGAGTTATTTATGACACATATACTCATCGTCGGCGCAACTGGTATTAATGGGTCCGCAGCCCTGCGCCATTATGAAAATAAGGAAAACTGGCGCGTCACGACCTTAAGCCGTGGGCCCATAGAGCGCAGGCAAAAGAGTGAACACATCGCCGTTGACCTCTTAGACGGCACCGCCGTTAAACATGCGATAAGTGAGTATGACGACATTACGCATATTTTTTACGCCGCGCTGAAACCTGATGATAACGCCGCGGTTGAGGCCGAAGAAAACGGGGCGATGTTTGAAAATCTTCTTTTGGTCTGCACGGATGTTTGCAAATCGCTGGACCGCGTTGTGTTTTTGCAAGGGGGCAAAGTCTATGGTGCCCATTTGGGCGTTTATAAAACCCCCGCCCGCGAAGACGACAGTCGGCATTTTCCGCCCAATCTTTATTTTGACCAAGAAGACATCGCAAAACGCTTTGCCGAAACAAAGGGTCTGAAATGGACAGCGCTGCGTCCTGATATCATCATCGGCCCTTCAAAAGGTAGTGCGATGAATCTCGGCAATCTTATCGGGACCTATGGCGCACTGTGCAAAGCGCAAAATGTTGCCATGCAATTCCCGGGTTCGGATGCGGCCTATAATGTTCTGGTCAATCTTATGGACTCAGATCTTCTGGCTGAAGCCGTGGATTGGGCTATTACAGATTCTCGCGACGGCGCCTATAATGTGACCAATGGCGATCAGATTCGCTGGAAACATGTTTGGCCCAAACTTGCCGAGTTTTTCGAGTTGGCCACAGGTGAGCCGCAACCCGTTTCCATGTCAGCCCGATATGATGCCATGCAACCCGTCTGGGCAGATTTGGCCAAAACGCATGGCCTCGTCGAAACTGAATTAGATTCTATCGCAAAAGCGGACTTCGGTGATTTCATTTTCAATGTAGAGAGCGACGCTGTTTTCGATGTCGGCAAAGCCCGCCGTGCAGGCTTTGTAAAAATGAACCGCGATACAGCGCAAAGCCTGCTTGACCATCTGCAACATATGCGGGACGAAAAATTAATCCCCTGAAGCAAATCTAATTCACGCGAAAATGACCAATAATACGATGATCGAACAGCATGTCGCTTTCTTCTACCCCGCCGCCGATATTATGAATGATGAACGGAGTTCCGTTCGGTGCAAGGCGATCTGAGACAATGCCAATATGGGGCAAACCTCCGCGACCGGTATTCCCGTCGAGCCGCCAGCTGACGATATCGCCGGGCATATAATCAACGGCGCGTTTCGTGATCGGTAGATCATGACCCTTGCGCGTAAAATAGGTTTCCAAATTCGGCACGCGGCGGTGGTCGATATTCTTATCGGGGCGGGTCAGACCCCAATTTTTGGGATAGCTGGCGAAATTAGCAGTCATGTCCTCATGCACTGCCTTTTGCAGATCAAAATCATAGGCACGTCGCAAGCTACGGATAACAACGTCCGTGCAGACACCAATCGAGGCAGGAACATCGCCGCCGGGATATTCCAAAGCGACATAACGCCCGTCATAAACAACATTTGCCGTCAAGCGCTCTCGCGCCGCATCGACCAAAGGCCGCGCTTGGCTGGAGACTGTAACAATCTTCTCTTTAGCCGTGACAGGGCCGCAAGCCGTCAGAGCGGCAGCAAGGCAGGTAAGTGAAAAATGTCGCATAAATTTATTCAATCACATACGCCCCGAACACACCCGTGAATTATCGGTCATACATATTGGGACGAAATGGTCTCTGGACTTCAATGTTCTACCCCCGCATTTTTAAACCCATTATGAGACAGCCAAAAACACTGCCGCCTCCAGGGTTCAAACATTTTCCGCTCTATTTCGATTTGGCCGCACAAGCGGAACTTATCGACTGCGTCAAGCGCGCCACAAAAACGGCGCCATTTTTCCAACCGACAATGCCCCGGACAGGCACGCCCTTATCCGTTGTGATGAGTAATTTCGGTACGCTGGGCTGGGTGACGGATAAAGTGCGCGGCTACCGCTATGATCCGGTTCATCCCAAAACGGGTCTGGCTTGGCCGCCACTGCCGGATTTATTGGTGAAGCTGTGGCGGGATGTCAGCAATTGGCCGGACCTGCCTGAAGCCTGTCTCATCAATTGGTATCGGGAAGGGTCAAAAATGGGCGCACATGTGGACAATGACGAACTGGCCGTAAATGCACCCGTTGTCTCAGTCAGCCTTGGCGATCCGGCCCTGTTTCGTATTGGAGGTCCAAAGCGCGGCGGACCAACCCACGGCATCAAATTGATGAGCGGAGATGTCGTCGTCATGGGCGGTGCGTCGCGGCAATGTTATCACAGCGTCACGAAAATTTATCACGGAGAAAGCGCTCTCGTCCCGAAAGGCGGGAGAATAAATCTTACAATGCGGCGAGTACATTTGTGATCTGAACTTACGCGCTTGACCCCGCCCAACCGACAGCCCAAAGGCGCGCGCTATGACCTTTGACACCCCCACATTTCCCGACCTAATCGGCCTTATTGGCGTCCTAATGATTCTTGTCACCTATGGCGCGCTGACGCTGGAAAAAATCGATCCTAAAGGTTGGCGCTACAGTGCGGGTAATGGAATTGGAGCGGTGCTCATACTTTTCTCACTTTATTTCAGCTTCAACCTTGCCAGCTTCGTCATAGAAATCGCATGGCTGGCGATTAGTCTTTTTGGATTGTGGAAAGCGTGGCGGCGAGCCTAATACGGGCACACATAATCCACCAAAACTTTAAAAGAACAGCCTCATGACCTCACCTCTGTTTAAGCCGCTTACTTTGCCCAATGGGGTCATTGTTCAAAACCGTTTGTGCAAAGCCGCGATGGAAGAGAATATGGCCGAAGCGGGACAAGTTCCGGGAGCCGCGCTTATTAATCTTTACACAGCTTGGTCAAATGCCGCCGCCGCGCGTGACGCCGGGCCCGGTATGATTTTATCGGGCAATGTCATGGTCGATCCAACGGCTATGACCGGACCAGGCGGAGTTGTTCTGGAAGCGGACACATTGAGCGACACGGCAATACGGAGCCAGTTTGAAAACTGGGCGAAAGCCGGACAAGAGGGCGGCTCAAAATTCGTCATGCAAATCTCTCATCCCGGGCGGCAAGTTTACGCCAATATGGGTGTAGAGCCTGTTTCGGCCTCTACCACAAAAGTTACGCTGGACGGACTAGCCGATAAAATGTTTGCACCCGCTCGTGCCTTGACCGTGGACGAAATTCGCGGACTTATCCGGCGCTTCGCTGAAACAGCATTGGCAGCACAAGCCGCCGGATTTGACGGCGTTCAAGTTCACGCCGCGCATGGTTATCTGGTCGCGCAATTCCTATCTCCGCTGACAAATCTGCGCGAAGATGACTGGGGCGGTTCATTGGAAAATCGGGCGAGGTTTCTGCTGGAAATAATCCGCGCTATACGTGACCGTGTGAATCCGGACTTTATTGTCGGCGTAAAATTAAATAGCGCAGATTTTCAGCGCGGCGGCTTTGACATTGCCGATTCCGAACAAGTTGTTGAATGGCTGAATGCGGAAGATGTGGACTTTGTCGAAATTTCCGGCGGCAGCTATGAAAGTTCTGCCATGATGGGTAATTCGGAAGATGGTCGCATCGAAAGCTCCACGGAAAAACGCGAGCTTTTCTTCTTTGATTTCGCAAAACGTAT
>JAHDFA010000012.1:12137-16999 GCA_020628495.1 Hellea sp.
TGGCTGAAGGCGAAAGGCCTAGCCTCTTAAAACTTACTGCCGCCCTTCATCTGACCCCCACGCCAAATCATCAGAAGCAGGGAGGTAAGCCAAACGCCGCACGCCATGTAAAATAACAGCGGACCTTCGGCGAGGATGGTTTGTCCGTCCGCGCTCCATTCTGTTGGCGTATTAATGCCTAGCGGTGTGAAGAGGTGAAATATGATTGCACCACTCATCACGCCGAATGCGATCAATGCGCCGAGGAATTGACTCCGTGCTGCATTGCGGGGTGATTTCGTAAATGTGAAAATAAGGGGCAAGATTAAAACCAGAATGCTGGAAGCAAGCTCGGCCAATCCAATTACCCAAGGACCTGCCGGATAAAATAGGCCAATCCCTGACCAGTCTTTTAGTGTTGTAAATATATGTTCGGGCGTCGGATGGCCCGTAAACTTGAAGCGCAGGCTGTCGACAAAAATAGCCGTAATGTACAATGCGATAGCCCAACTGGCATATTTCATAATTTTTGACATCATATTCTCCTGATTTGCGTCAGATTGTCTCAATCACCGTCGCCAAGTCAAAGGATTTCGGAACATATAAGGGTAAAAACTCGTTGCTATGTCGTGACTAATTATAATTGGAGAATATTATGACCGACCTTGGAGATTTTAAAGACAACCCACATAAGCACTTGTTGGAGCAGCTAGCCGATGCGCGCTGCGTCATGCTTGGTTCACCAAATCCACATGAACATATGCAACCCATGTCCCCGCAGCTGGATGAGGATTTAATCGAAAATTACACCGGCACAGTTTATTTTTATTCTGACAAAACGTCGGATTTGGGTAAAGCCGTCATGGCCAAAGCCGATGACGTTATGATGACATATATGACGAAAGACTATCAGGCCTGCGTCAGTGGAACCTTATCTGTCGCAACAGAAGCCGGGCTTGTTGATCGATTCTGGAATCCAATTGTTGCCAGTTGGTATCCGGGCGGGAAAGCCGACTCAAAAATGTTGATGCTGAAATTTGAAATGAAAGATGCTGCACTCTGGGCAAGTTCCGGCAATCCGATTAAGTTTCTTTATGAAACAGCCAAAGCCAACTTGACGGATACAATTCCGGATGTTGGCGAGCGCGCGCACATCAAAGTCGCCTAACCAAACACATAAGCGAGCTAACATCTCGTCTACCATCAGAACCCGTCTCGTGAATGCGAGGCGGGTTTTTTATGTTTTAAGGGTTATAAATTCATCCCTATCAGTCAAATTTACGTCCCCAGCGAGCCGTATAAAGCGTAAGAGGATGGACGCCCCTTCTCTTAACCTGATTTCTATCCCCGTTTTACCGCCCGCTTACATTTTATAAACTTATATCTTTTCAGTCACTTATTATTTTTTCGAAAAGATGCATCCACGACCAGGGTCTTGTGGGGCATATTTTATCTTGTCTTCTTTCACTGGGCAGTCAGGTGCACATTGACTTAACTGGAAAGAAGCGACGCTTGTCATTGGAGTGTCGGGGGTAATGTCCCGAAGACTTGGATGGCTTATCGCGAGCTGATTGAGCCTCGACTGTTCTGTTCGGCCGGTAATGCGAAAAGGCGTCGTCGCGTGGGGCTTTCTGGCAATCGGTGCATTTCCTGTTTACAGGAATTGCACGGGTCGGGAGGGCTCAAAAACATATTATTTAACGCTGGTTTGCACCAGAGCCTGACCACCCACGCGAACATCCCACTTAATACTGAAACGAAAGCGATAAACGAAACGAAGCAAAACAAAGACACCAAGACAGACATCCAGACACATTGTCATTCCGGGCGTAACGTGACCCGGAAGACCGACAGCTTGAAAAACAATCTACCAACGAAATGTCTTGCATCGACGGTCCGGGTTAGCTTTGCGCCCCGGAATAACAGGGTCGATTATGGAAGCTATTTAAAGACCGATGCTCCGGTAATGCAGTGCAATATCGTTAATCGCGGTGTAAAACGCTGCCGTGCGCAAATCTTCAAGCTCGGGGTTTTCTTTCAACGTGTCTCGAATATTGCGGTAAGCCAAGCGCATCGTGTCGTCCAGACCTGCACGCACGAGATCGAGCTCATCCGCGCCGTCGAGGAATTTCGATTTAAATCCGCGCGTAAATTTCATACCCTGTTTTTCAAGCGCGGTGATCAAAGCCTGGTTTCGGCCTTCCTCATAGCGGCGTTGCAAGCGACCGAAACGGATTTGGTTGATGTTCTTAACCCATTCAAAATATGACACGGTTACACCGCCTGCATTGGCGAACATATCCGGAATAATAACCACCCCGCGGTCCCGCAGAATTTTATCTGCTTTCGCAGTGACGGGGCCATTCGCAGCCTCGATAATCAATTTCGTTTTAATATTATGTGCGTTATCAACATTGATTACAGACTCCAAAGCCGCCGGTATCAGGATGTCACATTTGTCACAAAGCGCCTCTTTATCTTGGCTGACTTCCCCGCCATCAAATTCTTTCAATGGCGCACCAGAATTAATGTGGTCCTTCAAGGCCTTGATGTCGATACCGTCTCCATTGCGAACAACGCCGTCGCGTTCGATCACCGTTATGATTTTGGCTTTGTCTTCTGTCTGCAAGAATAAGGCGGCATGATAACCAACATTTCCAAGGCCTTGGACGACAATTTTTTTGCCTTTCAGATCTCCACGCATTTTGGCGGCCTTGACATCATCGCTATGGCGGAAAAATTCCTGCAATGCGAATTGCACGCCCCGGCCGGTCGCTTCGACGCGGCCCATAATCCCGCCCAGATGGACGGGCTTGCCCGTGACGCAGGCAACTGCGTCAATATTTTCATTGTGAAGACGGCGATATTCATCGGCCATCCACGCCATTTCCCGTTCACCCGTGCCCATATCGGGCGCCGGCACATTCAGTGAAGGATGAATAAGGTCGCGGCGTGACAGCTCGAAAGTGAATCGACGCGTGATGCGTTCCAGCTCTTCCTCATTCCAATCCTTTGGATTGATACACAGCCCGCCTTTGGAGCCGCCAAAAGGCACATCTACGAGTGCGCATTTATAAGTCATGAGCGCCGCCAATGCCTCAACCTCGTCCTGAGTGACCCCCAGCGAATAGCGGATGCCGCCTTTGACGGGCTCTTTATGTTCAGAATGGACTGAACGATAGCCGGTGAAGGTATGGACATCACCGCGCAATTTTACACCGAACCTGACGATATAAGTCGCGTTACATACCCGGATTTTTTCGATCAGCTTATCGGAAATATCCATAAAGCTGGCTGCCCGGTTGAACATAAGCTCGACCGACTCGCGGAAGCCGAGCTCATTAGAAGACGCATTGGACATGGAAGAACCCCTTTAGAACAATCCCGGCGAAATTAGCCTTCCGTAACGAATAACCTGCGCAAATGTAACCTTGATTTTGGGCAGAGCGCACAAAATTCTATCTCAAGTTTCGAGTCATTCGCGCTTAACGAGGTTTTAGGTTTTGGCAACCATAACAAAACCCAATCAAATGGGGATATGAGATGAGCGAGCCGATACCGACCAATCCGACGCCAACCGCCGTGCCGTGGACGCCGGACATGATGGCGCCGCAGTCTGTGAGACAAGTTCCCACAGCTGCGCCAGTTTTTGAATCACCACAATATCAGCCCCATCAAGGACAGCCTTCACAAGCTCAACAACAGCCGCAGTTTCAAAGTGCTCAGGCCTATATACCGCAGGTTCAGCCGCAGCCTCACATGCCGGCGCAACCGCAATTACAGCAGCCACAATATCTACCGACAGTCCAAACCTATCCTCAAATGGCAATGCCGAACCCGCATAATGCGCAACCACATTATGTACCTGCTGAACCATTCGTTCAGCCCGGACCACCGCCACTCGCGCCGCATATGCAAGCTCCGCTACAATCAATAGAAACGCCCGCCGAGTCCAAAAGTCTATTTGCAAAATTACTAAAGCGATCACCCAAGGCGCAGCCGTCGAATACAGATTTCACTGAGGCTGAAGCGTCCGGGTCTTTGTTTAATAAAAATTTCCTTCTTGGCGCCATCACCGGATTGATAATTGGAGCGTTTGTCCTGCCTATGGCGTTGAATTTGGTGGGCGGCAACACACCTAGCCAAGCCCAGGCTCAAGCCGGACCACCTCCGGTATTGGATGTTACGCCGACAATGGCAGAGGGCGGTACATTCATTGATAATGCGATTGCGAGCGATGCGCCTTAGGCTTTGCTTTCAGTCCGAATAGCGGACGCAGCCAACTTATGCGCCGGATGATTTCGTGGCCGATGACGCAGCCCGAAATGGTAGCCGCCATGACAGCCACAAATTCCGTCCATACGCCCAGTCCCTGCCGTGTAAGCCAGAACCCGGCCATAACAATCAGCGTTTGATGTAGAATGTAATAGGGGAAAATGGCTTCGGTCAGATAGGTCAACCCGCGCCAATTTGTTGACGCCAGAGCCTGCGCCCACGCCAAGAGACACAATATCATTGCCGTATAATAGAGCACACGGCCCATACGGGCGGGAAATAGCCAAGTCTCCGCTTCGGCAACTGCATCCCAATTATTCCAAATCGGTGTCAAAATACTGGCCAGACCTACGACTAATGCCAGTAAGATCCATCTGCCTTGGTGAAGCGCTGACCAAAAAGCCGAAGATTTGGCGATAACATATCCTGTCAACAACCAAAGGAAACTATGGGCATGGTTTGCCCAATCCCCAGTCAAATCATGTGTCGTCGGAAAATGCGGGTCGAGTATCAGGCGAATAACCGCATGAGGAAGAAAAATGGTCGCCGTCAGAACCATAATGCCAAAATGACCCGACAAAACAGTCTGAAGAACCGCTTCAATGCGG
>JAHDFA010000012.1:17099-21090 GCA_020628495.1 Hellea sp.
CAATGCGGTCCGCCGCATCCCTGTCTATATTTTTGGCTTTGCTGTTTTTACCGTGCTGCACATCCTATTAATGGTTGGAATGCGCCACATATCTTGGGGTTTCGTGGCTGACGGCAATTATAGTTTTGGATTATTCACGCTGGAACCATGGGCCTATGAAGTACGCAAAGATGTATTTACCTACCTCCTTATTCTCAGCACTTTTCTGACGGCCAGGCATATCGGGGCTTTGCGGGAAGAGCTGAAAGTCGCGCGCGAGGATGCAAAACGTACGGGAAGACTATCATTAAAAGCTGGCGGCCGCACGCTGGTCTTGCCTGCGGACGAGATCATTCACGCCAAATCATCCGGAAATTATGTCGAGCTTTATACCAAGGCAGGCATGCATTTCATTCGAATAACTTTGGCAGAACTGGAAGTCCTATTGCGGGAAGCTGCAGTCGAACCCGTACGGGTTCACCGATCATATTTGACCACGCGCGAACATCTGGTCGCATTTGATGCAAAGGACGTATTGCTGTCGACAGGCCTTCGCCTGCCTATTGGCCGTAAATATAAGTCCGGATTGACAGCTTAATTATTCTTACCGGCCTTGCGATCCCGAGCCTTTAGCAAACGCAGGCGCAGGGCGTTGATTTTGATAAACCCGCCCGCATCAGCTTGGTCATACACATCGTCTTCTTCGAATGTAACATGTTCTTGGCTGTAAAGGGAGTAGTCTGATTTGCGTCCGACAATATCAACATTGCCTTTATAGAGTTTCAGCCGAACCGTTCCCGTCACAAGCTCTTGTGACTTATCAATTGCGGCTTGCAGCATTTCCCGCTCGGGCGAATACCAATATCCATTATAAACCAGTTCCGCATATTTCGGCATAAGCTCATCTTTGAGGTGGCTTGCGCCTTTATCCATTGTAATTTGTTCAATACCACGATGCGCCTTCAGCAGAATGGTACCGCCAGGCGTTTCATATACCCCGCGCGATTTCATACCAACATAGCGGTTTTCCAACAGGTCCAAACGTCCAATGCCATTGGCACCACCAAGTTCGTTTAATTTCGTGAGCAGTGTAGCCGGGGACATGGCGACACCGTCTACGGAAACCGCATCACCGCGTTCAAACCCAACCTCAATAAAAGTCGCTTTATCCGGCGCAGCCTCTGGTGAGACCGTGCGCTGGTAGATATACTCAGGCGCCTCTTCGAACGGGTCTTCGAGGACCTTACCTTCTGATGAGGTATGCAATAGATTTGCATCGACGGAGAATGGTGCCTCACCGCGCTTATCCTTTGCGATTTCGATATTATGCTTCTCGGCATATTCAATCAGTTTATTGCGCGAGTTTAAATCCCATTCACGCCACGGCGCGATAACTTTTATTTCCGGGTCGAGCGCATAATAGCCGAGCTCAAACCGCACCTGATCATTGCCTTTACCGGTCGCACCGTGACAAACCGCATCCGCGCCGACCTGATGCGCGATTTCAATCTGTCGTTTGGAAATTAAAGGCCGCGCAATGGACGTGCCCAGCAGATAAAGACCTTCATAAAGGGCATTAGCGCGGAACATTGGGAAGACGAAATCACGAACAAACTCTTCGCGCAAATCATCAATGAATATCTCTTTTACCCCTGCAGCCTCGGCCTTACGGCGCGCAGGTTCCAACTCCTCTCCCTGGCCCAAATCAGCGGTAAAGGTAACGACCTCACACCCCTTTTCCTCTTGCAACCATTTCAGAATGATTGAGGTGTCCAGACCGCCCGAATAGGCTAGAACAACTTTCTTTGGTGAGCTCATAATCAAAATTCCTATAATTCGGCGTCCCCATAGCCCAAACCCGTTTACAAAAGCTACCCATAGCATTAGGCATTTTTTAATTTCGTGAGGGGGTTTGCATGCCAACAAATAGGGCTGAGTTTCAAGCGCTGCTGAATGAGTGGGGCCAACAGCTTTTAACCTGGGCGCAAAGCCCGAGTTTTTTAGCACAACTAGGTGCCATTATTGCCGCAATTATTATCGCACCATTGATTGCCCGCTTCATTCGCAAACGTGTCTTTCTTTTTAGTGATGAACCGTCTGATGATGCAAAACTGCTCCCTGCCCGCAAGATAATTTTTACGGCAGGCGGGTTTCTCAGAGCCATATTTCTAGTCTTGTTACTGGCTCTTTTTGCGGCAATTTTAAAAGCTATTCCGTCTCTTGGACAAGATTGGCTTGTAAAGCTCGCGCAATCTCTTGCCGCGGTCTTTTTAATTTATCGCGCGATAAAGACCTTCATTTCAGACCCGCTCATTCGCAAGGTCTTGGTCTGGACGCTTATTCCCCTCAGCCTTATAATATCTTTTGGGTATTTTGATGAACTAACATCATTTCTTGACGGCGCGGTGGTCTTCAAAATTGGAGAGGCCCCAATCTCACTCATGAGTTTGATCCGTCTTGGTATTTTTGGATCCCTCTTTTTCTGGCTTGGCGGTATCTCAAATAAACGCGGGCAAGCGGCAATCCGGTCACAAGAAAGTCTGGATGTGGGCGTTCGAGAAATCGTGGCAAAACTCTTCCAGATTATACTGTTCGTGATCATCACAATCTTGGTTATGGGGGCGGCCAATATCCCACTTTCGGGCTTGGTTGTTGTTTTCTCAGCTGTGGCTTTGGGTATCGGGTTTGGACTTCAGCCGATCGCAGCCAACTTTGTATCGGGCTTGATTATTCTGTTTGATCGTTCTGTGCGCGTTGGGGACTTTGTAATCTTACCTGACGGCCAAGAGGGTTTTGTTGAAGCCATCAATATGCGGAACACGGTTGTTGAAACCACTGATGGTAAAGACATCATGGTGCCCAATACCAAGTTCACTGAAGATGCGTATGAAAATTGGACCCATAAAGATCCACGGCAACGTTACGAGGTCCATTTCACGGTCGCCTATGATACTGACCTAGATCAACTGGAAGACCTGATTATTCCAGAATTTCTAAAACATCCGAGCGTTCTTAAAGAACCTGAAATGCCGGATTTAGAGTTCAGAGAATTTGGTGATCATGGTGCCAAAATGGCGGTGGAGTTTTGGTGTTCGGGAATTGATGATGGGCCCAACAAGTTCACGTCGGATCTGAATTTCACGGTATGGCGCGTACTACGGGACAATAATATTGAGATACCTTTCCCGCAACTCGTGGTGCATTCCAAAAAATAGAGCTGTGATAGAATCCGTGACGTCAACGCTTCAGACGCGGAACTTATAGCCTCTATTTATAACCACTATGTTTCAGTGACTATCACCACCTTTGAGGCTGCAGAGATTGATGCTTCCGAGGTGCCTTTCCGCATAGATGAAGCCCTCGACGAATCCCTTTCCTAACTCATCTGTTAAGATGAGCATGGGTGGTGATTGGCTACACCTATGCCGGCAAAAGGTAAGGCCGGTGCGCTTTATCGATACTCCGTTGAAGTCAGCGTCAATCTACATCCTGACAAGACTGGGGACGGTTCGTGCACGCAGCTTTATATCGAAATTTTGAAACGATTGACTGAACTAGGCTATCACGCCGTTACAGTCGGATTTTCTTTGCCCAATCCCTCCAGCATCGCCTTGCATGAAAAATTCGGCATGGCAAAAGTCGCCCATCTTAAGGAGGTTGGATTCAAATTCGGAAAGTGGGTGGATGGTGGATATTGGCTGGGGCTCCTAAAGAGCCCCACTGAGACGCCCTAGCGCGGCGGCATTCTGGCGCCGGCATCTGTACGAATATATTCTGCATTAATGTAAGCATGTTCCGCCATGAAAACGGCGACTTCGCCAAATTCACTGGGCTGCCCAAAACGGTTCGGGAATTGAACATGTGCCCGCAGGCTTTCTTTCACTTCAGGTTTCATTTGTTCATAGATGGGCGTTTCATAGAAACCGGGTAGGATGGTGTTTACGCGAATGCCTTCACGTGCCAAGTCGCGCGCCATCGGTAAGGCCATGGAAAGAATACCGCCCTTTGACGC
>JAHDFA010000012.1:21190-31675 GCA_020628495.1 Hellea sp.
GTTTTCATACCCAGGCCAATGCCTGCGCAATTGATTAGCAAACGTTCCGTTCCGTTTTTGGCTCTGACGGCTTCAAAACCTGCATCAACGCTAGCTTCATCCGCTACATTCACTTTTGCAAACACGCCGCCAATCTCTTCGGCGACCATCGCGCCGCGGTCTTGATTCATATCGAAAATCCCGACTTTTACGCCTTTGGCTGCAAATGCGCGGGCCGTGGCCTCTCCCAAACCGGATGCGCCGCCGGTAATAACGGCCGTGATGTCATTGGAAAGTTTCATAAGTGTCTCCGCAAAGTGAGCTAATGATCAAATATTGGTTTGTGACCTGCCGATTTGTGCAAGCCTAATCAACCCTCCTTTTCAGAGCCAAGGTCTACGCATCTGAATAGTTATGTAAGTGATTAATCACTTTTGATTCATCGCTTATTCAATTTTCTGCAGTGACAAACGGATAGGACTTAGGCTTGTATAGCGGTGAGAAATAAAATGAGTGATTAATCACTTCTTGATGATTTTGTTTGATTTTTGTGACAAAACGGCATGATCAGCAAGCATTGGAGAGGCGATATGCCTGATACAATAGCAAAGGAACGAGGCGTCATCGCGGATGAAGGTACGTCTAAAGCCAAAATTGAACGCGCAGCGCTTATCCTGTTCGTTGATAAATCTATCGAAGGTGTCTCAACCAAATCTATAGCGGCCTTTGCAAATGTCAGCGAAGGGCTTCTCTATCGTCATTATAAATCCAAAGCGGACCTCGCACGGGCCTTGATGCTCACTATACATGAGCGCCTGACCGAGTTGGTCCGGAGGCATATGAATCAGTCTCTGGACGCAGCAGTGTCAGACATTGTGCGGGATTATGCTGCGCTCGCAGATGAAGATTGGCCGCTTTTTGCTTATCACTTGCTCTATATGCACCGTTTCCCGAACCTGTCTGAAGACGGTCCATTGCGGGCAGCGGCTGAACTCGTGCAGTTCAATCAAAGCGCTGGACGTCTGCGCAGTGGTGTGTCCTCCGATTTACTGGCATCCATGGCATTAGGTGTGGTTTTGCAAGCCGCGCATAGTAAATTGCTGGGCGCGAATATTGGCGCTTTATCTGGTCATATTGATACATTTGAAAGGGCCGTCATGGCCGTTTTGGAGGATGCATAATGCGCACCTTGATTTTCAATCTCTTTTTCTACCTTACGACGGCCATCTATGTGCTTAGCTGCCTTGTGGCGTCACTTATTCCCGGACGTAATGCCCTGATGGCGACGCTGAAACGCTATACAAAAGTTATGGTTTGGGGGATGCGCAACATCGCAGATATGGATATTCAGGTTAAGGGCAGGGAGAACATTCCGGCTGCAGGACCCGTTATCATTGCGTCCAAACATCAATCCTATGGTGATGGATTTGTGATATTTTCAGGCTTTGACGACTTATCCTTTGTAGCCGGAAATCATTTGGAGAAATTCTGGGGCCTCAAGCGAATACTTACAAAAATGAATGCCGTTGTTATCGATAGCTGCGGTGGGTCAGATTCTCAGCAAGAAATGGAAGACCAGGTCAAACACGTTCGCGCGGAAGGCCGACGCCTTCTTATTTTCCCGGAGGGTCATTTGTCTAAAATCGGCACACATCACAGATACCGAAAAGGCGTCTGGCATTTACAACAGGACTTTGATTGTCCTGTCATTCCCGTCGCCAATACGCTGGGCCAGCGCTGGAATCAGATGGATTGGGCCAAACATTCCGGCAAAGCCGTTATCGAATATTTGGAGCCTATCCCGCCCGGCTTGGGGAAAGACGAATTTATGTCATTATTGCAAGATAGAATCGAAACCCGCTCCATTGAATTGCTCGATTTGGAAAATCCGGGCGCGCTCAACCCCGCAGATATTGGGCGGTTTGAAGAGAATGACGCCGCCCGCGCCAAAAGGTTGGCGCGCGAAGCGGAAGCGCGTTAGGCAAGACTATGTCAAACAATAAACTCCTCGCGGTCAGCACCCCGCGCAAGCCGCTTTTGCTCTCACGCCGCTTTGCTCCCCTTTACGTATTATTTGAAGCCGGGACGTTTAATGATAATGCGCTGAAAAATGCATTGATTGCGTTGATAACTTATGTGGCGCTCATCAATCCGGCATTTGAATTTTTGCCCGGCCTACCCGAAGCGATGAAAGTGCCTGTCGCCTCACTGATTTTCACCGGACCTTTTCTCGTCTTCTGCGCAATAGCGGGACAGATTGCGGACAAGGTTGACCGCGGCGTAATTTTTCGCTGGATCAAACGTGCTGAAGTGCTGATTATGGTTCTGGCTGGCATCGGTTTCTTGACGCAAAGCATTTGGGTGCTCGCAGTTTCTTTGGGCCTAATGGGCACACAATCCGCTTTTTTTGCGCCAACTAAAAATGCTGTGATGCCACAATGGCTGGACAGCGATGAACTCATCCGCGGCAATGGATTGCTCTCAGGCACACAATTCGCTGTGCTTTTACTCGGAACAATTATAGGAATTTCTCTGGCAACAACGCTACCCATGGTTTTGGCAGGGCTGCTCTTCACGCTCGCCGTTATCGGGTGGATTGCGGCAGAGGCCTGCCCTCCGGCTGCGCCCCCAAACCCGGATTTGAAAGTCGATTACAATCCTGTGACGGCCATTGCCTCGGTTTTACGCCAGATTTTTAAACACCCCGAAGTCTTGCGGCCTTGGATGGGTATTGCTTGGTTTTATGGATTATCGACAATTTTTATTACGGCCTTCCCAAATTTTATCGCTAATGAGATGGGCTATGAATCCGGCGTTCTGCAAATTGTTTTAGTCGTATCCACATTGTCGATTTTCGTCGGTTCAATTCTCACCATGTTTATTGGCAATATGAAAATATGGGGGCCAGAAGCCATCCGCCTTGTTACAGTCGGTATTGTGGGCGTTACCCTTAGCTCTCTCCTGCTGTATTTCGCACCGACCCCCACATATGCCGGAACTGAAACCTTTGGTCCTGCCGGAGATTTTTTGAAAAATCCGCAAACGCCGCTCTTTCTCGCAGCAGTAGCAGGCGCATCCCTGTTCAACGGCATGTTCGTTGTCCCGCTGCAGGCCATGGCGCAGCGCCGCGCCCATCCCCGCATTCGGGCTCAGCTGATGAGTGCTGGATCGGTACTGTATAATTTCGCCGTCAATATTTTGACCTTTGGCCTAATTGGTCTGGCGCTCATGAATATGTCGCCTAAAGCGCCCTTTATGATGATTGTTATCGGCAGCGCCTGTGTTGCCGCGTATGCAATATACCGCGCTTTTCATTTGACCGAGCACAAGGCTTATCATTAGCGGATTAAAGCCATCGGTTTTGCATGTGTATTTAACGCGGGATTAACCGTGCGCGCGGCACTATCATGATCCTATGACACGTTCCTTTACACCATGCCTCTGCGCCGCTTTTGCCTTGGCTGCCATCACGGCTGCGCCCGCTTTTGCACAATCCGCGCCTAAACTGGCCGGGACTCACGGAGATTGGTCCGTTTACACCCGCGGATCTGGTGCAGAACGTATTTGTTATGTGCTGAGCGAGGCCCAAGCCAAATCCCCGACATCCGTCAATCATGGCGACATCTATTTTATGGTGTCCAACTGGAAAAATGGCGCGGCGACAGAACAACCCTCATTTCTGGCCGGATATGATCTAAAGCCAACCCGTGCACCTAAAGCCCAAGTCGGCAGCACGGCATTGACTATGTTTGCAGCTGATAATGAAGCCTTCATTTCAGAAAGCGCGGACGAGCGAAAACTTGTTGCCAAAATGCGTGCCGGGTCAACCATGACGGTTTCGGCCGTGTCCAAGCGCGGCACGCAGACGCGCTACACTTTTTCTCTTAAAGGCGTGACAGCTGCCCTCCGACAAGCCAAATCCGCTTGCAGCTAACCGCCTTTGCGGAGTAGAGGCCGCAGCATGAGTATCGAAATAGGCATATTGGGTGCAGACGGGCGCATGGGCGCTGCGGTCATTCGCGCGATTTCAGATCACTCAAATATCTCTTTGGGTGCGGCGATAACAGCGCCGGAATCGCCGGATATTGGCAAGGATGCAGGCACACTCTCGGGCGTTAAAACACTGGGCATAGCCTTAACATCAGACATAAATGACGGTCTGAACGCCTGCGATGTCCTGATTGACTTTTCCGCGCCCAAAGCCGCGATTGATGCGGCCTTGATTTTATCCGGCACTGGACATTCAGGCCGCTGCAAAGCAATGGTGTCCGGCACGACCGGTTTCACCCGGGCAGAAGATCAAGCCCTTGAGGCCGCGTCTGAGAATATCGCACTTTTAAGAGCGGGCAATTTCTCCCCTGGCGTGACGGCGCTTTCCGTTTTGGTTGAACTGGCCACGGAAAAACTAAGCACGGGATGGGATATTGAAATATTGGAAATGCACCATCGCCATAAAGTCGATGCCCCGTCGGGAACGGCGCTTCTCCTCGGTGAGGCCGCAGCGAAAGGTCGTGGACTGGATTTGGTTGAGACGCAGGTTTTATCACGTATTGGCGTAACAGGTGCCCGCAAGGATGATGATATCGGCTTTGCCGTTTTACGCGGCGGAGGCGTTATTGGGCGTCACGATGTGAAATTGGCAAATCAACGCGAAATGATAACCTTATCGCATGATGCCTTTGACAGGTCCGTCTTTGCGCGCGGCGCGGTGTCTGCTGCTATATGGGCATCCGCGCAGAAACCCGGCCGTTATTCCATGCGAGACGTTTTAGGGTTTTAAGAAATAAAGACTCGCTATGCTGCTTATGCTATCGGCCTGACAGGCAGTTTGGGACAAGCATGATTAAACTCTTTTCAGAGCTCAGACGACGAAACGTGTTCCGGGTCTGCGGGACATATGTTGTCGCAGCCTGGTTCCTCGTCCAAACGGCGTTCACGCTGGAGGGCGTGATGAACCTGCCAGAATGGTTTGACGGGCTGATTATGGCCGTCGCTATATTAGGTTTTCCGATCATCGCCATATTGGCTTGGGCGTTTGAGCTAACCCCGGACGGCTTCAAACGAACGGAAGTTGTATCCGCGGAGCAGTCCATTGCCGCCCAAACAGGCAAGAAGCTGGACATTGCCATTGTCATCGGACTGGTATTGGTAGCGGGCTTGTTACTGGCCGATCGGTTCAAACCCGCCGCGCCGCAATTTCGTTTGAACGCGGCTTCGGTGGCGGTCCTGCCATTTGAAAACAGAAGTCTTGAAGATGCGGACGCGTTTTTCGCGGACGGCATTCACGACGAATTATTGACCACCTTATCCCGTATTACCGGGCTTGACGTCATCTCACGCACATCCGTTATGGGCTATCGCGGAACGGATAAACGCGTGCCGGATATTGCGGAGGAATTAGGCGTTGCCGCTGTTTTGGAAGGGGCGGTACAGCGAAGCGGGGAACGCGTGCGTATTACAGTGCAACTGATAGACGGCACAAATGACCGACACATCTGGGCGGAGAGTTATGACCGTCCGCTCAGCCCTGAAAATATTTTCGACATACAAGGCGAGATTACAAATGTAATCGCGTCTGCTTTACAGGGCGTTTTGATAAACGACGGTCCCGCGCGTGAAGATGCGACACAGAATTTGGCCGCCTATGATGCCTATCTAAAAGCGCGACTTCTGACCAATCCGGGAGAGGATAATGTGGAAGAGTTGAAATTGGCCATTGCAGCCTATGAAGATGCAATCATTGCCGATGCTGACTATGCGCAGGCTTGGGCGAAGAAGGCCTATGCACAAATGGCACTTTACTGGTTTCACGGACGGGACGTCGACATAAAAACAGCCGCCAAGTCCTCCCTTGACCGCGCCAAAACGCTTGCGCCGGATGGTTTGGAGACGCATTTGGCAAACGCTTTTTACCTCTATTGGGGCGAGAGTGACTACCGCGGCGCCGAAGCAACTTTCGACAAGGCCTTATCTGTTGCGCCGGGAAATGTGGACGCGATTGCGGGACAAGCCTTTCTTACACGCCGACTGGGTAATTTTGACGAGGCCTTGACGGGCCTCGAAAAAGCGCATCGTTTGGACCCAGCCTCTTTTTATCTCATTCCTGAACTGGCTTTGAGCCACGTTTTACTTGGAAATTTCGCCCAAGCAGATGAATTTATTCAAAAAGCCAAAGCGATGAACCCGGACTCGCTTCAAGGTCACGGCTTCGCCGCCGCCGTCGCACAATTTCGAGGCGATGCAAATGCAGCATTTGATGCATTCAAGCCGCTGGCAACCTATGCGCCTTATACCTATGTGAATTACGCCTTGGCGACCCGTGATGAAGATAAAGTGCGTGCGGCCCTCGCGGTTTGGCCGGAAGCACAACGTGCAACGACGGCGCAAAAGGCGGAATATGCTTTGGCGCAATTGCGAAGTGACGAAATCATCTCTCTAACCCTTGATGAACGCACGCGACATGAAACCACACTCCGCACTTTGTTTGACCCGTCCATCAGATGGCGCGATAAGCCCGAAGGCCACCTTGTCCTGATTGCCGCCATTTTGGGTGAAGTCCGGGCCGTGGACCGCTTGGCGGAGGAAGCTCCGGACCTTGTCAAAGATGACGCCATTCAAGCCATATCAGCCTATAGCGATCTGGCTGAAAGCTATATGCGTTTAGACATGGCGGACCGCGCTTTGGACTATGTTGAAAAAATGAACAAGCTAACCGGTCCTTATATTTTGCGCGTGTTCGAAGATGACCCGCTATTTGAGCCTTTAAAGTCAACAACACGTTGGGCGGACATTAAAAACGGTATCGGTTAGAACGCCTCGCCATACTCAACATCACCGTAAAGATATTGGTCCATTTCATATTGCAAACTACCCGGCGCCGTTCGGTGATAACGCCGCGCCGCGACATATGCGATCCCGACCCAGACGGCAATCATGCCGAAAAACAGGAAAAACTGCCAGACGAGGAAGCCGGGCTCAATCACGCGGCTTTGACCTGAAAGATTATAGATGAGATTCAAGCCTGCCTCGAACCCGATCATGGCCAGCGGCGTGGCAATCAAAATTGCCAGCATGGCCCCTGCGACATGAATCGGGCCGCGCGGGCCGTAAACCCGCCGATAAATATGCTCATAGTTTTCGCGGTCTATAGCATCCGGGATCATACCATTTGCCCGTTTATAGTCATAATCCGCGCGGGCATCGTTACGGACTTGCTGCCAGCCGATAAAGCTCCTCACGCCAAAAATCAGAGCCAAGAGTCCCATCAGGACTAACGCCCATACAAATGATATGCCTTCAAATTTCTGCATGGTTACAAGGTTATAACTGTCAGTCCCATAATCAAGAGGCGCAATTCATTCACTCCAAAACGTTTGCAGTGCCGTATCTAGGCAGATAGGTCGTGCAAAGCGCGGCGTATTATCCGCAAAATCTGACTGAAAGTAATTCTATGTCCTCTGACACACCGCCCGTAATTGGTTTTATCTGTGGCTCTTTGCGCGATGGTTCCATCAATAAGCGACTGGAAAAAGCACTGACCAAGCGGTTCAAACGCGCGGGATTGAAAACGACCTCCATCAATCTCGCCACTTATGACCTGCCGCTTTATCATGGTGATTTAGAAACGCCTGCCGCTGTAAAAAAGCTGATCCGGAAAATCAAATCCTGCGACGGCGTTGTCATTGTCAGCCCGGAATATAATGGCGGCCTGCCCCCGCTGTTGAAAAATGCAATTGATTGGACGTCGACTCTGGGAAAATCACATTTCGAAACCCCCTATTGGGGTATTTCGGCCTGCACGCCCGGCCCGATGAGCGGCATTATGTGTATGCGCCAAATAAATTATATTTTGATGCGTCTGGGCGCACATGTCTCCCCAATCCAAGTCGGCGTTGGGAATGCGCAGGTCGCATTTGACAGTAAGGGCGAGTTGATCGCGCAACCATCCGCCACGTTCGCCGATAATCTTATTAATGACATGCTTGAACATATGTAATGGCGAAGAAGGAAAAGCTTTATAAAGACCTGCCGCGCCCGAAATTAAACCGGGCGCAAATCGCAGAAATTTACCGCCGTCTGTCGATAGAACGACCCGCGCCGGAAACAGAGTTGGACTATGTGAACCCTTATACATTGGTTGTGGCCGTGGCGCTATCTGCGCAGGCAACGGATGTTGGCGTGAACCGGGCGACCAAGGATTTGTTCAAAATCGCCGACACGCCGGAAAAGATGCTCGCCCTCGGGGAAGATGTAGTCCGCGACCACATCAAGACCATCGGTCTGTACCGGAATAAGGCCAAGAACGTCATTAGGCTCTCCCAACTCCTCGTCGATGAATTTAACTCCGAAGTCCCGCAAACCCGCGAAGAGCTGGTCCGCCTGCCAGGTGTCGGGCGCAAAACGGCCAATGTCGTCTTGAACGAAGTGTTTGGCCAGCCAACCATGGCCGTCGACACCCATATTTTCCGCGTCTCCAACCGGACGGGTATGGCGCCCGGTAAAGATCCGTTGGAGGTGGAGTTAAATTTGCTGCGCGTCACACCGGAAGCCTACATCCATGGCGGACATCATTGGGTGCTGCTGCATGGCCGTTATGTCTGCAAAGCCCGCACGCCCGAGTGTTATGCCTGTCCAATTCAGGATATTTGCAGGTTCCCGAGGAAAACGCCTGCCCCATAAATTCAGTATTTTATTGTTAGCTGGCTGAAAACGCTTACGTTTTTATATTCAGAAAATATTCATCCCCAGCACCGCAATTATCCCCGGTAACATTTCGTTATCCATATTCTCGCGCAATAATCCTGAACGCGCATATTTTCCTAGGGGGGAAATAACATGAAATCCTATCTCTTCAGCGCGGTTTCCGTGCTCAGCCTTATCTCAGCCGGCGCGGCCTCTGCCAATGACAATGACGGTTGGTATCTTCGCGGAAATGCAGGTTACGGCATCCATTCAGACATAGATGTAGAAGGGCAAATTGACAGCGCCCAGCACGGAAACGGTATCCAAAGCGAAGGCGACATCGCCTATTCCGGCGGCGTTGGTTATGATTTTGGCGATAATTGGCGCCTTGAAGCCGATTATGACCGTCTTAGATCGCAATTCGGGGCCATCAGCCAAACGCCGAATTCAAGCGCCAGTCTTTTGACAGAAACCGCAATGCTGAATGCCCTATATGACTTTGACGGCTTAGGAAAATTCGAGCCCTATGTCGGTGCTGGTGTCGGTATGGTGAGAGGCAAAGCCAAACTTTTCGCTGCCGATTTTGCCGGAACAGCAGGTGAGCTTGTCGTTAATCCGACCTGTATCGGGACGCGCACAACATCAAGAGGCTTAGAATGCGGCGTCAGCGATTCCGATACCGGTTTCGGCTATCAGCTTTTGGCGGGTATGGGATATAAGATCTCCGATAATCTGACATGGGATACGCATTATACGTATCTGGATGGCCCAAGCCTGAAACTTGAAGGGCAACAAGCCAATGTAAATACGGGCGCGACCTCATTTTCTGACGTTCTGGTCGGCGGCGTTGCTGCGCATACACTCTTGACCGGATTGCGTTATACCTTTGGCGGCAGCAAGCCCAAGCCTGTGATCACACCGCCGCCCGCTGCCCCTGCACCCGTCGCCTCGTTTGAGTGTTGGGATGGCACAATGGTCTTTAATTCCGGCCAATGTTTACCAAAGCCCGAGCCTGTCGTTGAAACCATTCCTGAACCCACCCCGATGCAAAGCTGTTGGGACGGATCGGTCATCCCTGCAACGTCAAGCTGCCCTGCACAACCTGCGCCGCAACCGCAAACCTATAGCTGTTGGGATGGCTCAGTTGTTTACGATCTGGCGACATGTCCTGTTCAGCAGCCTGTTGTGCAACAAACAAATCTGAATCTGTGCGGAGAGTCGTCTGTCGCAATCTTTAACGTTCCGACAAATAAGACGCCAAAGCAGATGCCGCGTCTTGGTACCATGCCGGAATTTGGTGACAGTCACGGCCTGACCCCGTCGCAATTTTATGACAAGCTGAATGCCCGTTACAATGACAATGCCACGGACAAAGCCTATTTGAACTATCTGTTTAAATCTATGGGCTACTCCAATGGCTGGGCCGATGCGCAACCCTATATGTTCAGCGAAGAAGTTCTGCCGGTTGGAACACGCGGCCTGCTGGGTCTGGGCAAACAGCATCATTATGAATATTCCATTCTGCCGACAAATGATCGTGACCGCCAAGCGTTCCGCATTCAAAGCGCGAATGGCTCTGTCGTCCACTTCATGAAAACATGTGGTAATTACATGTATGCCTGTGAGTAGGCTTTAGTCCGGGACACCCTCCTGCCTAAATTCTGCCTCGGCAGTGACGAATAAATGCACCCGCGGCGATTTTCGTCGCGGGTTTTTCCATAGTTGAGCCCAAGACAGGGGGAGTGCTCACAGCCCATTCTCCTATTTTAGGACGGGTCTGCCGAATTTGTTTTCTTTGGGCAGTTAGGACAGCCCGCGTGATGA
>JAHDFA010000013.1 GCA_020628495.1 Hellea sp.
TGGTATTCCCGCGCCGTCACCATCATGGATGTCGAACAACTCGGCGGCGCAATGACCGAAAAGCTCGCGGAATTATTCGATGACGCGAAACGGCGGTAAGTGACATGGCAAAAACGGCACAATATGAGACGGTCCGCCACTGGGTCGAGGCCGAATATAGCGTCACAAAATCGGCAGCGGGGCATTTGAACGAAACCACCTTGTCCAAAGTCGGGCAAGTCCTGCAACGGGTCCACCCAAACAGTCCGGCTGGCCTATTGGGTTTGGCAAAGGGTGATATTCTCTTTGCGCTGAATGGCGGAACCTTTGACGGGGATGACTTGCGCAAATCTTTCCAACCCCGCTTTCTGGGGCGAAGCTATAGTTTTGATTTTCTGCGGCCTGACGCCCATGAAAAAATCCGTGTCACAGGAAAGACCTTTCCATTTGGTGCGAAATTCGGCCAGACCGTTGACAGCTTTTGTGTCGATTTACGCAATGGCGACCCGGACCCGCATGATGTGGATGCGTTTTGGGCGGACGGGTCGCCTGAAGATTTGGCTGAAATCTGGCCGTTTTTCGAAGCCTATAATCATCGGCTGCTGAAATTGAACGGCGCGCCTTATGACGGGGCGCTACCGAAATCTGTCACACCCACCGCGCCCTTGGCTCCGCCCACCGTGATTTGGCCGGGAAACTTTGCTTGGTTGGCGGTTTGCGCGGCCCATGCCGGGCAATGGGAACGGGCGCAGCGCGTTTTGGAAACGGTGGAAGATCATTTCGAGAGCAGCGGCGATTCCGGCATGATGAGCATGTTTGCCGCCATGGCCTATACGCGCTCTATGCTGGCGGAAAATCGGGGAGATATTGAAAAAGCCGTGGGTCATATTGAACACGCGATAGAGATGTCACCTCGAACGCCTGTTCTCCAACAAAGGCTGGCGCGGTTGACGGGACAAGCCTTTACGGTCCCGCCCTCCAAATTTATCGGCCAGACTTTGGAGTATGATTTGGAGCGTCATGACCCAAAAGGAAAGTTTGCGCAGTCAGGCGGGCGGGTCTCTCTCGAAAACAGCGTCTCAAAACTCTCTCCCGGGGAGTATATTCTGGTCTGCCTGATGTCCGGCTACAGAACTAATGGCCCCTATGTCGAAGGGTTTGGGCGCGCCCATACGCCACTGGCCCGTTTGAGTCCGATTTTTCGAGAGGTCCATATCGTGACGGCTTGGGACAAATCCCGCTCTCGCGATCTGAACCATTGGCCGGTAATGGAACCGGGACTGGTGAAAGCGGGGGTGAATGTCAGCGTCTTATTTGATGAGGAAGATGTTGTCTCAGACACAATTGAGATTCTTGGCGCGCCAACAAATCTCATCATTGATCACACAGGAACCGTTGTCTCCGATGGATGGCTTGCGGGAGATGAGGTTTTGTGGGCGGCTTTAGGTTGAGATCACGGCTTGGTGATAGGATCCAAACTAACGGAACTTTTGGGTGACGGCGGATAGCGCTAAGTTAAACCATCAGGGCTGGACACCAATGGTGTCTCGTTTATCTGAAAAACATCTGGATAGCTTATCCGCCCTCGGTATTCATGAAGGTCGCGGAAAACGCTTGTCAGATATGACAAAACTATACGACATACTACCCGAAGATTTCAGACTTGAACTTGAAGCGCTTGGGTTCAATCCGGTTCCAAATCGGGCTGTTGGCTTCGTTAAATCTAAGCGGGCCAATTGGTCGCTTCCGTGGCACCAAGACCGGGTCATCGCCATGGCACAAAAATCTGATAATCCAGCTTATAAGAATTGGTCTCGGAAATCTGGTCTTTGGCATTGCGAACCATGTACAGACATCCTGGAACAAACCGCATTTGCCTATATCGCTTTTGATCCCTTGAATGCGTCCTCAGGAGGATTGCAAATTGCGGAAAGAAGTCATCTGCTTGGACAGATACCTCAAGCAGACATTCCGCGCTGCGTTGAGTCATCCAATATCGTACTGCCAACACTGGAACGGGGTGACGTTCTAATCGTATCAGCCCTCGCCCTCCACAGGTCTGCTTCAACGTCAAAGGACACGCCTCGCAGAACTTTTAGAATAGATTTTGCCAAAACCGGCGTGACATTCCCATGACACTGCACTTGAATTGTCCATAAGCTGCATTTTCACGCCCTGAGTTTCACAGGATTTATGTCGGAGTCCGGCTGAAGGTCGGTTTTGCTACCGCATGCCGATGTCATCACATAATTAGGATACATCATCGACTTTCCCCGATGTTTACAACTTTTATAACCCGGTCACTGTGCTCTAACCCGCATATACCGGGTCTTTTTTTGACCGCTTATCTCTGAAACTTCGTGGCCGAACCCTTACGGGTCGATTGATTCCCTGAATTATTCTGCGAGAATCAATCAGGCGTTTCGCTGGGAGAGGTTGTGAGTGTGTTTACGCCCCCTCTCCTAGCGCCCAACCGCCCTTATTTACAGCGCGCCTTATCGCCAGATAGAGCAGTAATCCCAACGGTCCGGTCATAAAGGTGAGCAGCAGGCAGGGGATGAGCCATCCGTGATGAACCCCACGCCGCTGTGCATCACGCGCCGCCCAAGCCCCCACAAAAAGATCGAATACCAGAAAATGCGTCCATCCCACTATAACACCGATATCGGTGGAAAAAATGGCCCGCACGGCCTCGATTGTGTCAAACCCACTATCCGCTGCGCCCATCCCGCCAAAGACGGAAAAGCCGAACCCTATTGTGTAAGCAATGCCCAAAACCAATGGATAAAGCATGGAATGGACCAGCGCCTGCGTCCCGGACCACCGCGGCAGGAAAATCAGCAAAAGCCAAGCCGGAAATACGCTCGCATTGATAAGAAGAAAGGCGAAATCGAAATTCATGGCAGCTTACCCTCGTTATAAGTAAATAAAACCTTACCATAAATTTAGGATTTTGTGGGAACATTATCTCGGACAAGGCCGTTTAATTTTCAGTTATTGGCGCATGCGCGCCGACACAAACGGAGACTATTATGACCAAGTTAACTCAGGTTCTCGCTATCGCAGCGCTTGGAAGCGTCGCCTTTGTTCCATCCGCATTTGCCGGAGAAAAAATGGATAAGACAGCAGAGCCTGTAAAGACGGAAATGACGACCGAAGCGCCTGAATCCAGAACAATTGCTCTGCGTAAGGAACTTGAAACAGAAGTCCGCGGCGCGGTTGCACGAGGCGAGCTCGTTGCTGTTGAAGGTCCAGATGGACGTGTCTATTACAACCGCTTCATCCCGGTTTCTGAACTGCCGGATCCAGAGTTGGATTTGCGCGTCATTGACACATATGAGGTCAATTATGAAGGCGAGACCTATACAAATAAGGTTGTTCAAGAACTGAACTAAATCACCTAACCTAAATTTCAGGGTTCGCACATCCTGCCGAAAGGTTAGTTGTGCGAGCTTTTTTGTTTCCCCCACGTCAAAGGATTTATCATGACGAATATTATCAAACTTGCATCGCTTGGACTGGCCAGCGTCGCATTTGCTGCCTGCACAACGACAGGCAATGTTGAAAAAAATGCTGCGGGCGGCGCAGCTGCCGGTGCCGCTATTGGAGCAGGTGTTGGCGCAGTATCAGGCGACGTTAAAACCGGTGAAGCGGCAATTGCCGGTGCCGTGATTGGCGGCGCAGTTGGCGCAATTGTCGGTAATAATAAAGACAAAAAGGTCAATGGCGGTACAGAAGGTCGTCCAAATTTGGACAAAACGACACGCTATTATGACGACACAACAGGTCGGTATTATTACTATGAAATGGGCACATCCCGTACATTTTATGAAAATTATGAGCGCCGCTCATAAAGCGTCATAAAATCAATTTAAGACTTTCGAACGGCTCCCTTACGGGGGGCCGTTTTGCGTTTTGGCGTGCTGTGCCTATATATAAGTTATGAGCCGATTTGATTATGAGAAACTCGCCCGTATTTATCCTGCCGGCACGATATTGGAAACCGATGCTTACGGCGTCATCCGGCATGTCGGTATCGCGACCGGATATGGGACGGTTATTCATGCTTCGCGCCGCTATGGACAAGTTCTGGAAACGTCGGAAAAACTGTTTGCACGGGGGAAACCCATTCGCACCATCCCGCACAAATCCAGCCTTTCAGGCACAGAGCTTGTCGTGCGGGCACGTGGTAAGATTGGGCAGCGTTATGGTGTGTTGACCCGAAATTGCGAGCATTTCGTGGCTTGGGTCATATCCGGTCAGGCCCGCAGCCGGCAGCTTGGCCTGCTGGATTTAGGCCGTTCCTGAAAAACCTAATCTCTCTCGGAGCGCTGATCCGGCTCAAAGGTTTTCTGCACGCGCAAGCTCTGCAACTGATTGCGCTGCTTAGCCAATATCTCGAAACGATAGCCGTGATAGGCAAAGGCCTGGCCTTGGTTGGGGATGGTCTGGCTTTCATGGATGACCAATCCCGCAATCGTCACCGGGCCTTCATCGTCCGGCAATTTCCAATCCATTGCACGGTTCAGGTCGCGAATGGCGACATCCCCGCGCACTACGGCGCCGCCCTCTTTCAACCGCGTAACCCCGGCCAGTTCTTCGTCATATTCGTCCTGAATATCACCGACGATTTCCTCCAAAATATCTTCGAGGGAAATCACCCCCATAAGCGATCCATATTCATCCACGACCAACGCAAAATGCTCCCGCTTTTGCTGAAAGGCGCGCAGCTGCTTCACAGCACTTGTCGTTTCCGGCACAAACCAAGGGTCGCGGGCCACTTTCTTCACGTCCAACGTATCCACACCGCCATTCAGGCGCGTGACCGCTTTCAGTAAATCTTTCATATGCAAGACGCCGATAATATTATCAGGATCTTCGCGATAAACCGGAATACGAGAATGACCACTGGCGATGGCTTGTTTCATAATTTGCTCGGGCGCATCATCTACATCAATCATCGCAATATTTTTACGATGCGTCATGACCTCTTCAATCGAGAGCTCCCCAATTTCCAGCACGCCGTAAATCTGGTCCCGGGCGCGTTTCGCAACGCCGCCTTCTTGGAGATGCAAATCAACCGCGCCCTTAATCTCATCGGCAGCGGTCCAGGCACTGGCATTGGTATCAATACCGAATATCCGCAATACGCCATTCACAATGACTTGCACAACGGAGACAATCGGGCTGAGCAATTTCACAATCAGGTTGATTGGACGGGCCACCATAAGGGCCAACTTATCCGGCTGGGAAATTGCATAGGTCTTGGGCAAAACCTCTGCGAAGATCAAAATCAAAGCCGTCATCACAACGGTCGCCAAAGCCAGCGCCGTTTTACTTGCGCCGAACACATTTGTAAAAAGTGCCGTCGTTAGAACCGAAGCCAGAATATTGACGAGATTATTTCCCAACAAAATGCCGCCCAAAAGGCGCTCGCGCATATTCATCAAGCGCTGCACAATCACAGCGCGGCGGTCTCCGTCTTTTTCCGCCGCATGCATACGCACGCGTGAGGCCGCAGTGAGAGCCGTCTCGCTGGAGGAGAAAAAGCTGGAAAAAACCAATAAGCTCAGGATCACGCCGAGCAGGATTAAATTTTGAGGTTCTAGAAAGGCGCTCATACGGCGTCATCCTTCATTTGCGTTAAAAAGCTGAGAACAGCGGCGCGGTCTGCGCGTTTTTCGACATAGGTGTCGCCAATGGTGCGCGGTAAAATCAGGGTGAGTTGCCCGCCTTCATTCTTCTTATCCTGCCCCATATGTCGCAGCAGGGCATCGGGGTCAGCCAGAAGATGTGCCATATCTGCAAGGCGCGGCATATTATTTTCTGCTAAATGGGCCGCGACGCGGTCTGCGCATTTATCATCGCAGAAACCTTGCGCGGCGGCAAAACGAAAGGCCATTTCCATCCCCGCACTCACCGCTTCGCCGTGCAGTAGGTCGCCATCATATCCAGCTTGCAGCTCCAGCGCATGGCCGAAAGTGTGACCCAGATTCAGCAAGGCGCGGACGCCGGATTCCCGTTCATCCTGCGCAACAATGTTCGCTTTCATCTCGCAGGATTTATAAATGCCGCGGGACAGAGCATCAGGTTTCAGGGCCAGAATATCTGCGCCCAATCCGGCGTCTAATTCCTCAAAAAAAGCCGCATCGCCCAATAAGCCATATTTCAAAACTTCCGCATATCCGGCTTTTAATTCACGCATGGGCAGTGTGGAGAGTAGCTCCGTATCGGTGATGACGGCGCGGGGCTGGTAGAAGGCGCCGATTAGGTTTTTGCCAAATTGATTATTAATCGCCGTTTTGCCGCCGACGGAGCTATCCACTTGAGAGAGTAATGTCGTCGGCACCTGCACAAAGGGCATGCCGCGTTTATAGATGGCCGCTGCAAATCCTGCCAGATCGCCAATCACACCGCCGCCAAAAGCGATCAATAAATCCGAGCGATCAAAACCAGCGCGGAAAAGGCTTTCCAAAATCTCTTCCAGATTCGCCATGGATTTCTGGCTTTCGCCTGACGGGCGTACAATCAAATGTGTCCTGTATTCTGACAAAGCTGTCGCCAACGCCTGACCGTGCAAATTATGAACGGTTTCATCAGTAATCACAGCGACCCGTTTTGACGGTGCAAAAGATTTAATCAATGCGCCCAAGCCTTTGAGCAAGCCGGAGCCGATATGAATATCATAGCTACGCACGCCCAGCCCGACGGTCAGCTTTTGCGAAGTGTTATTCAGGGTCACGGGCCGGCTCTTCATAAGATTTCAAAGCGCGTATCACGCGATTGACCGTGCGCAAATGCGGGCCTCGGGCGATTTTGATCTTCATATGCGCCTGCGCATAAATGGGATGACGTACTTCCATTAATTCCCGCATTTTTTCGCGTTTATCCACACCGCGCAAGAGCGGGCGTTTATCATTGCGGGAGACGCGCTCAACCAGCGTATCCAAATCACCCTTCAGCCAGATCACAATCGCTTTTTCCAGCAAAAGCGCCCGTGTTGGCGGATGAATAAAGGCTCCGCCGCCTGTGGCGAGAATAATGGGCGGTTCCACCGCCAGAAGGCGTTTTATCACGCGAAATTCGCCGTCGCGGAAATCCGCCTCACCATGATCCCGAAAATAGCCCGCGACCGTACGGCCAGATGCCTGTTCAATGGCATCGTCACTATCGTCAAAATCGCGGCCCAGCCGTTTGGCCAGCCGTCGCCCGACAGTTGTTTTACCGACACCCATCAGGCCAACCAAGGCAATCGGTTTCTCTATTTGCAGCGGCATGAGCGCGCTTTCATTTGTTAAAAGCAATGACCAACTGAAATTTCCATTGGCGATTGCGGGTCTTGGACCGCAATATGGTCACAATCGGAACATATCTCAACCAATAAGGCGCGGGCGAGATGAATCCGATGGGTTAACCCGGCGTAAATGCCAAGATGTCAGAAACAGCGATAGCGAAAAGAGGACATTATGAAGAAGATTGGATTGATTGGCGGCGCACTCGTCATCCTATTAATCGGGCTTTTTGTGTGGTCACTTTCGGGCGCATCAGACAGCAAAGCTCCGCAAGACATCAAAACCATTGATGTGAGCCCAAAGCTATGAAGTCTTTTTGGTTAGCTACCGCAATATGTCTTCTGCCCTCTGCTGCCATTGCGCAGGATTTCGGCCTGTCCGGCCCGGCCGAAATTGAGTCGGAAACGCTCGGCGCGGCGCAAGATTTCGATGCCGGTATTTTGCAAGAAGGCGCATTACCGACAAGTCTGTGGCAAGGCACATCCGCCGGATGGGCCGCGCATCTGTTGTCAAATGCCCCGCTGAAAAGCGAAGACCCCCTTATTCGAGATATTGTGCGCACAGTTATTTTGTCTGGCGGCGTACCGCCCCGCGCCAATACGCCGACAGAGGCCCAGGCCTATGAAACCGCACGGCTGCAGGCGGTACTGGCGCTTGAATCGGGCCGCTCCGGCGACAAGTCCGCATTAGACGGATTTCTGGCGCGCAATCCCGATTTGGCCCGCGCGCCGCTGGCGCAAGTTGATTTGGCCCTGTCCAAAGGCAATTGGCAACGCGCCTGCGAGATTTCCGATACAGTCACGACAGAACGCTCTCTACCCGAATGGGCACGGCTGCGCGCGGCCTGTCACGCCCTGCGCGGGGAAATGAGCGCCGCCGATGTGACGCGCGATTTGCTGCGATCCTCCGGCTATGACAATCCGGCCTATCACGCGCAAATGGATGCGCTGCTGACAGGACGTGATCCGGCAAAAGAAACAGATTCAACAGATGCCTTAGTGACATTTTTAGCAAGTCGCGCTCCCAAAGAAAGAAGGTTGGTCGACGCTCCGCCTGCACCAGGTAAAGAGACTGAATTAGATTCTCTCTTTAAATCTTTCGCCGATACAGAGCTGAGCCTCATCGCGTCCGCCCTTGGCAATCTCAGCTTTGATGTTGCAACGCCTGATTTGGATTTGGAAACCGCCATGTCCAATAGCTCGCCCCGCGCAACGGCCAGGCTCTTCGTTTTGGGCCAGAGCGGCGATGCCGCCGCGATGGACGCTTTCCTCACCCGCGCGGTGAGAGCCGGCGTCGATGAAGATGCGGCGCTGATAAAACTGGCCACGGTCATTCAAAACCTGCCCGCCACGGCCCGGGTGAATACCAATCTGTCCCGTTATACCCGCGCGGCGCTGATCACGCGCGACATTGCCGGATTGCAGCAGCTATATGCCGCGCTGCCGGAAGGTCAGATGCAGGCGCGTTTAGCCCTGATCACAGATGCCTTGGGCGGCGGATTTAACGGCCAGAATATGGGCCGCGATATAGAGGGCCGCTTGGCCGTCCCGCTCATGCGGCGGCAAGCCGTTATAGATGCGCAGATTGCTTTGGCTTTGGGCGCAACTTTGTCCGACCCCGCCGCACGGGTTCTGGCGGACGAAACCTTACCCGCCCTGACCCTGCCGCAAAATCAGCTTCTCTTGCTCGACGCAGCGCTGCGCGATAATTCGCAAGCGGAAGTCAGCTTGCTGGTGGCGACGCTGCTGACGCGCGGCGGTCTGAACATCACGGATAAGGCGCGCCTGATTTCCGCCCTGACCCAAGTGGGCCTGCCGCAATTTGCCGGACCGATAGCGGCGGAAATTTATTTTGAAGGATTAGACGCGGCTCTGTGAACACGGCGAGGCACATAGACGCCTTTTTGGAAATGATGGCCGCCGAACGCGGCGCATCGGAAAACACGCTTTCGGCCTATGGCCGGGATTTGGAAGGCTGGGATGCGGCCCTTTCCAAAACCAACGCCTCGCTTTTGACCTGCGGGACGGGCGCATTGGAAGCCGTCCTATCCAAATGGGCAGCGGCAGGCCTGGCCCCCTCCACGGCGGCGCGAAAACTTTCCGCACTCAAACAATTTTGCCTATTTTTGCAGATGGACGGTCTGCGCAAGGATAATCCGGCCCATAGCCTGCGCGGACCCAAACAGGGGCGCGGCCTGCCGAAGGTTTTGTCACATGACGATATTGATGCGCTTTTCGTTGCCGTGGAATCCGACACGAGCGTCAAAGGCATTCGCCTGCGCACCCAGCTGGAAATTCTCTATGCGGGGGGGTTACGGGTGACCGAGCTTGTCTCGCTGAAGTTAAATGCCGTTGCCCGCATTATACATCAGGATGCGTCGCCCTGTCTGACCATTCGCGGAAAAGGCAATCGCGAAAGACTGGTTCCCATGACCGGCGCGGCCATTCGGGCGATTGGTGACTGGCTGGCCGTCAGGGACAAAACCCTGCCCAAAAGTGCGGTGGTAAAGGACCGTGCGGATGGCTTTCTTTTCCCCAGCTCTGGCAAATTGGGTCATATGACGCGCGAGCGTTTTGCGCAGCTTTTGAAACAACTCGCTCGAGATGCATTGCTCGACGCCTCGCGCATTTCGCCGCACACATTGCGGCACGCTTTTGCGACGCATCTGCTGGAACGCGGGGCTGATCTCAGAGCCGTCCAGACCTTGCTCGGCCATGCAGATATTGCAACGACGCAAATCTATACCCATGTGCTGGACGCACAAATGCAGCAACTGGTCGAGGAACATCATCCCCTCGCATCTTTGAAGAAGAAAACCGCATAGGACTGAGTAATGGGCTTTGAACGACGTATGCATCCTGTCCTCGCTGAGGATTTGAATATTCTGCTGGATGATTTGTGCAGTGAATGGGATTTTTGCGCAGGGGTTCGCGCGGCGGATCTGCTGGAAGGCACAAAGCCCCTGACATCGAAAAAATTCACCGACTCCGTTTTGGACGCGGAAAGCGAACTGCCCGGTCCCCGCGCCGGATGGGAACGCCGCATTAAACGCAAATTCGTCCAACGCTATGGCCATGAAGTCAGCACCAAGACCTATTCGATTTAATTAAAGTTTAATCTCGCGCTTTCTCTGACTTGCGCCAAATGCGTTTTCGCGTTTGAGTGGCGCTATGTCGACTGCAATTCCCCATATTTATCGTTATGCCTATGCCTCGCAAATCGCGGCGAATGATAGGGGGCGGCCGCAACTGTCTTTGGCGACGTCCAATTCCGATTTAACCCAGCCGCATTTTTTCGACGGACGGGCCCGCGCGCCGCGCGAATTAGGACAGATGCTTTACACGCTGTCCGATGTGGTGCGGACGCACTTCTTTAAACAGATTCCGGCGCTATTGGACCCGGTGGTGACGTCAAATGAATCGCTTTTGCGGCTGGAAGGGTTCTCCGGCTGTGCGGGGGTTTATGCACGGGTGGACCTGCCGCGGGAAAGTTTTAGCGGCGAGACCTTTGGGCGCGGCACAACCAATGTCGATTTCAATCAACCCATGCGCAATGCCTTGATGCGCCTGCGCGACGGGGAGGATGTCGATTTCGCCGTCGGCAAAGATGAAGTTGTTTTGTCCAAAGGCGGCGCGGCGACGGTTGAGAAGAAAGTGAAACTGCCCCTGCGGTGGATTAAGGGATTTTCCGAAGTTCAGAATTACCAGCCGCAATTGGATCTGAAATTTGAGATTTCCGCGCCCGAGGCGCTGCGTTTCATCCGGTCGCTACCGAAAAGCTCCCGCCCGAAATTGATAAGCTATGCTGTCTCATCGGGTCGCGGCTTGCGCCTGTCGCAACGGCCTGCACGCGGTTCGGTTCGGTTTTCAGGTACGCATCGGGTAAAGATTTTAGAGCCGCTTTTGCCGCAAGCCAAATCCCTTCGTGTTTGGGCGGATGATGAAAGCGGGACGAGCGCTTGGGAAGTTGTTCTGCCCAGCGGCGGATTTTTCCTGATGTTGAGCCCGGAAACCCATCGCGGATTTTCCGGCGAGGGGCAGGCCCTGTCCGCACTGGCCAATCCCGTGAGTGATGAAACGCTGGCCGCGGTTCGGGCGCAACTGACTTGGGGATCCCTGATTGATGCGGACCAAGTGGCACAGACTCTGTCTTTGACGCCTGCCGAGGTATCACGCGCACTGGCGGCGCTGGGCACGCGCGGGCTTGCTGGATTTGATATTGGGGCGGGGCAATATTTTCACCGCGAATTACCGTTTAATTTAGACCAAGTCGAATCCATGCAGCCACGTCTGAAAAATGCACGAAAGCTGATTGAGGCTGGCGGGATTAAATTCCTCGGTACGCAATCCGGGAAGCTCCGCTATGGTGTACCCGGTAGCAATACGACCCATATTGTGCGGCTCTCCGACGAGGAGGAGGATGACTGCACCTGTCCGTGGTTTTCCCGCTATCAGGGTCAACGGGGACCGTGCAAACATGTTCTGGCCGCCCGCATTCAGGATGAAATCCGGACCGGAGAGACAGCGGAATGAGCCCTGAAGAATTTGATACGCTCATTCTGAGCGGCAAAATCTCCGACTTGCGTCAGGCGTTTTCCGGCTTGGATGAGAAGACGCGAAAGTCATTATCCAAACCGGCGCAAACCGCTTTCTCTTCAATCAGTCGCAATAAGCCCGCGAAGGGCGCGTCTGCTCATATTCGGAAGTTTGTCGAAGGCCGTAAGGGAGATGTCTGGAATTTTTGGAACGCCCCAGTCAATACACGGGCAGGCCTAGCCCTTTATGCTGTTGCTCCATTATCCGGCGTGAAACGCCAAAACTTATGGGTCCATGGTGACGGTGCCAATGATGCCCTTTTCGGAATTTTGGAAGACAGACGACCCGATTGGCTGGGCGATTGGGTGCAATGGAAATTAGAACAGGAATGGCACGGTCTGGATTTTACGCGAATCTATAGCTGGATAAAAAACGGCTTGATGGAAAAGCCCGACACGCCCGAATATTACGGTTTTTATATTCAAGGCGTGGATGTTTATGTCGCCAAAAAATATCATCACGGCATAAAGCCGACCGACTATATTCCGCTTTCAACGCGACTGCACAATGACCCTAATTTGCTCGCGGACGCGTTGAAGGTATTTAAATATGAGAACGGGGCTTTCTCAAGCGATAAATGGCGCGCCGAGAATGCCCATCCGGTATATGAGCCATGGTCCGACGCGCTCCTCAAGCTGCTTGAGATGGGCGACCTGACCCGCAATCAACTCTTGGACGATTCATTGGGTGGGTTGTCGGAAGATTTAAAAAACAACCAACTCTCATCTAATCACAAATTCCACATTCGGTTAGATCCTACACTGGATGAAATCGCTGCGCGAGAGGCGCAATATCGCCAGCTTTTAGCGCATCCGACGGGGCATGTGGCCAAATTCGCGCTAACGCAAATGGCGGCGCTGGACAAAGCCGGACGTGCGGACCGAGACGCGCTGCTGTCCGAGCTGCCGATTGTCTTGCAGGGTTCCGGCATTGGCAATGCCAAATCGGCTCTGCGCTTGGCAGGGCTCATGGCAAAATCCGACGCCGCCCTGAAACCTGCTGTTCTGACCGCAATCCTTCCCGTATTGGACCATCAAGATGCGGGCCTGCAGGAAGCGGGGCTGAAAATACTTGCGCAATATGAGGACGCGCTGACCGCCGACCATAAGAGCGAGATTGAGCGGGCGGTGGATTTTCTAGCCGCGTCCCTGCGACCGCAAGCATACGCGCTGATTGGAAAAGACCTGCAAAGGGAAATCGTGCAAGATGTTGCCGAGGATTTGGACGCATTATTATCAGAAGTGCAGTTCTTGCCCGCCGATATGAAGACCCATTACGGCTTGGCGAAAATTCTGGAGAGCGGCCCGTTTTCGCCAGCACTGATTTCGTCAGATATTCGGGACATGCGTGTTTTGCATTTGGCGGAGCCCATCACGCCCATTCAAACCCATGACGAACTTTATACGGCCATCGCGAAAGCTTTGGAGACGGTGGAGAGCGCGTCTGAGATCGAGCTTATCATTGACGGCATTTCCCGCTTGGGCCGCAATAGTTCACCCGATTTTGCGCAGCGCTTGGCGCCTTTGATACAGCGTCTCAAATCCGGCGGAACAGGTACGGGACGCGGCCTGACGCAAACATGGAATGCGCTGGGCTATGGCCTGATTGATCTGGTCCAAGCCTGGGCTACGGGCAAATTGTCCAAACGAAATGTCTTGGGGAAATATTACCCGCATAACCGCGCCGCCCAGCCCATGATTGGCCATATGGGTGCGATATCACAACGTGTGACAAACGGCAGGCTGCAAAACAGGCTCTGCACGCTGACCCATACAGGCGGTTGGATTGACCCGCGCATTTGGGTTGACCGCGCGCAGACCCTCATTGATTCCAGTCAAAAATCGGATGTGCCGGATGTCTGTTATTCCCTTTTGCGGCTTGCGCCTGATTACCGCGATGAAGCGGCGCAGCGGGTCAACAATCTGCCACAACCTTGGCGAGCTGTGGGACGGTTCCTATTCCGTCTGGACGACCGTCCGGATTTATCCGCGAAAGTCCATCCCGCTATTTGGATTTGCGCGGCCCGCGCCCGCGACCCTTATGCGGATTGGACGGACGCGCTGTCAGAATTGAGGTTGGTCGAGACCGCCGCTGACGGATTGCGCCCGGCTGCCTATCATTGGAAAACTGAAACGACAGAGGAAAAGCGGGCTTGGTCCAAGAGGCCCTTTAAGGTCACGCAATATAAAATTGAGGCGAGACCCGCATCATCGGCTGAAGGCACGGCCGGCAAGGGAGCAACAATAAAACCATCTCTTCTCTCCCGCTTTAAGCCAAAAACCGTGCTGAGCGCTGCGGCCATTCCAACCGCCAGCCTGGCCGCAGATTTAGAATCGAACCCTTGGAACGGCGGGGCGGGATCGGGCTGGCTGTTCGAGTGGATGACGCTGTTCTGGCCGCAAAACCCGGCCTCAATTTACGCGCGGGCCACTCACGCCTTTGGTTTGGATGATGAAAGCAGCACTTGGTCAACCGGGCATGGATATTTGCACGCGCTGTTCCAATCCAATCGAAGCTGGGGCGAGACGGGACATCTTTTGATAGCGCGCGGGCTGGCTGCAAAAAATGCGGATATTCGCGGCTATATCATCGACGCCCTGATTGAGGGGTCGGAAAGCGGGCAATTTGACCCTGACTTACTTGCAATCACTTTTGCGAAAATGATAAATGAAGACAGCGTGAAACTTGGCCGCGTGGCCGAAGGTTTTAGCCGTGTCTCGGAGGTTTCACCGCTGCATGCCGCCTTAGTTTCAATCTGCTTGTCCGGCTTTTTGCCAAAAATCGACCGAAAGACTCATGCCATGTCAGCCATGATGGAGCTTTGGCTTGAAACCTTGGCGGCATCGGGGCGCGCGGCGGATGAAACCGGAATGGCTTGGCTCTCCGGGTTTTCGGGATCGTCCAAGGCCGCCAAAGCCGCAAAAAAGATCAGGGCGCTGACCTTTATTCCGGCCTTAAATTCGACTGTAAAGGCACAAGCCATTCAAACCCGTCTTACTGTGCTGCCTTAACGCTTATTTGCTTTAAGTCTGCGCAGGCATCGCTATGGTGCACCCCCATCTTCACGGAGCTGACAGGCAGAGTTTATGGCCCGCACCTATCTCGATTTCGAGCGCCCGATTGCAGAACTGGACAGCCAGATTGAGGCCGCATTGGCTGATGGTAAAGATATCTCTGATCTGGAAGCGAAAGCCCAAGAGCAGCTAAAAACGCTATATGGTAAGATTGGACCTTGGGAGAAAACCCATGTAGCGCGGCATCCGGCCCGCCCCCATTACTCAGCTTATATCAAAGCGTTGATTTCCGATTATACACCGCTTTCGGGCGACCGGAAATTTGGTGATGATCATGCCCTACTGGGCGGGTTGGGAAAATTACGCGGGCGGTCCGTCGTTGTCATGGGTCATGAAAAAGGCACGGATACAGATACGCGGCTGAAACATAATTTTGGCATGGCGAACCCTGAAGGTTACCGTAAAGCCGTTCGCCTGATGGATATGGCGGAACGATTTAATCTGCCCGTTATCAGCTTTGTCGACACGGCCGGCGCCTTTCCCGGGCGCGGTGCGGAAGAGCGCGGTCAGGCCGAAGCCATTGCGCGGTCCATCGATCGCGGCCTGTCTCTGAAAGTACCCTTTATATCCGTTATTACGGGCGAGGGCGGATCCGGCGGTGCGGTGGCGATTGCAACCGCTGACAAGGTCATGATGTTGGAGCATTCCATCTATTCCGTTATTTCACCGGAGGGCTGCGCCTCTATCTTATGGCGCACGCGGGACCGCGCAAAGGACGCAGCCAAGGCCATGAAAATCACCGCCAAGGATTTGAAACGCTTAGGCGTGATCGATCAAATTGTGAAAGAGCCCATTGGCGGCGCACACCGCGTGCCCGAAACGGCCATGAAAACTGTTGGTGCGGCCATTTTGAAAAACATTGAGGAGTTGAGCGCATTGAGTTCCGCGGAATTGGTCAAGGCCCGCCGCGAAAAATTTCTGCGTATCGGACGCTCCCTTATCACCTAAAGCTCACCCTTTTTCTGTCTTTCAGATTTTCGGGTAACACAAAACAAAAAACCCGACTGCCAAAGCAGCCGGGCTTGTGTCCTCCCAGACATCCCTAAAAGGGAATCGCTGATTTAAAAGCCGGCTGAGATACCGGTTCCGAGCCAGAACAGGCTGCCCTTTGGATCACCATTTATAATGCTGTCAAAATCCAACGCATCTTCGGAGTTCAGAGCAAAGTTCGCGCCGACATAGGCTGAAACATCGTCTGAAAATGCATGACTGACGGCAGCAGAGGCTTGACCATACTCATATGAAAATCCGTCACCATCGACCAAGCCAACAGTCAGGCCAAGATCAACGCTTTGAGCTTCGCCGATTTCAACAGAATGTGACGCACCGCCTTCCAATGTGAAGGCTTCTAAAGTCAGGTCGTAATAGGCCGCAACGCTTGGCGCGAATGGAATATCATCGCCGAAGCCAACAGCTGCGGATACTTCGTAAGAGCCTGCACCGCCATCTTTTGTTTCAAAGAAATCACCGCCTTGAGGATAGTGATAATAGGTTGCGCCGAGATCGAGCGAAATGGAGCTGTCGAGCGGGACAGAATAGCCAACATAAAGGTCAAATTCGTCACCCGCGAAAACAGAATTTGCGCCTACACCGGTTGAGAACCAACCGCCCACTGTGAAATTACCATAGCTGGCTTCGACATAAGGCTGAATGGCATCATCCGCGAGAGAGACGCCGCGGAACACATATTGGCTGGTAAAATCAAAGCCTGTCGACACAGAAAGTTCTGCGTCTTGTGCAGATGCGGCAGGCGCAATCGCCGTTGCGCAGAGGAGTGCGGCGGCGAGTGTAAAGTGTTTCATTTTTCGGTTCCCTTCGAATGCACGCGCCGGAGGAAATATGACGCGTTTTATGAAATCTGATGCATCTGTTTGCGCAGGATCAAAGCTTGTTTGCAAAGCGTCAGGCCGAAATAAGGGTCGTTTAGCGAGTGCGACACATTTCGGTGCGGCCTGCGCACCGAAATGATGCGAAGGCAGGCGAAAGGTAAATTTTTTCGTATGACTATATGTTTTAGGAAAAGTGTGGCGTGAAGGCCACAGTGCTGCCGCAGAGTTTAAGAAACTTTACCGTGGCAATGTTTCACTTTGCGGCCTGACCCACATGGGCAGGGGCTGTTACGGGACACACCGTCCAGCGCATCAGCAGGAAGGTCAGTTTGCGCTACAGGCCCCTGATTGACCATTTCCATCGGCGATCGGGCCGCAGTCGGTGCCGCGGCCTGCGCCTGCATATTGGCCAAACCGGCGCGGGCTTGTTCAAGCTGTTGAGACTGGCTTTGCGCTTGTTCTTGCATTTGTTGCTGACGGCGGATCTGCACATTCAGCAAGGCGCCCATCATGGATTTGGTCACATCTTCACGCAGGCTCGTCAAAAGCCCGTCAAACAGGGTGAAGGCTTCCGATTTATATTCATTCAGCGGATCACGCTGACCATAGGCCCGCATGCCGATAACGGATTTCAGTGCATCCAATTGCTGCAAATGCTCCCGCCAGTTCTTATCGATAACCTGCAAAAGGATTTGCTTTTCGACGCGGGCGAGGTCTTCCGGCGCAATGTCTTTTGTCAACTCGGTATGGACATTATCGGTGGATTCGCGAATGCGCTTCTCCAGTTCCTCATCCGCAATACCTTCTTCATCCGCCCAGCTTTTCAGCGGCAATTCGATAAGAATGGCCTCTTTGACGGATTTATCCAGGCCTTCAATATCCCATTGTTCGGCATAAGCGCGTTTTGGGACATGTTTTTCGACCAAATCTTCAATGAGCTGATGACGGAAATCTTCAATCACGTCCGAGACATCATCATCCGTCATGAATTCCATGCGCTGTTCGAAAATTGTCTTACGCTGGTCATTCATGACGTCGTCATATTTGAGCAGGTTTTTACGAATATCGAAGTTGCGTGTTTCAACCCGTTTCTGAGAGGTCTCGATCGACTTTGTCATGAAGCGGTTTTCGATCTGCTCGCCTTCTTCCCAGCCGAATTTCGACATCATGGCTTTCAGTTTTTCGCCGCCGAAAATGCGCAGCAAATCATCTTCCATTGAGAGATAGAATTTGGACCGTCCCGGATCGCCCTGACGGCCCGTCCGGCCGCGCAGCTGATTATCGATCCGGCGACTTTCATGACGCTCTGTCCCCAGAACATAAAGCCCGCCCGCATTGAGCGCTTTTTCTTTCAAGAAGGCTATATCAGATGTGATTTCGGCTGTTTTCTGCTCGCGTTCGAAATCTGACATATCGTCAGTCAGCTTTTCTTCCAGCATCATTTCCAGATTACCGCCCAGCTGAATATCGGTCCCGCGGCCCGCCATATTGGTCGCGATTGTCACCGCGCCGGGCACACCCGCCTGCGCAACGATAGACGCCTCTTCCTCGTGATAGCGCGCATTCAAGACGCGGTGTTCAACGCCGCGCTCTGTCAAAAAGCGGGAGAGCGCTTCGGATTTTTCAATGGAAACCGTTCCGACCAACATGGGCTGCCCTTTTTTGGACGCCTCCTCAATATCATCGACAATGGCTTGGAATTTTTCGCGCTCCGTACGGTAGAGCACGTCCTGATCGTCAATACGTTGGATTGGGCGATTTGTCGGAATGACCAATACTTCAAGGCCATAAGTATCCGCGAATTCAGACGCTTCCGTTTCCGCCGTGCCTGTCATGCCAGACAGCTTGTCATAAAGACGGAAATAATTTTGCAACGTCACAGAGGCCATGGTCTGGTTTTCAGGCTTAATGTCGAGGCCTTCTTTTGCCTCAATCGCCTGATGCAGACCTTCGGATAAACGGCGCCCATCCATCATCCGGCCTGTAAATTCATCAATCAAAACGACTTCACCATTTTTGACGATGTAGTCCTTATCCGCCGTGTAGAGCTTATGCGCTTTCAGGGCTTGGTTGATGTGGTGAACAACCGTGATGTTCTCAACATCATAAAGGCTTTCACCTTCCAGCATACCGCGTTCGCGCAGGATATTTTCAATCTGTTCTGTGCCTTCTTCGTTAAAGGTGGCGGTGCGTGCTTTCTCATCGACATCATAGCCTTCCGGCGCAATGTCAGGGATCAGCGCATCAATTGTGCGGTAGAGATCGGATTTATCATCCGTCGGCCCTGAGATAACGAGCGGCGTCCGCGCTTCATCAATGAGGATGGAGTCGATTTCGTCGATAATGGCATAGGCATGCCCGCGTTGGGCCATTTCCTCGACAGAATATTTCATATTATCGCGCAGATAATCAAAGCCGAACTCATTATTCGTGCCGTAAGTGATGTCGCAATCATAGGCGGCTTTGCGCTCGGCGCGGTATGGGTCGTGATTATTGATACAGCCGACCGTCATGCCGAGGAAATTATAAATCTGCCCCATCCATTCGCTATCGCGCGTGGCGAGATAATCATTCACCGTCACCAGATGAACACCTTTTCCGTTCAAGGCATTGAGATAGGCCGCAAGTGTGGAGACCAGCGTCTTGCCCTCGCCCGTGCGCATTTCCGCAATTTCGCCGCGGTGTAAGGTAATGCCGCCAATCAGCTGCACATCATAATGTCGCTGCCCCAATGTCCGTTTGGCCGCTTCACGCACAGTGGCAAACGCTTCAGGAAGGAGGTCATCCAGCGTTTCACCTGCCTGTAGGCGTTCACGATAAACTTCGGTTTGCGCGCGCAGTGCGTCATCCGTCATGGCCTCGAATTTTGACTCCAGCCCGTTAATCTTTTCAACAAGAGGGCGAAGTTTTTTGAGGGTGCGGTCATTTTCCGTGCCGAAAATCTTCTTGGCGATGCCGAGCATGAGACGTCCTGAAGGCTGCTGGCGGGCTGTCTAATCCAGGCCGCGCTTTGGTTTGTGTCGACTTAGGTATGGCACCGCGCTAAGTCAACGTGCAGACACTGTTTGGTGATGTAAGGATTGGGATGAGGGGCCAAGGACAAACCCGTATGAAAACCGCTATTTTTGCCCTTTTTCCCATGGTTTTAACACTTGGTTTCGTCGCTGCTTGCGCGCCTGCTGAAACTGAAACGCGCCCGGCTTTGGAAAGTGTTGCGCGGGCGGGCGGAGACATCGTTGTTGCACGGGTCAACGGAACGGAAATTTTTGCCTCAGATGTCGACTTAGCCGCACAGGAACAAGGCTTGGTGGATGAAGGCATCAGCCTGCCCAAGGCAGATGAGCGTTACCAAGGCGTTTTAGACGAATTGATTGACCAACGCCTTTTGGCGCTGGATGCGGAAAGCCAAGGTCTAAACGCGGATAGGGAAACGAAAATTCGCCTCGCCGCCGCCCGCGAACGTATTCTCGGCAATATCCGCGTCGAGCGACATTTGCGCGATACGGTCAATGAAACCTCCATCCGCCGCATGTATGAGGAACAGGCCAAACTGGCCGCGCGCGGCGATGAAGTGCGCGCGCGCCATATCCTTGTCGAGGAAAAAGCCAAAGCGGATGAACTGATCCAGAAATTAGAGGCCGGAGAAGATTTTGCGGCGCTGGCTATTGCAAATTCAATTGATGAGGGCAGTGCGGAGCGCGGCGGCGATTTGGGATATTTCACGCAGGATATGCTGAATGGACGCTTCACCCAGCCAATCTTCAATGCTGGAAAGGGCGAACGCATCGGTCCGATTAAATCGGAATTCGGGTGGCATATCGCCGAAGTGCTGGATCGCCGCCCCGCGCCGCAACCGAGCTTTGAAACGCTGCGTCCGAAAATTGCGAATTTCATGACCTTTGATGCGATTCAGGATTTGTTGAAAGATTTACGCGATGGGGCCGAGGTTGAAATTATTGAAGACATCGCGGCATCGCCTGAACCTGAACCAGATGATGCCGAGACTGCAGAACCCGAAATGACAGATGATGAGTGAAATTAAAATCAGCCCTTTTGCGCCAGAGAGATTTCCGCACCTTCCGCCACTTGACGGATTTACAATGGCGACAGCCGAAGCCGGCGTGAAATATAAAGGCCGCACGGATTTATGGGTCTTGCTTGGCCAGCCGGGAACACAAATCGCCGGAGTCTTTACAAAGAATGCCTGTCCCGGAGCCCCTGTGGATTGGTCAAGAAAGGCATTGCTGGAAAAAACGGATGGTCCGCGATTAGTTATTGTGAATTCTGGAACCGCAAATGTCTTCGCAGGACAGGCGGGGCGTGATGCCGTGGTGGAAACGGCGCAGGGCGCAGCCGCCTGTTTTGAGGCTGATGCCAGTGCCATTCAACTCGCTTCAACAGGCGTGATTGGTGTGGCGTTAGAAGCCTCCAAGCTCGTTGACCAATTTCCAGAAATGACACTTCACCCCGATGGCTGGGAAGCCGCGGCACGCGCCATCATGACAACAGACACGCATCCAAAAGGCGCGACAGCCACAGCCGAAATCGGCGATACTACTGTCACCCTGAACGGCATTGCCAAAGGGTCGGGCATGATTGCGCCCGATATGGCAACCATGCTGGCCTATGTCGCGACGGACGCAAAGCTACCGCAAGAGATTTTGCAGGAACTGCTGAATGAACAGGTCGGCCCGACATTTAATTCCATTACCGTAGACAGCGACACCTCAACCTCTGACACTTTGCTTCTCATGGCGAGCGGCGCGGCAGAGCATGTTGAAATCAATCAGGCAAATGCGCCTGAATTAGAAAATTTCCGCAAAGCCCTACACGGCATTCTCTTCGATCTCTCTCAGCAAATCATCAAAGACGGCGAAGGGATTTCCAAATTTGTGACCATCGTAGTTACAGGCGCAGTCTCAAACCCATCCGCTCACCGTGTCGGCATGAGCGTCGCCAATTCCCCGCTCGTCAAAACGGCCATTGCGGGTGAAGACGCAAATTGGGGGCGAATTGTGATGGCGGTTGGAAAGGCGGGCGAACCTGCTGATCGCGATAAACTTTCCATCTGGATTGGGCCGCATGTTCTGGCGCAAGGCGGGCAACCTGCTGCGAGTTATCGTGAGGAAGACGGCGCAAGCTATATGAAAAATGCGGAAATCGTGATCCAGTTGGACCTCGGTCTCGGCACTGGAACGGCGACTGTCTACACTTGCGATCTCACCCACAGCTATATTGATATCAATGCCGACTACAGATCCTAAAACGCTCTTAGTCGCCGCCTGCGCGCTGATTGATGCCGATGGGCGTGTCCTCATGGCGCAGCGCCCCGAAGGCAAAGACCATGCCGGGCGCTGGGAGTTTCCGGGAGGGAAGGTTGAGGTCGATGAAACACCGGAACAGGCCGTGCGCCGCGAATTATTTGAAGAATTAAATGTCGAACCTTGCGAAAGCTGCCTCCAACCCTTCTCATTCGCCAGCTTCGCCTATCCCGATTTCCATCTCCTCATGCCACTTTATCTATGCCGTCAATGGGACGGGTTTTTGCGGTCAAAGGAGGGCCAAGCGACAAAATGGATTTGGCCGGATAAAATTATGGAGCTGGACCTCGTGCCGGCAGATGTCGATTTGGCCAGTCATTTGAGGGACCGCCTGCCACGTGGGCGAAGATTTGCTGTTTAACTTTCGAGTTTGAATAGAGGCGCATTGGCCGGGATTTGAGAGCCGGCTTCCGCGAAAATCTCTGACACTATGCCGTCCATATCCGCCAAGATATCATGCTGCATTTTCATCGCCTCAATGACGGCAAGCCTTGTCCCCGCTTTGACCACATCACCCTTCGCGACAAGCACTTCCGTCAACGCACCATGAAGCGGCGCGACAATATTGCCTTGGCCGACCGATGCTTCTTTAGCGGCCGGAAGTGCAAGAACATTATTGAGGTGGAAGGTTTCCGATCCCATTTGGATATAAATCTGAGCTGGATCGGACATGAACCAATATAATTTTCTGCGGCCTGTTGGCAGGCGATAAGTCGCCAATCCGTCTTCCCAACTTTCTAGATCGACCTCCAAATCTGTCGCTCCACATGTGAGGTTGAATTTGTCCGGACCTTGCGTTGTTATCTCAATACGGTGATCCTCATACAGAAACGGATGGGCTAAGGGCTGTGCGCTATACCACCCCAATAAATCTGCCGGGACGGCTTTGGAGCCTCGTTCGCGCAATGCTAAATAATGTGTCAAAGCCGCGAGCGCGGCGGTCTCTTCGGTGAGAGGCTTCGCCGTCAATTCATTTTCGGGAAAGTTTTCCGATATGAAAGCCGTCATGGCTTCGCCTTCAATAAAGTCTGTCTTCCCTAACGCCTGAATTAAAAACTCCCGATTTGTTGGAACGCCAAATAAAACTGTCTCTTCCAAAGCCTGCACAAGTTTCTGCCGCGCCGTTTCGCGGTCCGGGCCATGGGCGATGATTTTTGCAATCATTGGATCGTAAAATGGCGAGACATCAGAACCCGCTTCAATCCCGCTATCCACCCTTACGCCGACGGGGAAAGAGAGATGTCCAACATGGCCTGTTGCTGGTAAAAAGCCTTCGGACGGGTTTTCAGCATAGAGGCGCGCCTCTATCGCATGTCCGGTCAGCGTAATCTCATTTTGGGTCACATCCAATGTCTGCCTTTGCGCTACGCGGATTTGCAGCGCGACCAAATCCAGTCCCGTCACCATTTCCGTGACAGGGTGTTCGACCTGCAGCCGTGTATTCATTTCGAGGAAAAAGAACGCTCCCTTTTCATCCAGCAAAAACTCGACAGTTCCTGCCCCGACATAATTCACAGAACGCGCGGCCTGCACAGCCGCTTCGCCCATACGCATGCGCAAATCATCTGTCATGACGGGACAGGGCGCTTCTTCCAGAACCTTTTGGTGCCGCCTTTGAACGGAACAATCCCGCTCGCCGAAATGGATGATATTCCCAAAACTATCCCCGAAAACCTGCACTTCGACGTGGCGGGGGCGGAGGACTGCGCGTTCCAAAATAAGTGCCTCAGACCCAAAGGCTGACAAAGCTTCGGCACGTGCCGCGGAGAGAGCATTAGATAAATCCCCAGCTTTGGTCACCAAGCGCATGCCCCGTCCACCGCCGCCTGCCGCTGCCTTCACCATGAGCGGAAATCCAATCCGCTCGGCTTCCGATTGCAGAGTTGTTTCGTCTTGCGCATCGCCCTGATAGCCGGGCAAAACTGTAACCCCCGCTTCAATCATATGTCGTTTTGCGGCGGCCTTATCCCCCATCAGGGCTATGGCCTCAGGTGACGGCCCAATAAAGGTAATCCCGACTTTGGAACAGGCCTTCGCGAATTCAGTATTTTCAGACAAAAACCCATAACCCGGATGAATGGCGTCTGCCCCGCTCGTCTTGGCCGCCGCGATTATCGTCTCAATATCCAAATAACTCTCAGAGGCAGGCGAAGCGCCGATGTGAACGGCGTCATCGGCGAGTTTGACATGTGGCGCATTTCGGTCCGCGTCTGAATAGACCGCGATAGACCGCAACCCCATCTGCCGAAACGTTCGCACAATGCGGCAAGCAATCTCGCCGCGATTGGCGATGAGGACGGATTGAAAACTCATAGTCTTGCCACCCCAAATGAATTGGGGCGCAGCACTCTCCGACGGGCGTCCATCACAATAGGCAGCAAAAGCCCCAAGAGCTTTCGCGTATCACGCGGGTCAATCACGCCATCATCCAATAAATGACCGGACGTATAAAACGCGCCGGACTGGCTGTCGAAAATATCGGTCAGTTTATCGCGCTGAGCCGCCCGTGTTATCGGATCTGATTTCACGCCTGCCCGCGCGGCCTGTGCATCGGCGACGATTTCCATGACGGTTGCGGCTTGCTCTCCGCCCATCACGCCTGTCTTGGCATTCGGCCAGCTAAAGACGAAATCCGGGTTATATCCGCGCCCGCACATGCCGTAATTTCCGGCGCCGAAGCTCGCCCCAATCATGAGCGTGATACGGGGAACATTCGCATTGGTGACGGCCTGTATCATCTTGGCACCGTGCTTAATCATGCCCGCCTGCTCATAAGCTTTGCCCACGAGATAACCTGTTGTGTTTTGCAAAAATAATAGCGGCGTTCCCGCCTGATCCATGAGCTGAATAAATTGCGCGGCTTTGGTCGCGCCGTTCGGGTCAATAGGACCGTTATTGGAGATTATACCTACGCTCTGACCAAAAATGGACGCCTGCACACAAACAGTCGAAGCGCCATAGAGGGGTTTGAAATCCGTAAAGTCAGACCCATCGACCAGGCGCGCAATCACTTCACGAACATCATAAGGCTTGCGATAATCAACAGAGACGATGCCCGCGATCTCATCAATTGGCAATATTGGCTCTAAATAGGATTTGGGTTCGGATTTATTTTCCCACCCCAATCGCCCGACGACTTCGCGCATGATTAGAACGGCCTCGCCATCATCTTCTGCTAGATAGTCGACAAGGCCAGAGACACTCGCATGCATCTCTGCGCCGCCCAATTCCTCGGCACTCGCAATTTCGCCCGTCGCGGCTTTAAGCAAAGGCGGCCCGGCGAGATAGGCTTGGCCCCTTCCTTTCACGCCCACGACATAATCCGAAAGACCCGGCATATAGGCCCCGCCAGCCGTAGAAGAGCCATGCAATATGGCGAGAACCGGGAGCCCGGCTTTGGACAACCGCGCTAGATTCGCGAAAAGTGTTCCGCCATATATGAAACTCTCCACCGTGTAATTGAGAAGGTCTCCGCCTGCACTCTCAACCAAATGGATGAAGGGTAATTTTTGTTTCAGCGCGATTTGCTGCGCCCGCTCTAACCTCCAGCCGCCTGCCGTTGTCAGAGAACCGGCCTTAATCCCGCTATCGTCTACGACAACTGCACAGCGCGTGCCGGAGACATAGCCAATTCCGGCAATAATTGTTCCGCCCGGTATAGACTTCTCCTCATTCGATGTGTCGAGCAAATAGCCCGCCAGATTTCCAATTTCGAGAAAGGGCATTCCGGGATCGAGTAAGCGCGCCAATCTTTCGCGTGGAAGCAATTGCCCTCTCTTTTCAAAACGGGGCTTTTTGGATGCCGACAAGGCCGGGGCTCTCGCGTTTAATGCCGAGAGTTGATTCACTAGGGCCAGCATCTGCTCACGGTTTTCGCGATAGCGGTCTGATGTCGGGATGGCTTTTGAGATGAATTCCGGGATGAGTCGCTCCTGAACGAGACTTCAATAATTTTGAATAGCGTTCACTTTTTTATCCCGTCAAGTCAAATTGAACGCCCGATGGGCTTGACGCCTCTTGCATATGGCAGCATCAAATTTCCAGCAAACGCACACATGACTTTTCGAGAATCCTATGTCTGATACTTCTTATCCCGTGCCGTCCGGCTTCGCTGCCAAAGCCAATCTTACGGCTGAAACGTATAAGGAAAATTATGCGCATTCGATTAGTGACCCCGAAGCGTTTTGGGGCGAGCAAGCCAAACGCCTGAATTGGATGAAGACGCCCACACAAATCAAAGATGTGTCTTGGGCCAAAGATGATTTGCATGTGCGATGGTATGCAGACGGGGTTCTGAATGTGACAGAAAACTGTCTGGACCGACACTTGGAAACGCGCGGCGATAAGGCGGCCATTATTTGGGAGGGCGATGATCCAAGCGAGTCTCTGACCCTGAGCTATAAAGAGCTTCACCTTTATGTCTGCCGTTTTGCCAATGTGATGAAATCCCGCGGCGTTAAAAAAGGCGACCGCGTTACGATTTATATGCCCATGATTCCGGAGGCCGCCTTTGCCATGTTGGCCTGCGCGCGAATTGGGGCTGTGCATTCCGTTGTCTTTGGCGGATTTTCACCTGAGGCGCTGGCCGGACGCATTACCGATTGCGACAGCGATTTCGTCATTACGGCAGATGAAGGCCTTCGGGGGACAAAACGTGTACCGTTAAAAGTGAATTGCGACGCAGCTTGCGAGATTGCCGAAAAAGCCGGAAAGCCTGTCAAAACCGTGCTTTGTGTGAAACGCACAGGCGCAGAGATTGGCTGGCATGCGGAGCGCGATGTTTGGCTGCATGAAGCGCTGGCATCCGTTTCCGATGAGTGTCCGCCAGAGCCGATGAATGCCGAAGACCCGCTTTTTATTCTCTATACCTCCGGCTCCACCGGAAAGCCGAAAGGCGTACTGCACACCACAGGCGGATATCTGGTCTGGGCCAGCCTAACTCATGAGGCGGTTTTCGATTTAAAAGAAGAGGATGTCTATTGGTGCTCCGCCGATGTCGGTTGGGTCACGGGCCATACCTATATTGTCTATGGTCCGCTGGCGAATGGCGCGACCACGGTGATGTTTGAGGGTGTGCCGACCTATCCCGATGCGTCGCGCTTTTGGCAGGTCTGCGACAAACATCATGTGTCACTTTTCTACACCGCGCCCACAGCTATCCGTGCTCTGATGCGCGAAGGGGAAGCTTTCGTGAAATCCACATCCCGTAAAAGCCTGCGTCTGTTGGGGACGGTCGGCGAACCAATTAATCCTGAAGCCTGGGAGTGGTATTTCAATGTAGTCGGCGAAACCCGCTGTCCGATTGTTGATACGTGGTGGCAGACGGAAACGGGCGGCGCGATGATCGTGCCACTGCCCGGGACGACACCGATGAAACCAGGCAGTGCGACACTCCCCTTTTACGGCATTGAGCCGGCCTTGGTCGATGCGGATGGAAAAGAATTGGACGGCGCGACGGAAGGCAATCTCATTATTAAAAACAGTTGGCCGGGTCAGATGCGGACGGTTTATGGCGATCATCAGCGCTTTATAGACACTTATTTCAGCGCCTATCCCGGAAATTATTTCACTGGGGATGGCTGCCGCAGGGATGAGGATGGATTTTATTGGATTACAGGGCGCGTTGACGATGTCATCAATGTATCGGGCCACCGCATGGGCACGGCCGAAGTTGAAAGCGCGCTCGTTTCTCACCCAGCCGTCGCGGAAGCCGCCGTCGTCGGTTATCCGCACGACATAAAAGGCCAAGGCATTTACGCCTATGTCACAACCATCCCGGGCAGTGCGGATGATGAAGACTTACGCAAAGCCCTCGTCAAACATGTCCGCTCGGAAATTGGTCCAATTGCCAGCCCGGACCTGATTCAATTCGCGCCGGGTCTGCCTAAAACACGATCAGGAAAAATCATGCGTCGTATTCTGCGCAAGATTGCAGAAGATAGATTCGATAATCTGGGAGATACCTCGACATTGTCAGACCCGGGCGTCGTAGACAATTTGATTGAGAACCGCATGAATAGAACGGGTTGAATATGAAAAAAATCATCCTCGGCGTTCTATGTCTTCTGGCAATCTTGATGGGTTATCTCGCATTTGCCCCCGTCCCGATTAACCCTAGCGTTTGGGAGGCACCTGAGAATGCGGGCTTTGTCGGGGACTTTGCGCCGAATACTGATCTCGCGGATTTAGAGCGGATTTCAGTCGGCGTCAGTGTTGGGCCGGAAGATGCGACCGTATTGAACGGCATGATCTATGCGACCTCCCAAACGGGCGATATTACGCGGATCAACCCCACAACCAAATCCGTTGAGATCGTCGCAAATACGGGCGGCGTTCCCCTTGGCATCGAAACGAATGACGGTGCCATATATATCGCAGATGCGCATAAAGGCCTGCTGTCTTTGACAGAGGACGGTGAATTAAAAACACTGACGGATGAAGTTGACGGCACGCCTATTCGTTATGCCGATGATTTGGATATCGCACCGAATGGCGTGATTTATTTCTCTGACGCCTCCACCAAATTCGGGGCAAAAGAGAATGGCACGACCATGGCGGCGTCCTTATTGGAAATTATGGAAAGCCAAGGCACGGGCCGGGTGCTCGCCTATGACCCGCGCACGCGGCAAACCTCGACCATCGCCAAAGGCCTCGTCTTTCCAAATGGTGTCGCCATGCATCCCGATGGCAGTATTTTGGTTAATGAAACGGGACGCTACCGCGTTTTGAAAATTGATCCGCAATCAGGCCGTATGACGGATTGGATTGCAAATATGCCGGGTTTTCCGGACAATATTAATCCGGGTCCAAATGGGACGTATTTTCTGGGCTTGATTTCGCCTAGATCTAAATGGTTGGATGATAATTCTGCCAAACCCGGCGCGCGGAAACTTGCCATGCGCCTACCGCCTTCTATGCGGCCAAAGGCCGAACATTACGGGCATATTGTGCAATTAGACGCGAGCGGAAATGTCCTCCGCACATTCCAAGATCCTGCGGGCAGCTATCACGACGCGACAGGTGCAATTGTTCATGACGACTATCTCTATGTGACCAGCCTGCATGAAACCGATTTGGCGCGGATGAAATATACTGCAGTTCAATAAACCGTGCGGGCCTTAAAATATATTATACGCGCAATTGGCTTGGTCCTTGGATTATATGTCATCTTTTTCGCCGTACAGACTTTGCGCCCGCGCAGCCTCGCGTTGACTCTGCCTGTCGATGCTCAGCCCGGAGATGTCGTTCTCATGCGGTCTCATACATGGCGAGCTGAGCTGGTCCGCTTGATTGACGGCGTGCCCTACCGCGACGGGTTCAGTCATGTCGGCATTGTCACTCAACGTTTGCCGGATGGCACCTGGGACGTCATCCACGCCGTACCGGGGTCCAACGGCACAGTGCGGAGCGAGGCTTGGCCCAGCATTGCCCGCGGCGGCGGCATTAGCGAAGCCGTGATCTACCGCGCAGACCTTGACGCCTCTGAACAGGAAGACTTGCTTAGTTTGCTTACAAACTATGCCGTGCGCGCAGTCCCTTTTGACGGCGCATTTAATCATAATGACGACAAGGAGCTTTACTGCACCGAGCTGGTGACGACGGCTTATGCAAAAGCCAACCACCCCGTTGTCAGTGACCGGGTCTTAGCAAAGCGCGCCATCTTTCCAGGGCATTTGGCGGAATCAGACGATTTGCGCCGCATTGCCTCAACCCGCGAGGGCGCCTTGGCCCGTAACTAGGCTATGGTAACTTCCGCCAACACCCCCATGCCGCTCGCCGATGTCGAGGCCGCCATCCGAATTCTGTCCGAAGCCATGCCCGGTGACAGCCGCGCCGCGCGGGGACCGAAACGGGCGGCGTCGCCTTTTCGGTCCTGTATTTCCTGCATGCTCTCCGCGCAGTCTCTTGACCGCAATACAGCCGCCGCGACAAAGGCGCTATTTAAACTTGGCCGCTCACCAAAGGGCCTCTTGAAATTATCAGATGAACAAATTGCAGCCGCCATCAAACCTGCGGGACTTTATAATATGAAGACGCGGAATATCAGAAAATTCTGCGAACAGCTTTTATCAGACTATGACGGCGTTGTACCAAACACGCGGGATGAATTGTTAAAGCTACACGGTATTGGCAGAAAATGTGCGGACCTTGTCGCGCATTTTGCCTTTGGCGAGAAACATATTGCTGTCGACACCCATATCCGCCGCGTCTGCCAGCGTAGCGGTCTGGCCGCAGGAAAAACCGAGGCGCAAGTTGCGGCCTCGCTTGACGCGCGGGCGCCGGATTGGGCTAAGCCGGAGGCCCATTTTTGGTTATTGCAATTTGGAAAGACGATTTGCAAATCCCGCACACCCAATTGCGCGGTCTGCCCCATTCGGGAGCTATGCAATTATCCGAACATAACCATTTAAGATGAAGGGTTGCAGCGAACTCCGCTTGCGGGGATAAAGCTGCATGCGAACATCATTTAAAATTATCCTCGTCATCCTCTCATTCATCCCGCTCTTCTTTGCGGTCACGGGCCTGATTGGTGGCGCGGCCGCTAATAATGGTGGCGTTGCCGTTAGTGCCGGATTGGACAATCAATATCGTTACCTCAGCGGATACTATCTCTCCCTCTTTTTCGGGATTTGGTATGTTCTGGGTGACATTGATAATCGCGGCACGGTTCTGAGGCTCTTAATCTTGGCCATTTTTATAGGCGGATTAGCGCGACTATACAGTTACGTCCAAGTCGGGCCTCCGCCAGCCCGCGCCATGTTCGGTATGGCGCTGGAGCTTGGCGCGCCCGTTCTCGCCATTTGGCACCGCATAATTGAAAAGTCTCCCGGCCCCGTTGTCCCGTAGATAGGTCGAACCTTCTCTTAGAAAGCTGTCTTATGTCTGATCGTGAATTCGATATTAT
>JAHDFA010000014.1:0-8275 GCA_020628495.1 Hellea sp.
ATACGTTCGCGGGTGACTGAGAATTGCTGGCCGACCTCTTCAAGCGTGTGGTCCGTGTTCATCCCGATACCGAAACGCATCCGCAAGACGCGTTCTTCACGCGGGGTCAGGGACGCCAACACGCGGGTTGTTGTTTCGCGCAGGTTCGACTGAATGGCGGCCTCAATCGGGAGGATGGCATTATTATCCTCGATGAAATCACCGAGTTGGCTGTCTTCTTCGTCACCAATTGGCGTTTCGAGAGAGATCGGCTCTTTCGCGATTTTCATAACCTTACGCACTTTTTCGAGCGGCATGGAAAGTTTCGCGGCGAGTTCTTCCGGTGTCGGCTCGCGGCCAATTTCATGCAGAATTTGACGAGAAGTCCGAACAATCTTGTTGATCGTCTCGATCATGTGAACTGGAATACGGATGGTCCGCGCTTGGTCCGCGATTGACCGCGTAATCGCCTGACGGATCCACCATGTTGCATAGGTCGAGAATTTATAACCGCGGCGATATTCAAATTTATCGACCGCTTTCATCAGGCCGATATTGCCCTCTTGGATAAGGTCGAGGAATTGCAAGCCGCGATTTGTGTATTTTTTTGCAATGGAAATGACGAGGCGCAGGTTGGCTTCGACCATTTCCTTTTTGGCCTGACGGGCTTCGCGCTCGCCTTTTTGGACCTTTTGCACGATGCGGCGGAATTCATCGACCGGCACGCCTGTTTCTTGGGCGAGGCCGCCAATTTCCGCCCGGATTTTTTCAATGGAGCGCGCTTCGCGTTGAAGGAAGCGGTCCCAAGCGGCGGAACGTCCGACGAGCTCTTCGGTCCAATTCGGGTTTAGCTCACTGCCAAGGTAAACTTCTAGGAAATCCGTGCGCGGCACACCGTTCCCATCGGCTAGGCGCATCAGCTTACCTTCGAGTGAGATAAAGCGGCGGTTAATCGTGTAGAGCTGGTCAATCAGCGCATCGATACGCGCATTATTGAGCTGCAGGTCTTTAATTTCGACAATGATTTGCTCTTGGATGGCGTCATATTCTTCGGCCTGCGGCTTGCGCAGTTTCTTGCCGGAGAGGCGCGCCCGGATGAGCATTTGCTGGAGCTTTTGGAATCGCCCGAAGTTTTCGGAAATCCGGTCCAGCTTTTCCATGATGTCGTCGCGCAGCGCGGCTTCCATGCCGGCCATGGACAGATTTGTTTTATCTTCTTCGTCGTCCTCATCATCCTCAATCGGTTTTTGACCGGGTGCATAGGTGCGTTCGGGAAGTTTCGTTTTGCGTTCTTCGGCGAGCGATTCCAGATCGCCTTCTTCTTTTTCCAGCTCACCTTTTTCAATCTTTTCACGGCGCACTGCGAGCGCGGAACGGTCTTCCTGAATATTACCGATAGAACGGTTATAGGTGCCGTCCAGATCGATGATGTCGCGCAAGAGGATTTCACCTTCGGCCAATTCCTCGCGCCAGATCATAATCGCTTCAAAGGTCAGGGCGCTTTCGCACAGACCTTTGATCATGGTGTCACGGCCGGCCTCGATACGTTTCGCAATCGCAATCTCGCCTTCACGAGAGAGCAGCTCCACAACGCCCATTTCGCGCAGATACATGCGGACGGGATCATCCGTGCGGTCAAGCTCTTCTTTGGAGTTGCCGCCTTTGACCGCTGTTGTCGTCGTACGGGCCAATGTCTTGGGCCCCAGCGTTTCCTCATCGCGCTGATCATGCACGGAAATGCCCATTTCGGAGAGCTGAGCATAGAGAATTTCAATCTCTTCCGCTGTAATTCCTTCAATAACGAGATGCTTATTCAGATCATCCACATGCAGCAGGCCAGATTTTTTGGCCTCTACAATCATGCGTTTCACTTCGATATTATCGAAGTCGAGACGCTTGACAGGTTTTGCGATTTCAGTCGATTCAGCTTTTTCAGCCGCGGCAGTCTTTGCCATGTATATGCCACCTTCACGAGTTAAGCCCGGCTTATAGTAAAGACGACCTTAAAATAACGTTAGCCCCGTCGCCGCTCGCGTGATCTGCGCGAGGGGCCACAAGGCCGGAAATATCTCAATCGCGCGCCTCTTTCGAGGCCCGCATCGCACGGTGCATACCGTCCGAATTGTCGCCCGATATGGTTTCCACCAATCGCGCGCGGGTGTCGTTCAGGTCAGCATCGGTCTGGCTTTGTCCCAATAGGGTGTCGGCCTGGGCATTCCAGAGAGCCGCGCGTTCGTCCAGTGATGCGTCCGCGCCGCCCATCCCGGCCCTGATCAGAAGCCGTTGACGGGACAAAACACGGTAGTCCTGTTCCAATCCTTCGGCCTCTATATGTGCAAGAAGATGAGTCTTTTCAACCGCTTTCGTCTGTCGCCACCATTGAAGTACAGCTCTTTGTATGTTCGCGCAGGCCGGATGGGTAAAATCCAGTTCAAAGAGGCGCTCATCCACTCGCTCCAAGAGCTCCGGAAACTCCAAAATTGCTCCTATTAGCGTGGTTTCTACACGTGCGTTAGAGGCGAGTTTTCGGGCAGAGGCAATCTGGGTCGTTTTATTCGCTTTGGTTTCGCCTGAGTTGTTCTTTCGATTGCGTCCCGCCTGCCAGCCGAATTGGGAGTCGAAACGCGCTAAAAGTTCGGTTTTATAGAGCGCTTTAACGTCATTATTCTGAATTTCATCCAACGCTTTATAAAGTCGCGATTTGAGACCCGCTTTGGCCTCGGGCGTATTGAGCGGCTCGGCTTCAGCCTCACGCCGCCAGAGCATATCGACCAGTGGGATCGCGCTATCCAAAACCTTTTGCATGGCGGGTGGTCCAGCGGCACGGATCAGATCATCCGGGTCTTGCCCATCCGGCAGCATAGCAAAGCGAATAGATTGCCCCGGACGAAGCAACGGCAGAGCGCGCTCAATCGACCGAAAAGCTGCGCGCACACCAGCTTTATCCCCGTCAAAACAGAGGATGGGTTCGGGTCCGACGCGCCAAAGAAGTTCCAACTGATCTTCGGTCAGCGCTGTTCCCATAGGCGCAACGGCATGGGTAAAGCCTGCACGGGCAAGCGCAATGACATCCATGTAGCCTTCCGCAACAATCAAGCCACGCGCTGAATTGTGCGGGTCTGAAAAAGCGCGACGGGCACGGTGATAATTATAAAGCAGCTTACTTTTTTGGAAAATCGGCGTTTCAGGACTGTTGAGATATTTAGCCTTGGCATCTTTCGCCATAGCGCGACCGCCAAAAGCGACCAAGCGCCCGCGTCCGTCATGGATCGGGAACATAATCCGATCGCGAAACCTGTCCCAAGGCTGGCGGGATCGATCTTCTGGCTCAACCAAAAGTCCGGCCTCTATCAGCTGTTCAGGCCTGGCCCCTTGCGCAATCAGTTCATCCTTGAGCGCGGAAAAATTATCCGGCGCAAAGCCCATACCAAAGGCTTTGGCGGCGGTTTTGCTCATGCCGCGATTTTTTAGGTAATCGCGTGCGGCTTCTCCGTCATTACGGTAGAGCGTTTTTTCAAAAAACTCCTGCGCCCGTTCCATCCAGGAGACGGTCTCTTTATTACGCGCAGCACGGGCTTCGGCTTGCGGGTCGGCCTTTGGCATATCCATTCCGGCCATATTTGCGAGGGTCTCGACCGCTTCCGGAAAAGACAGGCCTTCAACTTCCATCAAAAAGGAAATCGCATCGCCATGTTTTCCGCTGGAAAAGCAGTGGTAGAAGCCTTTTTCGTCATTGACAAAAAAGCTGGGCGTTTTTTCATTGGTAAAAGGCGACAGGCCCGCAAATTCGCGGCCCTGACGTTTGAGTTTCACATGTCGACCGACAACATCGGACGGACGGACACGCGCCTTCAACTCTTCCAGAAAATTATCACCAAACCTCATGGGAAAGATGTAGGCGGAAGTGAAAGGGAATGCGAGTCTGTTCAAAAGACTTCATTACCGATTTTTTAGAAACGCCTGATATATGCCAACGAAACTGTCTGGTCTCGCAAATTATTCTGATCCTCACCACCGGCAGACCAATAAGACGTGAAATCAAAGCGAATGGCATTGGTTTTATTTTGGTTTAAATCAACTTCGACCCCACCCCCTAAAGCCCCGAATATATCTGATGTCGTAGTTTCGCGCGACACATCAAAAGGTGTTCCATCAAATAAAAAAACACCGACGGAACGTGTCGATTTCTCTGAGCCTCGTTCCCCAAGGCCCGCGCGCCCAAAAAAACTTACCGTTTCAGACACGGGAATGCGTCCGCGCAAGAACAACCCCGTTCGAATTGTCACATTTTCTTCGGCTCTAAATGTACCGGTTTCATCCGTGCGGGATACAATATTGGAACCAAATACAGGAAGCGTCCCGTCAAGTTCCACGCCGATAAATCTACCGAAGTCATACCCTAAACGTGCGGTCACAGCACCGCCGGTATACCCCCCAGCATCAAACGGGGAGTCGTCAATTTGCGTGTCGTATGTCCCGACTTCTGCCCCTAAACTCCCATAAAAGCCGCTGGCAGAAGCTGTCTCTGAGATTGCCAAAGTCGCAATCACTCCGATTAAAAAACGCATCATTTCCTCCCCTGTGTTTGAGGTGTGGATAGATTGCTATCGGATAGGCCAGCAAATCATCAAGCGTTACGAATTAAATCCGCGGCGAAACATTTTGACACATTACCGGACCGATATTGATTTAACTGAAGTCAAAGAAACAAAGCTTGTTCCCATCAGGGTCTTTGACGTAAGCGCCATAAAAGACACCTGCAATGCGAGAGCCGGGCGCGCCATCACATGTTGCCCCAAGCTCAATGGCTTTGTTGTACATCGCCTTCGCGCCTTCCTGTGACCCGCCACGAAATGCCACCATTGCGCCATTTCCCGGCGTCGGATCCTGCTCATTATATGGCTTACAAACTGCAATCATAGGCTCATCAGTTGATTTTCCAATCATGGCCAGACGCCCCACATCGACCAGTACTTTGGAGTCTAATAACTCCGTATAGAAAGCTTTTGCCGCGTCCAGATCCTTGACGCCAATCGTTGTATATCCAATCATAATATTTCCTTTTTGATGGATGGGGAATTTAAGAGTTTTCTGCTGGAAGATGACCGGTTTTCACGTAGATCAGGCAGCCCTCTTTTGAGAAGGGGTGATGCAAAGACATGTGCGGGCTCCGCAGCCAGGTCCCTTTTGGATAGTCGCCATTTTCGTCAGAGAACACACCATCTAGAACCAAAATTTCTTCGCCGCCATAATGACGATGGGGCGTGAAGACTGTTCCGGGTGCCCATCTGACGAGAGCGCAAGATTCTCCTGCATGACTGTGAAGCGGTAGAACTGTAAGACCGGGCGCAGATCCCGGGAGAAAGGGCGAATCCGCCGTGTTAATATGAAACTGTGCTCTGTCTTCTTCATCAAATTGATGAAGTTTTACAAATATGACACAGCCATTTTTGCTATGCGGCGTATGTGACGTCCCAATCGGATTTCGCACATAAGTTCCCGCCGGGTAATCCCCGTGCTCGTCTGAAAACACGCCCTCCAAAACAAAGAATTCTTCCCCGCCGCCATGTGTGTGTGCAGAGAAATATGAATCAGGATCATATTTGACGAGCGATGTAGCGCGGGCGACCTCATTTCCCACCCGGTCCAACTTTCGTCTTTGCACACCCGGCATGGGAGAATCTTCCCACAGCATGGCATTTGTGTCGATGACGACGCGTTTTGAAAAATCTGCATTGAGACGCACAGTCTTGCACCTTCATTTGACTATCTAGTAGTAGATAGATATAAGAAATAGTAATCTTTGCAAGCCAAAAATGAAGTTGTTACAATGTCCTACTCAGATAGCGCCTCCCAAATATTAGACATTGCGGAAGTCCGTATGCGACAAGCCGGCTATAATGCCGTCAGCTATCGCGATATCGCTGCTCAAATGGGTATAAAAAGCGCAAGCCTGCATTATCATTTTCCCAAAAAAGAAGATCTGGGCGTGGCATTGGTCCAGCGTTACGCAGCCGCATTTCAAGACCGTTTGCTCAAAGACCTATCTGATGGAGATACGCCAAGGGAAAGACTGTCCACATTTGTAAATCTCTATGAGACCGCACTTTTGGATCATCAGTTGATCTGCCTGTGCGCGGTCTTAGGAGCTGAAGCCCAAGGGCTACCGCGGAGGGTCAGTCGAGAGGTCCAGATTTTCTTCACACAAAATATTGAATGGCTGACATCAGTTTTCGACGAAATGTCAGTGTCGAACCCGGACAGAGCTGCAAAAACGGCTCTGTCTCTTTTGGAAGGTTCGATGATTATCAGCGCCGTCAATGCGGATAACAGCGTTTTTAAAGCGGCGGCCGACTTGATTTTATCGCGGGGGTTTTACCGCAATGATTAAGTTCGAACGGGAAAACATCCTGACTTCAGCGATGCACAAACGCGCTTACTGACATCCTTGGGAAAAGGTCCGGCCTGCAAAAGATAGAGCGTTTTGTTACCGCGCACGACCGGGCTGGCAAAAGCATAACCCTCCGGCAGATTCTTGGGGACGTCTTCGCTATATTCCGCCCATGCGGCTTGGGCATTCTCCAAAGTCGAAAAAGCGCCCATTTGCGTAAAATAGGTCGGCCCCGTCGGAGCGGATTTTTCAACCCCGATATTGGCCAGCGTAACGGCCATTGCCGGTAATTTATTTGGCACAACATTCGATTTGTCGTACATATAAAAGGCCGATTTCTCGGGATTTGATTTAGGCGACAGTGGTGGCGATGTTAGAATCGGTTGCGCCATCTTCTGCGTGGACTGCAATTGAAATGATTGGGCCGGGCTGGAGTCCAGCTCAGCAATTTGAACCTGCTGAAGTTTTCTGCTGTCCACCTTTTCAGTTTCGAGTCCTGATGGCTTGGCTTTTTGAGGCCCACCCAAAGTGAACGGGGAAATAGATGCGCTCTCCGGTAATTCTATTTCGGCCGATTGTGTGGGGGTTACGGGAGCCGCGACTTGCGTCATGATATTGCGCACCGCAGCGGGGTCCGAATAAGGAGCTTGTGAGCCGATACTACCGGCCCGCATTAAAGCAAGTTCCATTTTCAGGCGCTCAACTTCGAGATCATATAAACGGTTACAATCGACCCGCTTGGATTTCTTGCCCAATTGAATCGTCACACGGCCATAGAGTGCTGCTGAATCTCGGTCATAAATATCATTGGTACCAATAACGCCCATATCCAAAGTTGGGCCATTTCCGCCAATGGCGGATTGACAACTGATCCCTCCGGACCCGCGGATAATATCCTGCCCCGTTGCACGCGGCGCACTTGGCAGATTAAATCCCTGCTGGTTAAACGAGCTGGAGCTGGAGCTTTGCGGCACAAAAATCGCGCCGTTTTGATCCGGACTATTCGATTGCGCTGCAGCAATTCCGCCTGTGCAGGCAAGAATGGCTGCTAGGCTACACGTTTTGCTGAATATTTTCCACATACCTCACCTCTATAAGCTGCGCCTTGCGTTCCCGATTTCGGGGTAATCGCATGGCATAAATATACATGACGATAATTTCGGTCATGCTCGAACGGAATCAGAGCGGTAACCGTCATACGTTGACCACCGCCTAGAAAGGCGCGCCTGTGCGATAAAACGGCGCCTTCGACCGGACCCCACTCCGCCGAACGGAGATAAAGCTCGCTGGTTTGCGCGCCGGGATATGGATTGGAAATCGTCACCTGAACCACGAATTTATTCGTGAAGGTTTGAACCTCCTTTTCCATTGGCGATACACTTTGTGCATGGGCCGCGCCGGACAGGCAAAGGGCGGTCCCGCCATAACCCATCGCTCCCACGGCGAAGGTTGAGAGGCAGGACCTAACTGTTTGGCGTAGACGCATTATGGTGTCACGCAGCGCACTGTCGTGACAAAACTATATTGGCCGCCATTATAATTGCCTTCGGTTTTTTCCGCGGCAGCATTAATGATCATGTCGCTGGTTCCCAAATTCAGCGCGGTCAAAGTTTGCCCGTCTTCGGCGCTACCTGTCGTCGTGCCGGCCAAAGTGTAACTCGTTGAAAATTGTGTATTTAAATCGGAACCTACGGGTGCAGTTTCAAACGCCAATGGTGGTAAAACCTGAACAGATGACCGATCAGAATTCGTGATGATTAGGGCATTGGCTGGCAAGCCACCAATTTCAGTACTCGCAAGCCTGGTTTGGTCAGTCGACGCGCCCAATACACCCGGATTCAAAACATTTACGGTGCATGTGTCCAAGATAAGCCCTTGGAAGACAGCTTGCGCGTCGACATCTGC
>JAHDFA010000014.1:8375-29602 GCA_020628495.1 Hellea sp.
CGGCTGATTTTTCTGCGTCCGAAGGCTGTGGCGTTAAAAGGCCCCGCCTTACAAATCTGGGCGCAGTGCTTGAAAGATGTGGCTGATGGCCTTGCCGCAGATGATCTTTCAAATTTTGCGACATTGGCTGAGCGCATGCGGCTGAATGCCTTGTCAGCCTACCAGAAAGAATTCGGGGAACAGAAAGACGTTCGGGGCGAAACTCTTGGCCTGATTAAAGCCCTCACCTTGAGCTCAGAAGAAAGCCTGTCGGTCATCAATACCGAATTGAAATTTGTGTATATGAACCAAAGATTCCGGCAATTTTTCGATATGCCAGAGGACGTATTATCCGTAGGTGATCCGGCCCATAAATTTTACAGACGTATCGCAAATAACCCGGCCTTCGGAATCGAGAATACGGAGCGTTATGTATTTCTACGTGTGAATGAATTGCGTAATATAAAAGACAAGCGTTCTGTCATACGAGAAACCGGAAAAGGTCACTTTTTCAGGATAACACAAACCAGATTGGAAGACGGGTCTATCCTGACAAATACGGAACGATTATCTGACGCAAAGGCCGCAAGATTGGAAATGCAGCAGTCGCAAAAGGCGCAAGCAAAAAGACGCAATGAAATTGATGATTTTCGTAAAGCCGTCGAACGTGACCTCTCAGGCCCGCTCAAAGATTTAGCTTTAGCCGCAGACGCGTTAGGCAATACCGCAAAATCCAATCTGACCAAAGAAAAACTGGGCGAAATGAAAGCGGCGATCAGCACCTGTCTTCTGCAAATCGAAAAATCGAGAAGTGCGCTGTGAGAGCGTGTGTCATGGGTTGTAATTCAGCTCGGGCCTTACTCACCTCTTCGCTTGCATCCTGACTGACCCTCACCTATAGGCCGCGCGAGTTTGCGGACTGGCACTCCACCGTCTTGCGTCTCACTCTTCTTACGCCCGGATTGGCCGGGCTAGTCCATCGCAACCCACGCCCCAATGAGGGGGCTCGCGATTGGCAGGACCTTATATCTGGAGCACCTCCTTTACATGTCCGACACTATGAACCCTACAATGGATGATTTTGCATCCATGTTTGAAGCCTCTATTGAGGCCTCCCCCATGCAAGAAGGCAAAGTCGTTTCCGGCCTTGTCACCGGCATCGAAAAAGACGTCGTAATCGTTGACGTCGGTTTGAAAACTGAAGGCCGCATCGACGCGCGCGAATTCTTCACCCCGGGTGAAGACACAATGCCAAAAGTTGGCGACACAGTTGATATCTATCTTGAGCGTATCGAAAACGCCCTCGGTCAAGCCGTTCTCTCCCGTGATAAAGCGCGCCGTGAGGAAGCCTGGGTCAAAATGCATAAATTCTTCGAAGGCGAAGAGCCTGTGAACGGCGAAATCGTTGGCCGCGTCAAAGGCGGCTTCACAGTCGACCTTGGCGGTATCAATGCCTTCCTGCCGGGTTCACAAGTTGACATCCGTCCGGTGCGCGACATTGGCCCGCTTATGGGGCAAACGCAGCCTTTCATGATTCTGAAAATGGACCGTTCACGCGGTAACATTGTCGTTTCCCGTCGTGCTATCCTCGAAGAATCCCGTGCAGAACAACGCGCAGAGCTGGTTTCAGAGCTGCAAGAAGGCGAAACCCGTGACGGCGTTGTTAAGAACATCACCGACTACGGTGCGTTCGTTGACCTCGGCGGCATTGATGGCCTCCTCCATGTCACTGACATGTCTTGGCGTCGTGTTTCACACCCGAGCCAGGTCCTCAATGTTGGCGACACCGTTCAGGTGAAGATCATCCGGATTAATCCGGATACACAACGCATCAGCCTCGGCATGAAACAGCTTCAGGAAGATCCGTGGAACGCAGCTGCTGCGAAATACACACCGGGTACACGCCACACTGGTACAGTCACGAACATCGCCGATTACGGTGCGTTCATCGAGCTGGAAGAAGGCGTTGAAGGTTTGGTTCACGTGTCCGAAATGTCTTGGACAAAGAAAAACATCCACCCGGGCAAGATTGTCTCTACATCTCAGCAAATCGAAGTCGAAGTTCTCGATGTTGATCAAGAGAAACGCCGCATCTCACTCGGTATCAAGCAGGTACAAAGCAACCCTTGGGACGACTTCTCAGAGCGCTTCCCGCTCGGCTCCACAGTCACAGGCGAAGTCCGCTCTATCACGGAGTTTGGTCTCTTCATCGGTCTGGACGGCGAAATCGACGGCATGGCCCATCTTTCAGACCTGTCTTGGGACAAGTCAGGCGAAGAAGCCCTCCAAGACTACAATAAAGGCGATACGGTTGAGGCGAAAATCCTCGAAGTTGACACGGATAAAGAGCGTATCTCGCTCGGCATCAAACAACTTGTCAAAGATACGGCCCCTGCCGGTGCTGCTGGTGCAAACCGCGGCGCAACTGTCACATGTACAGTTGTCAACGTTCAGCCCGCCGGTTTGGACGTGACCTTTGGCGAAGACGGTGATGTTAAAGCCTTTATCCGCAAGGGCGATTTGTCACGCGAGCGTTCTGAGCAGCGTCCGGAGCGTTTCGCTGTCGGTGACAAGGTTGACGCCATGATCACACGCGCAAATCGTGCGCGTAACGATTATCAGCTATCGATCAAAGCGCTGGAAATCGCGGAAGAGAAAGAAGCCGTTGAGCAATATGGCTCTGCCGACTCGGGTGCTTCACTCGGCGATATTCTGGGTGCGGCTCTGAAGGCCGACAACTAGCCGAAAAGTAAATGTCTCGTTTTGGGACGAATATAGGCGTCTCTTAAAACGCTGTTAACCATGAAAGCCCCTGAAACAGGGGCTTTTTTTTGCCGAAATTTAGGTTTTCGATTGACGCCCCAAGGGCCAACCTGATTTAAGGTGCCATGCTTAGATCTGAACTTATCGATACGCTCCACGCTGAGAACCCGCATCTAACCCGCCGGGATATGGAAAGACTGGTCGCCGTGGTCTTGGAAACAATCACCCAGACATTGGAAGCTGGTGCGCGCGTAGAATTGCGCGGCTTTGGCGCCTTTTCAGTGCGTAAGCGGGATCCACGTGTCGGACGAAATCCGCGCACGGGCGAAACGGTCCACGTTCCGGGTAAGCACGTTCCCTTTTTCCGCACGGGTAAAGAGCTTCGTCAACGCATTGACGACGAGTCTAAGGCTTAAGAGCAATTTTCGACAACGAGTTCCGGAAGGCTAGAGCCCTCCGGTTCTTAGACATTCAATTCGTTGAATTGAATGTCATAATCACCACTCACCCGTGTTTTCCATCGAGGCCCACGGTTCTTGCGCCGGTAGATTTTCCCCGGCTTGAAGAAATTCGACCGACGCCCCATCCGGACTGCGGATAAACGCCATATGTCCGTCCCGGGGCGGACGCAAAATTGTTATGCCTTGAGACTGCAAATGCGCGCAAGTCGCGTAAATATCGTCAACGCGATACGCCAAGTGACCGAAATTACGTCCGCCTGAAAGCGTCTCCGTGTTTCCATCAGCATCAGGCCAATTATAGGTCAGCTCAACCAATGGCGCTTTGTCAGATCTTGCACGCGCAAGATCTTCCGGCGCGGCCAAGAAAACAAGTGTGAAGCGCCCTTTCTCGCTTTCGTATCGACGCGTTTCAACAAGCCCGAGTCCTTTGCAATAGAATTTGAGCGAGGCCTCTAAATCACTCACACGGAGCATTGTGTGTAGATATTGCACGGATAGTTGGTCCTTAATCAATGCTCAAAACCTGTATACGAAATTAACAGCTTTAAGGGAAAACATTAACTACGTTGACGAAACTCTTGCCGAATGCGATATGGCGGTCAAGCATCAACGGGGGTTGGTGTAACTTTTACTAGGGGGAATTTTCCAATGGGAATGATTTCAGAATTTAAAGAATTTGCGATGAAGGGCAACCTTGTCGATATGGCCGTCGGCTTTGTTATGGGATCTGCATTTGCAACAGTTGTCACATCTTTTATCAGTGACGTCTTTATGCCGGCCATCAGTCCAATCATGGGCGGCGTCGATATGGCCAACATGAAATATGTCATGACAGAAGCTGTCGTCGCGGCTGACGGGACTGTCACAACACCAGAAACGGCCATTAATTACGGCCTATTCATCAACGCTTTGATTTCATTTATCATTGTTGCATTCGTCATGTTCCTAATCATCAAAGGTATGAACAAGACGAAAAAGGCTGAAGAGGAAGCACCGGCAGCGCCGCCTGCAAATGAAGTTCTGCTTGCAGAAATCCGCGACTTACTGGCTAAATCCTAATTAAGCATCCGCGAAATCAATAAGTAGAAAACCCGTCTTTATGGCGGGTTTTTTTATGTGTGCGCCGCTTTAGCCGGGTGCTTGCATAAACAGACCCCCTACCCCACATGAGCGCCCATGACTGATACAACACAAAACCCCACCGACCTCGTCACCGTTTTCCAACTGGACGGACAACCTGTCAGAGGTCGCGCCGTAAAACTTGGCGCAGCTCTGGACAAGGCCCTCAATCCGGGCGGGGCAGCACGCTATCCTGACCCCATTGCCCGTCTATTGGGTGAAGCTATGATGACGGGCGCAATCGTTGCGCAATCGTTGAAATTTGAGGGTCGCTTAGTCGTACAATGTCACGGAACAAATGACGGTGCGGTCAGCCTGCTAATGGCGGATTGTACGACGTCCGGTAATATTCGTGGATATGCACGGTGGGATGCCGATAAATTAAAGGAGATTGAGCTCGACTCAAAAAATCCTGGCGCCAATACGCTTTTAGGCGGCGGCACATTTTCCATGACGATTGATCAAGGTCCGGACATGGACCAATATCAGGGTATTGCCGCCATTGAGGGCGACAGCCTATCAAGCTGTGCTGAGCATTATTTTAATCAATCCGAGCAGATACCAACGCGCATTCATTTGGCTTGCGGCCAATCCGTGGATACCGATGGATCACATTGGTCAGGCGGCGGCATTATGATTCAAAAGATTGCGGATGATGAAGCCCGTGCTGACGCCACGCCGCCCTGGGAAACGTCGCAACAACTTTTCGCGACATTAACGGATGCGGAGTTGATAGATCCGGAAGTGTCCACCGATACGCTTCTCTATCGTCTTTTCAACGAATATGGCGTGCGTGTTGTAGAAACCCATGACGTCAATGCCGATTGCCGGTGTTCGCGCCAGCGTTTGCTCGATACGCTTAAAAGTTTTGAACCAAGCGCATTGCAGGACATGGCTGAAGAGGGTGTAATTTCTGCCAATTGCGAATTTTGCGCGACGGATTATAAATTTCCACTTTCGGAAATTTAGCTCCGCCAGAAGGCCGGCGTCAGTAGAACCAGCGCTGTGACAATTTCGAGACGGCCAATAATCATGGCCATCATTAAAACCCATTTTGCGCTTCCCGGCAAATCTTGATAGGTGCCCGCCGGACCGATAATATCGCCAAGACCCGGCCCGACATTGGCCACGGCGCTGCCTGCCCCAGACCAAGCGGTAATCGGGTCCAAGCCAATCAAGGACAGCAAAATTGCCGTGATAACAAAGGTCAGAAAAAAGACGAAAAAATAGCTCATCACGGAATAAACAACTCCGGGGGATAAAGGTCGTCCCCCATATCGCATGGGTACAACAGCATGTTGACGCGGCATGCGAAACAGATAGTTGCGCATAGCTTCAAACGCGACCTGATATCTAAATATCTTTATTGAACAGGCTGTGGAACCCGCACATCCTCCAATGAACATAAATGCAAAGAATGCGGCGACGGCAAAAGATCCCCATGAATTGTAGTCTGCCGTCGCATAGCCCGTTCCGGTCACGATAGAGACCGTGTTAAAAGCTGCCAAACGCAACCCTCTTGTCAGCTCGAACTGATCGGACAGTATAAGGAAAAGCGTAACAATTATTGTCAAGCAAATGATGACGGTCACGAATGCACGGACCTGACTATCACGAAGAATAGCGGTCAAGTCACCGCGTGTCGTCATCAATAAGTAAACACCGAATGGCAGCGCTGCCAACATCATGAATATGGTCCCGACAATATCCGCACCATCATCCATGAACCCGCCCATGGACGCATCCGAGGTTGAATACCCACCCGTTGCCAAAGTTGTCATGGCATGGGCAATCGCATCGAACCAATTCATTCCCGTCAGCAAATAGCCGGCAAAGCACGCGATTGTCAGTACGAGGTAAATTAAGGATATGCCGCCTGCCAGACTGGCCGCCCGGGGAAGAATTTTTTCGCCCATATCGGAGCTTTCCAAACGGAAGAGCTGCATACCCCCAACCTTCAACATCGGCAGAACAGCCATTGCCGTCACCACAATACCGACCCCGCCAATCCATTGAAGCAAAGCCCGCCACATCAATACGCCGCGCGGCATGTCGTCCAATCCCGTTAGAATGGTCGCGCCGGTCGTCGTAATGCCCGAAGTCGATTCGAATAATGCATCGGTCAGGGACAGGTTAATCGGCTCGAACAAAAAGGGCAAAGACGATAGGATTGACAATGTTAGCCAAGCAAAAACAGTCAGCACGAAAGCTCCGCGCGCGCGCAGAGACGGATTTGGTGTGTAGGTGATTGTCGCCAGCAAGGCCCCGAAAAGGGTCGTCATACCGCCCGCTACACCGAAGGCGCGCCAAGCGCGTGCTTCGTCGAAAACATCCACTAACATTGGAATGAACATCAGAATCCCAAGCGCGGAACTCATCAGGCCAATCACGAAAAATACTGGGCGCAAATCTGGCATGACAACCGCGTAACCTGCCTTGCAGTCAATGGGAAGTGGGCAGACGGCTTGAGTTAGTCTTGAACTTACCCCCAAGCCGTCGCAATAGAGGTCCATGAAACACCTTATCCCCCCGCTTCTTCTCTCCTCAATTCTTATCGCTTGCAGCGACAAAGATAATCCCGCACCGACTTTGCAACAGGCAGCGGAGCAAGCTCAAAAAGATGTCGAGGCTGAACAAGCTCCGGTGAATTACATTCGTAACACGCCTGTCCCGGGCGGATTGACGCCTGAGCGTATTAACAGCGCGCCAGCGCTCGGAGGCACCACTTTATCTGGAGTTAAAATTGCACCGTCCGGAGAGTTTGTTACAGTCCTGCAGGGGCGCGAAGACAATGCGCGTCAAAAAGACCTCTGGGCATATGATTTAGAGACGGGTGAAGGGCGTTTGCTCGTCAGTTCCACAGACATTTTGCAAGGTCCTGAAGTCCTGTCAGAAGAAGAAAAAAACAGGCGTGAACGCGCCCGCGAATATGGCAGCGGCATTATTTCCTATAGCTGGGTTGGGGACAGCTTATTGCTCTTCCCCCTTGGCGGAGATATTTATCTCTACGATTTGGAAACGCAGGAAAGTCGGCAAGTTACCGCGACGAAGGAATTTGAGACGGATCCAAAAGTCAGTCAAGACGGCAGCAAGGTCGCCTATGTACGCGGTAATGAGCTCTACATTAAAGATCTGGAAACCGGGCTGGAACGTCAGCTTTCGGACGGAGCGAAAGAGACAATTCGCAATGCAACGGCCAGTTTTGTGGTGCAAGAAGAGTTGGACAGAAATACGGGGTATTGGCTCTCGCCTAATGCGAAAACTATTGCCTATACGCAAATTGATGAAAGCGCGATTGCCATTGAAAATCGTTTGGATTTTGGCGTGGATGGAGTGAAAAATATAGCGCAACGCTATCCCTTTGCAGGCACGGAAAATGCGACTGTCAAATTAGGGTTTGTATCTGCCGAAGGCGGAAAAACGCGCTGGGTTACGCTCGATGATGACCCTGCTTTAGGAGATGATATTTACCTGACCCGTGTGGCGTGGGCGCCGGACAACCGCACGGCCTTTGTCGGCGTGCTGGCGCGCGATCACAAAACGCACCGTATTTACAAAATTGACTCACGCACGGGCGAGAAATCTGAGTTCTATGAGGAAACCTCCCCAACTTGGTTGAATATCTATAACGATATGTCACCGACCCAGGATGGCGGTTTAATCTGGACAGCAGAGCGTAATGACAAGCGCCAGGTTTTTAAAATTGACGCCGACGGAATAATCAAAGCGCTCACCCCTGAATATTTACAAGCCGGGTCAATCGCCTGCCAATCAGATGACTTACTTTTTGTCACAGGTTGGAAAGACAGCCCACTTTCCAATCATATATTTAAAATAACCCAACCAACCGAGACAGATGAAACGCAGACCGTCACACAAATCACATCCGGCCCCGGCAATCACAGCGCGAATTTCAATAGCGATTGCACGCGCTATCTGGGCTCCTATTCCGATGATCAGACACCGACTAATTTGCGGGCCTATCAGGCGGACGGTACCCCGCTGGCCTGGCTGAACGAAAACAAGCTGGACGAGAACCATGCTTATGCGCCCTATTTAGACGCCCACATCAATCCGGAATATGGTCAATTGGACGCGGAGGACGGCACAAAACTCGACTATATGTTATTCAAGCCCAAAGATTTGAAAGCCGGCGAAAAACGGCCGGCTATTACGATTGTATATGGCGGACCCGGAGTACAGCGCGTCCGGCAAGGCTTTGGCCGAAAGCAATTGGCCAATATGCTAGCTCAACACGGCTTTGTTGTTTTCATGATGGATAATCGCGGCGCAACCAATCGCGGTAAAGCCTTTGAAGACCATCTCTACCGTTCAATGGGGCAGATAGAGGTGAAGGATCAATCCGTCGGCGCGCGCTGGCTCGCAGCGCAGGATTTTGTCGATGGTAACAATATGGGCATTTATGGTTGGTCCTATGGCGGATATATGTCGCTACACATGTTGGCGCAAACCGATCTGTATAAATCGGGTATTTCCGGAGCCCCCGTCACGGATTGGTCGCTTTACGATACAGCCTATACAGAACGTTATTTAGGCGATCCGAATCCCGGTGCAGAAAATTACACTGAAGGGGCTTACGAAGATGGCAGCGTATTCAAATATATTGATGGGCTGACGGAGCCGGTTCTACTCATTCATGGCATGGCAGATGATAATGTCGTGTTCCGTCATTCGATAAAGCTAATGGCGGCCATGCAGGAAAAGAATATGCAAAACCTGCATGTTCAAACCTATCCCGGTGAGAAACATGGCTTTCGAAAAACAGAAAATCGTATCCATCGGGACCGTCAAATTCTGGAATTTTTCAGTGAAACGCTGGCGCCTGACCCAAGATAAAGTTTCTGGCTAAGCGGAAAGCTATTCCGCCTCGGCCAGTCGAACGGCTTCGCGGATTTGCCCGCGGAGCAAAGCTGTTTCTACGGATGTAGGATCTAAGTCTAGCGCGGCCTCAATATCCGCTTGCGCCTCTTCAATCTTGTCTTGCTTAAACCGGGCATCGGCACGGTAACGCAGAGCCGGCGCATAATTTGGGTCCAACGCCAAAACGGATGTCAAATCGGTTTCTGCAAAATCATATCGACCCGAAAGCGCATAGGCGCGCGCACGCGCAATACGCAATTCCAAATGATCATAGGCCAGCTTTAATCCTGCGGAAGCTGATGCATAAGCCTTTTCAGGCTCGTTCACGGTCAACCAGAGATTCGCGGCCTCAGCATAATGTTTGACGCGCGTCTCTTTTGTTCCGCCATCAGCCCCTTCAGCCAATTTATCCAAGCGATAGGCCGCTTCATCTTCATGGCCCAATGCAAATAAAGCCATAGCGACACAGTGTTTCGCGCGGCGGCCACCCCCTTGGTCCCGCCATTGCATTGCCGCTTCAAAGGCTGTTTCGGCATCAACTGCAATAGATTCCAAGCAGGATTTATGGCGCGCTTCAAATTCCGGCGTTAAGTCGCTGGCCAGACTTGGTGTGCTAAAAAGAATCAGGCCACCCATCAGGCAGGCGACATGAGAGAAATGACGTGTCATGGCGTCCGCATAAACGCAGGAGTCTGAACCGACAATGAGCCGTCACATTAATAAGCCTCAATCTGCATTGCTCTTGGGGGCAGGATATACGGCGCGGGCCTTGGCGCCATATCTGATTGCGCGAGGCTGGAACGTGCATATCACAACGCGGTCGGGCGAGACACCGCTGCAGAGTGTGACGTGTCATAAGTTTAACGGCGCGGCATCTCAGGAATTGCAGTCCCGATTCGAGTTGGCCGATATGATCTTGTCGTCAATACCGCCGGGCAAAGACGGACAAGACCCGGCCCTGAAAGAATTCACGCATTTGCAGCCGTCAGCACCCTGGATTGGATATCTCTCCGCAACGTCCGTTTATGGTGACAGGGGCGGTCAATGGGTTTTTGAGGGGGAACCCCCATCACCCTTGCTGAAACGCGGCATCGCGCGTGCCGATGCCGAACTGGCTTGGATAGAAACGCTCTGGCCCGTTCATATTTTTCGACTGGCGGGCATTTACGGTCCCGGTCGCGCGCCATTTCAGAAATTACGACAGAACAAGGCCCGTGCGATTATAAAAGACGGCCACGTCGTGAACCGCATTCACGTCGCGGATATCATCAGTGCGGTCCTTTCGAGTCTGAAATTGCCTAATCCGCAATCCATTTACAATCTCGCCGATGGACATCCGGCCCCACCACAAGATGTGCTGGACTATGCGGCGGGATTGCTCGATTTACCGCCCGCGCCGCGTGTTCAGCTTGATGATGAAGTCATTTCGGATATGGCGCGTAGTTTTTACGCGGAAACCAAACGCGTTAATGCAGACAAAGCCCGCAGAGAACTCGGCTGGACCCCACGATTTAGCAGCTATCGCGATGGTTTAGAGGCTATCCTATCGGAAGAAGGCTGAACTCAACCCGCTCTGCGGGTATGTGCCGCGAAGGCCCGCGGTTTGAGCATTGAGCGCCATTTTGGATGACGGACCATATTCCGAGCTCAGTACATAACCCTTATTGCGCATGCAAACTTCAAACCCTGGATCGAGACGTATGTCATATTCGGACATGAACAAATATCCGCGGTGGCGCGATTCACAATTTTGCCAATCGGATGGCTGCGACGGCCCGTTCAATTTCACGAAGGCAGTGTCTCTGGGATCTGATGCTTCAGCGACAATAAGAGGGCGAAGGCCTTTGTCGTTATAGCCATAATAATAATATTCAGATGGATCATATAAATCCACATCATACCCATATGCGTTGGAGGTCGTTACATATCCGGCAGATGCGGTTGCGCTGTCATAGATTTCAACATCATAAACTTGACCATCAAAACTATAGGCCTGTTGCGGTGTTGTTCTGAGGTTCGTCTCAGCCGACGCCGAGCCATCAACCTTGCCCGATTTTGTCCACAGGCTACACCCACTTAACCCAAGCCCGGTCAGGGCAATAATTGTCAGCGTTCTCATCCGCATAATTCAGTCTCACTATGATATCTGATGACACGCGGTTCAATCCTCGTGCCAAAAAGGGGAATTTGTTCAAAAAATTCACTTGCAAGGAGGAATTGACTTGAGCGTTGAACACGCCACAACATCAGAATGACCGAGACACCGTTTCATACAAAATCCGAAATCCATCCGAAGACGGACTCCAGACTGTCAAAAATTTGGGAAGCCGCCGAAACCTATGGTGCGCGCAGTTTCGACAATTATGCCCAAATTCGATCTGTTGCGGAAACATTGCGGGATTTACTCTGTGTTTGGCTGGATAAGGGTGATGAACCTTGCGTCTTTCTAGTCCCGCCGGAAGGACCGTTTCAGGCCGAAAACTACCAGTCGGGGGCGTTTTCTGTCTCCGGGCAAGGCTACTTGCCGCTCAAACCCATTAGTTTTGGCCTCGCCGTGCGCATTTCTGAAGACAAAGACTATATGCGCTTGAAAATGCATTGTCAGAAAGAAGGCGAATTGATGAAAATCTCAATCGGCAAAAAGAGTCCGATTGCTCTCACCTTGCCACTGGACGAAACGCAAATGACGCCCCTTTTCGAGCTCATATACAATCATATTCTTGATTTCTTTAACGACAGCGTCTCGCAATATGATGAAGGTGATTATGGCACCTCGGCGATAGGCTTCGACATTTACCGCGTGGCTGAATAGTAGGGTTATTAGCGTTTGGTCTGGTGGGTTGAATAAGCTATCCGGTCCATTGAGTTCTTTTCCGCAAATCAGAATTTGCGCTGAAAAATGGGATTATTATGGGTTTTGAAGCCGTGATGCTTGCTGACATCATTCTCGCGGGGGGAGGCGTTGACGCACACCATGAGGGATCGACGCTTCCGTTTAAGATTGCCTTGATCGGTGCCTTAGGCATCGGCGCGCAATGGTTGGCTTGGAAGCTGCAGCGTCCGGCGATTGTTTTGATGGCCATTGCGGGTCTGATATTTGGCCCTTTGGTCGGCTACCTACTTGGCCTTCCCATGCCGAGCTTTATTCATGACGCGCTGGAGCCTTTCCGCTTAAATCCACAAGTCGATTTTGGCGATGTTTATCGGCCAATGATCGGTATTGCCGTGGCCATCATCCTGTTTGAGGGCGGGCTAAACCTGAAATTCAAAGATTTGGGCGATGCGCGCCGCGCCGTCATCCGTATGGTTGTCTTGGCCGGGCCAATCGCTTGGGGTCTTGGCACATTGGCTGCACATTATCTTGTGGGACTAAGATGGGATTTGGCGGCTATGGTGGGCGGTTTGTTTATCGTCACCGGTCCAACCGTCATCATGCCCCTGCTACGCCAGGCCCATTTGCAAACCAAACCCGCAAATATTTTAAAATGGGAAGGCATCGTCAATGACCCTCTAGGGGCATTATTTGCCGTTATCGTCTTTGAATTTATCCGTATCACACAGATTGAAGCCAGCATGGCCATGGTCTTTGGTAAGATTGCTTTTGCAGCGATTCTAGGCACTTTTGTTGGCATTATCTCAGGCATCGGCATGGCTTGGGCTTTCAGACGCGGCGTTATCCCGGAATATCTAAAAGCGCCTGTCGTCTTGGCTTGGGTCTTGGTCATCTATGTTCTCGCCAATACCCTGGCCGATGAAACAGGGCTTCTGGCTGTGACGGCCTTGGGGATGACGATGGCTAACACGAAATATGCCAGCATGGTCGAGATGCGCCGGTTCAAAGAAAACATCGCAATCATCTTGGTTTCCGGCGTATTTGTCATGCTGACGGCCACATTGACACCGAGCGTATTGAGAGCCTTTGTCTCCGATTGGGGCGTGATCGCCTTTGTCTTGGCGATGATGTTTCTCGTCCGCCCGATTGCTGTTATGCTCGGGACTTTGTGGTCCGGAATTTCGTGGAAAGAGAGCCTGCTCGTCTCCCTCATAGCGCCGCGCGGAATTGTGGCCGTTGCAGTTGCGGGCCTTTTCGCAGCGGAAATGACCGCTTTAGGCCGCGAGGACGGCGCAATTTTCGTCCCCCTCGCTTTCGCGCTCGTTTTTGCAACTGTGCTGTTCGCTGGTTTCTTTATCGGGCCGCTGGCCCATATGCTGAAACTCGATAGCGGCGATGGTGACGGCGTGTTGATTATCGGCGCAAATCCATGGTCGCTCGGCCTCGCCAAAGCGCTGAAAGAACTTCATATCAAAGTCACTGTGGCCGACACGAATTGGCGCCGTCTGCGCGGCGCGCGCCTTGAGGGTCACACCACATTTTACGGTGAAGTCTTGTCCGAAAATGCAGATTATTCGCTCGACCACAGCTCATTTAATGTCCTCATCGCTGCAACGCCGAATGAAGCTTATAACGCGCTTGTATGCGTTGAATTTGCGCCCGAATTGGGTCGCCACCGCGTGTTCCAAATCGGCGCTAAAGAGAATGATGAAGATGATGCGGAAAGCATCGCCTTCACCTCCCGCGGCCGAACCTTGACCTCACGTGGTCGCAGTTTCGACTCTCTAACCCGTGATTGGTGGGGAGGATGGCGGTTCCGGTCAACCACTTTATCAGAGGAATACACACTCGACGATTTGTACAAAGATCGCGGCGATGAATTGGATCTGATTTTGGCGCGTAAACCTGACGGAACGTTGGAGTTCATCCAACCAGGACAGGAATTCCGCGCCCAAGGGTCAACCGTGCTGAGTTTCAGCCCGGCCAAGGATGTTGAAGGAACGCGCGGAGAAGGCGCAAAACGCGGCGGAGCGGGCCTCGCCGGACCGGCTGCGGCATTGCCGTCCTAGAGACAGTACTCAAAATAATTCTCGGTGATGTGCCGGATTTTTCGAGCGAAAACCGTATAAAATTTGAGCGCGACTAGATGCTGCGAAAACGGGCCTTGTCGAACACTTTTAAAACCGTGCGCAAGTCGTGCCCGCGTTTAAGTACCAGACCGCCCGGTGCGATGACGGCAAATTGACCTTGTTTTTTCCGCAAGGCAGGCACTTTTTCAATCCTGTAGAGCGCATGCTCTGACGCGCGTCGATATACTGAAAAGACAGCCTTATCGCGCAAAAAGTCCATAGCGTAATCTTTCCAATCGCCCTTACTGACCATCTGTCCATAAACATTCAAAATAGCTGAGAGCTCCTGACGATCGAAGGCGACCTGTGAGGGTCCCTTAGACGAGCGATTGGAACCTGAAGGAAAAGGGAGGACTTGGCTCATAATCTCAACATAACTTTGTTTTTCAAGCTGGCAAGCCTGCGCGTTTTAATCGATTTATGGCGCAAACCTATCCGCTTTGTAACGCCGCACCACATTTTTGACACAATTGGAGCAGGATTTGACCTTAAAGCGAACCTAGCAGAGACTTGTCGCAGGGCGGAAAAGTGAATGTGGGTCGGTTATTTATCAGCCCCCCCAGCCCCCGAAACGCAAACGCCCAACTGGCCTGCGACACATCACGTTCCCACGTTGACATGGTGGGGGTCCCTATCCCTAGGGGTACCCTGTCAAAAGTGGCCCGGTCCCGTATTACGTTCAGCCCCGTAATACGCAGCCGGGCTGCCGTCATTTAAGGGGCCTAATCAATAACGGCAGCATCCAATATCTTTGCGCTTTTGGCGTCATGAATCAGAACTGCATATTGCGTGCTCTCGGATTTTGGCAAGGTCGCTGATGCGGCAATGCCGTCCCATTCCAGACTTTGCACACCTGTCACGACATTGGTCAGGCGCAGGGTCCGTCCGCCATTTTCACCGCGTGCAACTTTCACGCTCTGTTCGCCGGGCGTGTAGGAGATGACATCCACAATAATGTCTTTCGGCGCATTCGCTTTCACAGTCAGCTGATCTCCATCACGGGTTACGCTTAAACCAATATCGTTATCGGGCAATTTCATGTCGGCGACATCCCGTTTAGAATAACGCGGGCTATGCGCCGAACCGCCCAACACAATTTGCGGCGTGTAAATATTCGCCGCGCCAAAGGCATCGCGATAATCGCGTTGACGCTGCGTAAATTCGGGATCACCAAATGTGTCTTTCCAGCCCAAATAATCCCAATAGGTCACGCCATAAGATAGGACCAGTGTTTCCGGGTTTTCCGAAAGCTTGGTCACAAACCGATTGGCTGGCGGACAGGACGAGCAGCCCTGCGAGGTAAAGAGTTCGACAACATGAGTCGGATTTGCAGCAGGCTCGCTCGCAAATACAAAAGACGACATCGACGCCAGTGTCAGCGCCGCGAGGGGAGGGAATAAATGTTTCATGCTCATCCTTTACTGCGCAAAAGATGAATGCGCACCAAACATGTTTATCACAGTCTGGTGAGCCGCATTATAGTCCGGCCACGGGCTTCGGATCAGCCTTCCCGTCCCCATCTAAATCCGGATTTCCGTCGGCAGAAAGCAAAACCGCGATCCAATGGGTTGTTGGGAACTGCGCCAGAATAATCATGATGATGACGGTCAATGGCGCGGACAAGAACGCACCAACCCCGCCCCATAATGCGCCCCAGACCGACAAAGCGAGGATAACGACAAGGGCGGACAAATTCATACTGTCGCCCATCATTTTCGGTTGGATTGTATTTCCGATGATGAATTGTGCGCCGAATAAAACTCCGGCCAGTGCGGCGATACGCCCAACACTATCAAATTGCACCATGGCGAATAAACATGGCAAAGCGACAGCCGCCAGACCGCCCACAATCGGAATATAGTTCAAGACGAAAATTACCAAAGCCCAGAACAAAGCATTGTCCAAGCCGAGAGCTGTCATACCAACATAAGAGACCACAGTTTGCATGAGCGAAATGATTGTCTGAACGGACAGATATTTTTCAATGGAATGACGAATCCGTGTTCCAACTTTAGAGGCTTGCGCGCGGCGATTCGCATTCGGAAATAAGTCATCCATTTTCTTTGGAAAACTGGATTGGGCCGCAAACAGGAAAACGACGTAAAGCGCAATGAGGAAAAATTCCGATAAGACGCCCTGAATAGTCGCAGCAAATGTACCCAAACCGCTTTGGACTTTCTCCGTGATTTTAAAGTTCTCATTTAGCGTCTGGAAGGACATATTTTCTTGTCCCGTTTTATCAGCAATCCATGAGAAAATTTCCGTCAGCCGGGTTTCATATTTCGGCGCGTCTTTGACGACGTCCCCAACAGTATCGACAATCACGAATATAAACCCGACCATCAGTCCCACAACAATCAGAACCGCGATTGTAAGTGCGAGCCAATAGGGAAACTTCGGCGATAAATTATCCATCCACCGCGCAAAGGCATCAATGATGAGCCAGATAAATATAGCCAGCGCAAAAGGGGCCAAAAGCTCACGCGTGAGATAGAGAAGTGCAATCAGGGCCATGCCTGCCAAAAATAGCAATGTCGCTCTTATCGTCGTATCGTTCGTCGTGATCATTCTGGCCTCTCCAATTGCGTCATCACAGTCATATTGCATTCAAGCGCCAGACCCCATAACAAAATCACGAAAATTGAGAGGAATCCTTCACCATGAAGAACGGCATATTTTTAGGCACGGATAGCGATGACAATAAGCAGCATTTGCTACTTCCGCTGGCCAACCGGCACGGTCTTGTCGCGGGGGCGACGGGCACGGGTAAAACCGTCACCCTGCAGATATTATGCGAAGGGTTTTCCAAGGCTGGCGTTCCCGTCTTTGCCGCCGATGTGAAAGGCGACTTATCCGGCGTGAGTCAGTCCGGCTCTGTTGATCATAAGCTGCATGATAAATTACTCCAGCGGGCCATGAAAATTGGGCTGGGAGAATATGATTATGAAGCCATGCCAACCGTGTTTTGGGATCTATATGGCAAACAAGGTCATCCGGTTCGGACGACAATTTCTGAAATGGGTCCGACACTTCTGGCGCGCCTAATGGGCCTGAATGAAACGCAAGAAGGTATTCTCACTATCGCGTTTGAACTCGCTGATGATGACGGGATGTTGCTTCTGGATATGAAAGATTTACGCTCGCTGCTGAATTATATCAGCGAGAATAAAGCCGAAATTTCCCGCGAATATGGCAATGTGACCAGCCAGTCCGTCGCGGCGATTCAGCGTCAACTCCTGAAACTTGAGCGCGCAGGTGCGGATGAGTTTTTCGCAGAGCCCGCGCTGGAACTGGCCGATTTGATGAAAGTGGATGAGAATGGCCGCGGCGCCGTGAATATTCTGGCGGCGGATGAGCTCATCAATTCGCCGGATTTGTATTCGACCTTCCTGCTCTGGCTTTTATCGGAATTGTTTGAAGAACTGCCCGAAGTCGGTAACCCGGATAAGCCAAAAATGGTCTTCTTCTTCGATGAAGCCCATTTACTTTTTGAAGATGCGCCAAAAGCCTTGGTTGAAAAAATTGAGCAAGTCGCTCGCCTCATCCGGTCCAAAGGTGTCGGCATTTATTTCGTCACCCAAAACCCGTCAGATATTCCAGACAGCGTGTTGGGCCAGCTGGGTAACCGCATTCAACATGCATTGCGCGCCTATACGCCGAAAGAACAAAAATCCATTCGCGCCGCCGCCAGCTCCTTCCGGGAAAACCCGGCTTTTGATACTGAAGAGGTGATCACCGATCTGGGTGTGGGCGAAGCGCTCGTCTCGGTTTTGGACCATAAAGGCGTGCCTGGCATTGTTGGCCGCACAATGATTCGTCCGCCGGCCTCACGCCTCGGCCCGGCCAAAGCTGCGGAGCGCAAGGCCATTATCGCAGCCTCTGATCTCAAGGATAAATATACCGAGACGATTGATCGCGAGAGTGCCTATGAGCAGTTGGAGCAAAAAGCGATAGAGCGCGAGAAAGCGGCCAAAAAGGCCGAAGCCGAGGCAGAAAAAGCTGAGGCTGCTGAAGCTAAAAAGAAAGCTGCCGCTAAAAAAACCACGCGGAAAACTTCGGGCCGCCGCAAAAAATCGGCTGGCGACATGCTTGCCCATGAAGCCAAGTTAGTCGCGCGGCAATTGGTAAGATCTCAAGGCCGAAAAATGATCCGCGGATTACTTGGGGGATTAATGCGCCGCTAAAGAGAGGTCGGGTCAAACCAAAATTCAATTTCGGCTGTGTCAACGTCACACCGGGCTGAATGGGTGGTATGAGCCGGCACTTCATACCAATCACCGACGCCATAACGCGTCTCAACCCCGTCAATTGTGAGAATCATTTCACCTTGGGTAATGATACCGTGATTATGTGTATCATGGGTGTGCGGCTCGATATTGGTTCCGGCGGGGTAAGAGGCGAAGAACACGTCGCACCCCGCCGCCTTTAGCTTCGTTGCACTAAATCTTCCTGAATAAGAGGGAAGAGACTTTATTGCATCGGGAAACATAAATCCGCTTTCTTTAATTGCCGGGCGTTGGAACCTGTTCGGATATAAAGTAATAGTCCTTCAAATCTACTCCCCTGACCACCATTGTGAACGCCGGAACTCGACATCATGTGTGGACGCTTTATGGCTGGGTTTATGTCTTCGGTAATTACCCGTTTTGCTCCGTCACCCACGGGTCAACTGCATCTTGGCCACGCTATAGCAGCTGAGAACGTTTTTAACTTTGCCTCGCGGCAGGGCGGGATGGCCCATTTACGGATTGAAGATATTGACCATACGCGATGCCGACCCGAGTTCACGCATGGGATCATTGAGGATTTGGCTTGGATGGGCTTTAACTGGAATAATCCCGCCCGTGTGCAAAGCGCACATTATTCAGACTATGCCAAGACAATCATCACGCTCGTGCAGCGGGGACTCGCCTATCCTTGCACCCTATCGCGCAGCGAATTGAAAGCGGGCAAGCGCACACCGCGCCCCGTAAGCCCGTCACATTCAGAGGCGGGCAGAATCTGCGAGCGGCTGCGTGATGCGGCGCGATATAAAACGCCATCCCTGCCCTTTTCCGTCCGGTTGAATTTACAGGCCGCCCTCCGCCGCGCGCCTGCCCAATTGCCCTATTATGAAGGGGATATGCAGCGGCAAGCGCTTCCCGATTTACACGCGTGGGTAACATCCAACAGAGCCGACCCGATTATTGCGCGGCGGGATATAGCTTGCAGCTATCACATTGCCGTAACACATGATGATGCTTTGCAAGGTATAACACACGTTGTCCGAGGAGCCGATTTTCTGGACCAAACGCCTCTGCATATACTCATTCAACATCTCATGGGTTGGACGACGCCCCAATATCATCACCACCCTCTCGTCACGGATAAATCGGGACGCAAGCTGTCCAAATCCGACAAGGACTTAACGATTCGGTCCTTACGGGAAAGCGGGCTGAGGCCTGTCGATGTCTTGTCCCGCGCGCATAGCGCGTTATAGCCAAACTATGGACAATTTTGTCAAAGATATCTGGTATTTCGCCGGGCTGCTGAGCGATATTCGTAACGGCGGGACCAAAGCGCTGTCTTTGGCAGGGGAGCCTGTGGTTCTGGCCCGCGAAGGCGAGACCATTTTTGCCTTACGTGATATCTGTCCGCACCGCGCTGTGCCACTCTCCGCAGGATGCGTAAAATCCGGCACAGTCGAATGCCCCTATCACGGTTGGCGTTTCGGGCTGGCGGACGGGCAGTGCAAAGAGATACCCGCCTTGCCTGAAGATTCAGATATGAAGGTTGGCCGTATTGCTGTCCGCACCTACCCCATCCGCCAAACCGGACCTTTGGTTTGGATTTACTTGCGGTCTGACCCGAAAGACACGACGCCTCCCCCCATAGAGCCACCTGAAATTAGCCTCCCCCGAGAAAGGGCGACCTTAGATGATGGGGTCGAACTGGCTTGCCATATTGACCATGCCGTCATTGGACTGATGGATCCCGCACATGGACCTTATGTCCACCGTCAGTGGTGGTGGCGGTCCGAGCATTCCATCCATGAAAAAGCGAAAGCCTTTGAGCCGCGAGAGCGCGGCTTCGCCATGATTGCGCATGAGCCTTCATCCAATTCATTTGCCTATAAATTACTGGGCGGGAAACCTGTGACGGAAATCACTTTCCGCCTTCCCTCTATCCGGACGGAAGAAATCACGATTGGAAAGCGCAAAGTTTTGTCCTTTACCGCGCTGACACCATTGGATGAAAACAAGACGGCCATTCGTCAACTCTTTTTCACCGACCACGCGACCTTCCGCATTCTCTCACCGATATTGGGGCATTTCGCGCGCATCTTCCTGCGGCAGGATTCCGACATGGTGGATTTGCAGCAGCGCGGGCTGAAACATGATCCGCGTCTGATGCTTGTTGAGGATGCCGATACCCAAGCCAAATGGTATTACGCATTAAAGAAAGCTTGGGCGAAATCCCGGCTGAGCCGAGAGAAATTCGTCAATCCTGTAAAAGCCCGCGTACTGCGATGGCGGAGCTAATGACGCCTGAGCTGATCCTCTCCCTCTTTGACGGGTTGGGCATTTTTGTCTTTGGCCTGTCAGGCGGCTTGATGGCGGTCCGGCAGAAGTTTGACTTGCTGGGCGTGATTGCGATCTCGTTCTTACCTGCGATTGGTGGGGGCACTTTGCGTGACCTCCTCTTGGACCAACCTGTTTTCTGGCTGTCTGAGACTTATATCCTTTGGCTCCCCACACTAGCAGGTCTGCTCGCGTTTATTTCACCTGACCGTCTGTCACGTATTCGCAGTTTGAAGTGGATTGATGCGGCAGGTCTTGCGCTCTTCGCGGTTGTTGGGGCCTCGAAAGCGATGGAGTTGGGATACGGGCCTGGCATTTGTATCTTGATGGGGACAATGACAGCGACAGCAGGCGGCGTTATCCGCGATGTCGTTTGTAATGAAACGCCATTACTTTTGCGCCAAGACATTTATGCAACGGCAGCCATTCTTGGCGCGGGGGCTTTTTTTGCCGCTCGGACATTTGGATTAGGTGAACTGGCAGCGCTCTCCCTCGGGGCCGC
>JAHDFA010000015.1 GCA_020628495.1 Hellea sp.
GTTTGAGAGACGATGGGTCTGAGCATTCGGTGGTGAGACATCGGACTGTGCCGGGGCTTTAGGAACGAGAGCCGACCAGTAGTTCCAAGTGGGCTAACTCTGGGGTTAAATCATACTGGCCGTTTCTTCAAAAACCATCGCCGCAGAGTATGTGCTTATTGTCTGACAATCGATGAGCGCGATCCTTCTGTAAAACAAAACTCTACTTTTCTGCCGGTATTCCGACAGAAAGATCAACTCTGCGGGCACGTCCTGCTTTCAAATTAACCTTCGGCTGACCACGTGATTGGCAGCAGTAAATTCACCATGTCTAAATCTCTAATATCGTGGCCCAACGAATTCGTCGTTAGGCGCTTCGCTGTATTTGGTTCCCCGGACCAAATACGGGGGCTGTGAGCCTTATCCCATGCGCTAATCTATATCCGGCTCGCCCGGCCATATGACGATGCGGGTTGGAATTTCGTCTTCTTCGACCAACGCCTCGCTTGTTACCGCGTCCTGCACGCTCATTCCAACTTCGTGAATTGTGTCACGGGAGCCTGAAACCAAATGATGATAATCCGGCAAGTCCTTCCCTTCCGCCACCAAACGATAGGCGCAAGTCTGCGGCATCCAATGCAATTGGCTGACATTGACAGGCGAGAGCGTCACGCAATCCGGCACCAATTTGGACCGGTTCGCGTAATCCCCGCAGCGGCAGGTCTGCGGATTGAACAGCTTACACGCGACATCGGTAATATAGACCTGACCTGTATCCTCGTCTTCCAATCGGATGCAGCAGCACTTACCACAAGAATCACAGAGGCTTTCCCACTCGGTCCGGCTCATTTCCGCCATATTTTTGGTTTTCCAAAAGGGCGTATCTGGCTTAGAGGTTTGAGTCATACGCCAGCCTTTACGGGCGAAAGGAGACGATGCCAACATATCGTGCAGACATAAACCCGGTTGAAGTGGCCGACGCCGCCCGCAAACGAAACCGCCGAACAATCGCATTGGTGGTTCTAGCTGTGCTGTCTGCCCTGATCGCCCTCGCCTATTTTCAGACCCGCCATTACCTGCTGAAAGACTTGCCCTCCCTGCCCGATAAACGCACCATGTGGGAACTGAACCTCCAGCCCAATATGACGCTCCTGGATAAGGACGGGAATGAAATCGGCCATCGCGGTCCCTATATCGGCAAACCCATGAAGCTCGGCCAAATGCCGACTTATGTCGGGGACGCCTTCCTCGCGATTGAGGATGAGCGCTTTTACGAACATGCCGGGATTGATAACAAGGCAATCCTGCGCGCCTTGTTCGAAAACACCCGCGCGGGCGAAAAAACCCAAGGCGGCTCTACGCTCACGCAGCAGCTTGTAAAAAATATCGTGCTGTCACCGGAGAAATCCTACCGCCGGAAATTTCAAGAGGCCGTCCTCGCCCGCGATATGGAAGCGGTTCTGTCTAAGCCGGAAATCCTTGAGCTTTACATTAACCGCATCCCAATGGGACCGAGGGTTTTTGGTGTGGAGGCCGCCGCGCAGAAATATTTTGGGAAATCCGCAAAGGACATTAATCTCGCTGAAGCCGCCATGCTCGCCGGATTGCCGCAGGCGCCGTCACGCTATAATCCGGCAGAACATTATGACCGCGCGCTCGCTCGCTCGACACTGGTGCTGAACCGCATGATGGCCAATGACATGATTACCGCCGCGCAGTTGAAGGAGGCAATGGACAATCCGCCGCCCCTAGCCGAAGATGCGGAGCCTCTGATCAGTGAGGACATCATTGGATATGTTTTCGATATGGTCGCTGTTCAGGCCCCTGAGCTGCTCAGCGGAAATCAAAAAGACCTTATCATCACCACGACAATTGATACGGAAAAACAGCTTCTCGCACATAAAACTCTGACTGAGGTCTTGGACAAGTCTGGCGAGCGTAAGAAGGTTGGCGACGGCGCATTGGTCTCGATTGATAATCGCAATGGGGCCATATTGGCGCTTGTTGGCGGGCGGGATTACAGCGCGTCGAAATTCAACCGTGCGGAACAGGCCAAGCGACAACCCGGTTCCAGCTTTAAAACCTTCTCTTACGCCGCCGCATTGGAAAACGGATTTACGCCCGGAACGGTAAGAATTGACCAACCTACAGAGATTGGAAATTGGGCACCGGAAAACTATACCCGCCGTTATCGCGGTCCGATGACCGTGCGCGAGGCCTTGAAGCTTTCCATCAATACCATTGCCGCCCAAATCACAGCTGAGGTTGGCCCTGCGCAGGTTGCCGCGCTCGCAAATCGTTTTGGGATTAAGAGCGAGCTGCGCCCGGAATATTCACTCGCGCTAGGGTCTTCCGAAGTGACATTGCTGGAAACAACACATGCCTACTCGGTTTTCGCGAATGAGGGATTGCTCCGCCCAACCCACCTCATCACGGAAATCCGTAACACCTCTGGGTCTCCGCTTTATTCACGGCGCACAGTTGCTGGCCGCCGCGTCTATCCCGTGCCTTATGCGCGGCAGATGACCTCCATGCTGCGCGACGTTATCGACAGCGGCACCGGGCATGGTGCAAGGTTGGGCAAACGGCAGGCGGGCGGAAAGACCGGCACGTCGCAGGATTACCGCGATGCTTGGTTTATCGGCTTCACCTCGCAAATGACAACGGGTGTTTGGCTCGGCAATGATGATAATTCATCCATGCGAAAAATTACCGGCGGACTACTGCCTGTCGATATTTGGAAAGCCTATATGAGAGACGCGCATAAGGGGCTGAATTATGTCGATTTGGCCGCGCCGGATCCGAATATTGATGATGGACGTGCGCAAGAGTTGGCCGCCTTCTATGAAGAAATGAGCACAGCCTTTATCACAGAGCGGGACATGGCCTCCGGCGGCGCGTCATCCGGACAAAGTGCGGGTCGTTAAGCAGAACCTGAACACATCTTAATCCTGGATTTAGCTCTCCTTAAGTAAATCGCTGCCATTCAACCTTTTCAGAGAAATGAAAATGCCTAGGTTGAGACTATGGTAACGAAGAAATGGGCGCGGGGCAGCGTCGCACTAATGGGATTTTTTGTGACGGCAGGCATGGCTTTTGCCGCACCTGAGCTTGGTCAATCCGCAATTGGCTCTTTTGATGCGGATGACGGAACCTATGACATAAAGTCCGTAACCTCCCTCGAAGCCTGTGAAGCACTTTGCAAAGCCGATAGCGGAACCTGTCGCGGCACTGTTATCTACCAACCTGACGTAACCAAACCCGAAATGCAATGCCGTCTGAATAACGGATTTGGCGCCAAGCCCGTTTTCCCGCGTATTGCACCCGAAGAGTTGGATTTCGACAAAGCCATCGCCGATTTGAACGCCTACCGCGTCTCAAAAAACCTTCGCCCTCTGGAGTATAATCAGCGCCTTAACCGCGCCTCCGAAGTTCACGCCCGCGATCTCGCCAATGCGGGGATCATCAGTCATACAGGTACGGACGGGTCCGGACACGGGGATCGCGTTCAGCGCCAAGGCTATTACTTCTCTATAGCCGGAGAAAATGTCGCTACGGGACAAATGAGCTGGGACGATGTATTTGACGCCTGGAAAAAATCACCGGGCCATAATGAAAATCTGCTTCGCGATGACGTAAGCGAATTTGGTTTAGCTCTCGTCTATGAACCAACGACGACCTATTCAACTTACTGGGCCATGCTTGTGGCACATCCGCTTGATGTTGAGTATTCCGCCAACGCAAATTAGCCGCTCGTTAGCACTTATGAGCGGCTAATTTTGATGTCCGTCCGGATGCTACAGATTTCGGGAAAGATGGCGGCGGCAAGGGTCTCTGATTGTTATCTGGACGTCTGACGGGAGAAGGCTGTTCGGCGGTATTGAAACTATTACCGGATGGTCCCGCCCATTTCATTAGAGACGCGCATGGCTTCAACCGCTAAGCACAAGTAGCCGCACAGTCAAAACGCATGACGGTCAGACCTGACTGATAGCAGGCCTGAAATCAGCCAGAGCCTTATGCTAAAGATTATATCCGCGCACGGTTTTAAGGCTTTGCGCTACTGACGCCCGTAAAGGATCAGGCGGAGCGTCATGTTCGGTAATCAAATATTCTATGCCGGACACATCACTCATTTGCAGCCACTTCTCGAATGGCAGATCTCCCTTTCCGACATTGACCATCAGACCTTTGTGAATTGTGTCAAAGTCCAGATTGCCTTCTTCGAAATCTGCAAGTGCCGCAGTATTCATATCCTTAATGTGGCAGAGCTTAAATCGTCCGGGATATTTCTTGAAAAGCGCCGGAGGGTCATTACGCCCCAGTACCGTCCAAAACAAATCCAACTCAAACCAGACTTTCTCAGGGTCCGTTTCTTCTAGATAAATCTCCATACCGTTCCGCGGTCCGTCAATTTCCCAAAACTCAAAATGATGATTGTGATAAGCGTAGCGGATATTATCCTTGAGCATAACCTCGCCGATTTCGTTAAACCGCGCAGCGACTTCGCTATAACCTTTTGTTGAGCGGTACGCCTCAGGGGTCCAGGATAAGATACCATATTTACAGCCAAGCGTTTTCGCCATTTCAGCCGCTTTCTCCGGCGTTTTATAGACTGTCTCAAATCCAATATGAGTAGCAGGCACCTTCAGCCCGACCTCATCCACGGCTGCCTTGAACTCTGCCATAGGAATGCGGGTGAAGTCGCGATCATTCGATTCAATATAATCATACCCGACCTCTTTCAGCATGCGAAGTGCGGCGACTGTATCAGCCTCCATCGCATTCCGGATAGTATAGGTTTGGATACCGACTTCCGGCTGACCGGCCTTGCGTTTGAAGGTCACATTTTCTGTCATGATTTTTTTCGCGTCTTCACTACCGCCGCAAGCCGCCAACAAAATCGTAGAGGCAGCGCCCCCCATTACAAATCTTCGTGACAACATCACAGCTCTCCTCTTTCAATCAGATCGGCGGCATAATTTGCGGCGCGCGCCGAGAGCGCCATATAAGTGATAGACGGGTTTTGAATGGCGGAAGACGTCATACAGGCACCGTCTGTGATGAACAGATTGGGCACATCCCAGGCTTGGTTCCATTCATTCAGGACACTTGTTTTGGGATCACGTCCCATGCGCGCCGTTCCCATTTCATGAATGCGGTTTCCGGGTTGGGTCGGTTTGACTTCGCCGCGGCGAATATCGCGGAATCCTGCCTTGTTCAAAATATCAAACGCATCGTCTGATCCCGCTTGCAGCAATGCGAGTTCATTCGGCCCATGGCTGGCACTCATATGCGGAACGGCCAGCCCCCATTGATCTTTCGTATTGGACAGCGTCACGCGGTTTTCTGGATTTGGCAAAACCTCCGCATAGGTATCCAGCGTAATATTCCATCCGCCCGGCGTCGCTTGTTGCTTTTTATAGTCCGCGCCAATGCCCGCATTATTCGGATTCCAGCTTCCGCGATTTGTATAAACCTGGAATGCAAAGCCGCGCTTATAGTCTTCCGTATATTCGGGATAATTACGATATCGCGGGATATAGCCACATGCCGGACGGCGGCCATAATAATACCTGTCTTCGAGACCATCAATATTCGCATAGACTTGCGCGCCCGCGACATGATCCATCAGATTTCGGCCGACTTGGTCAGATTTATTTGCGAGGCCCGTTGGGAATTTTTCTGATTTGGAATTCAGTAGAATTGAGGCTGTCGGAATGGCCGACGCGTTTAGGAAAACAACTTTTGCCGTATAGGTCTTGGCTTCTTTCGTGACGCGGTCAATCACGCGCACACCTGAGACTTTGCCCGTAGTTTTATCATAAATGAGGCTGTGAACAATAGAGTCAGGTTTTAGCGTCAAGTTCCCCGTATTCCGGGCCGCCGGCAGTGTCGCGGAATTGGAGCTGAAATAAGCCCCAAAGGAACACCCCCGGAAGCAATGATTGCGCGCCTGACATGGCCCGCGCCCCAACGCCATCTGCTCTTCTGTTGCCCGTTTCAGATTCGCAACGCGCGCAACCATCATGGTGCGGTCAGGGAAATGCTCGGCCATTTTGGACTTTAGGAGTTCTTCCGCACAATCCATTTCAAAGGGCGGCAAGAATTTGCCATCCGGTAGTTGGCCTAAGCCTTCCATGGAGCCTGACACGCCGACAAATTCTTCGACCTTGTCGTACCATTTTTCGAGATCGGCATATCTGATCGGCCAATCGACGCCGATACCATCTGCTTTATTCGCCCCAAAATCATGATCGGAAAAGCGGAAAGACATACGTGCCCAAAGCAAGGACCGCCCGCCAACATGGTGCCCCCGCAGCCATTGATACTCTGTACCCGGTGCAGTCGTGTAAGGATAAATGCGGTCATTCGCCCAAAGATGTTTTGTGCTCTCAAAAAACACATACACGTCTTTTTGAATTTTATAGTCTCGATTGGCTTCTTCCGGCCGAACACGGTCAAGGAACTTTTTGTCCCACGGGTCGAGCATGTCCGTGTAATCCTTGGCTGGATCAATATCGGGGCCGCGTTCTAAGACTAAAGTCTTCAAGCCACGTTCACAGAGTTCCTTTGCCGACCACCCGCCGGACATGCCGGATCCGACAACTATGGCGTCAAAGTCAGCCATTAAATCTCGCCCGCTTCGTAAAAGTCTGCGGCGTGGTTCGCGGCTTTGGCCGAGAGCGCCATATATGTTAGCGATGGATTCTGACAGGCCGCAGAGGTCATGGCTGACCCGTCACTGATAAACAAGTTCGGGATGTCATGGCTTTGCAGATATTTATTGAGAACGGATGTTTTCGGGTCTCTTCCCATCCGCGCCGTGCCCATTTCATGAATAGCATTGCCCGGGCGCGAGGGCTGAACATCATAATCCTCGGAGCTACGAATATCGACCGCTCCAGCGGCTTTCAAAAGCTCAACGGTGTCTTTCGACGCCTGCTTGATCAGGTTAATTTCATTCTGACGCATGCGTGCATCAAATAGCGGTAGCGGCAGTCCCCATTGGTCTTTCTTCGTCGGATGCGGCGTCACGCGGTTGCGTTCATCCGGCAGAATTTCGCCAAATGCGCCCATCGAAATATACCAATCGCCCGGTGTTTGGTTCGACGCTTTGAAGTCTTTACCCACGCCAGATTTATCGCCGGACCAACCGCCACGATGCACGCCGCCTTGATATCCAAATCCGCGGACATAGCCATCGCCCTCTTCAGTATGGTTACGAAAACGCGGAATGTAAAAGCCGTTGGGCCGTCGGCCATATGTTGTTTTCTCGGTCAGTTCAGGTGTCATCGGAATACGTCCACTACCCCACGCCCCGCCTACATGGTCCATCAAATTTCGTCCGACCATACCGGAACTATTGGCGAGACCATTCGGGTTTTCGGCAGATTTAGAGTTTTGAAGAATGAGCGCGGACGCAATAGCCGAAGCATTGAGGAAGACGATATTGGCCGTCACGGTCTTCGTCGCTTTTGTATTGCGATTAATAACCCGCACGCCAGTGACGCGATTGGTATCTCCGTTATATTCCAGTTCAGCAACAATCTGATCCGTCATCAGCGTCAGATTTCCTGTCCGTTCCGCCGCGGGAAGCGTTGCTGAAACAGAGCTAAAATAGGCGCCGAAAGAACACCCTTTGTGACACTTGTTTCTAACCTGGCAGCTACCCCGCCCCAATGCTTGCTGCTCGGGTGTCGCGCGACGTAGATTGGCGCAACGTCCGTGAATCATGCGACGAGTAGGAAATTTGGCTTCGATGCGATCGCGAGCGAGTTCCTCGCCACACGTAAATTCGAAAACCGGCAAAAATTTACTGTCGGGCAGAATCTCTAGGCCTTCGGCCTGCCCTGAGATACCTGCAAATTCTTCGACATGGTCGTACCAAGGGGCTAAATCTTCATATCGGATTGGCCAGTCGACACCGTGCCCGTCGGTCTTATTGGCTAAAATATCTATGGCCGAAAGACGGTAACTCTGACGCGCCCACATGAGAGACCGTCCTCCGACATGGTAACCACGCCGCCAAGTATATTCTGTGCCTTCGGCGGTTTCATAAGGATGTTCACTGTCCTTCACCCACCAATGTTTTGTGTCCGCAGACCAATTATAGATTGAGGACTGGATCGCGTAATGGTCTTTTTCCTCGGACTCGTGGACCTTATTCAGATTGGGATAATCCCACGGGTCCATCATATCGGTGTAATCTTCAGTCGGTATTGTGCTTTTGCCACGCTCAATGACGCAAACCTTTAGACCACGCTCGCAAAGCTCTTTCGCAACCCAGCCGCCCGACATGCCTGAACCCACAACAATTGCATCAAAATCAGCCATTTAAAGCACACCTTCTTGTAAGAGATCAGCCGCGTGATTGGCCGCACGCGCGGAGAACGCCATATAAGTCAGAGACGGGTTTTGAACGGCAGAGGACGTCATGAACGATCCATCCGTGACAAATAGATTCGGAATATCATGAGATTGATTCCAGCCATTCAGCACTGATGTTTTCGGGTCACGGCCCATACGTGCTGTTCCCATTTCGTGAATGCGCCCGCCAATGCCGTCCATATTGTCGTCCGGCTTTTGTGCCTCTTTAATACTTGAAAAGCCTGCATCCGTTAGAATATCTATCGCGTCCTGATGCGCGGCTCGCATGAGTGATTTTTCATTCTCACCGAGCTTTACATTAATCACGGCTGTCGGCTGGCCCCATTTATCCGTCTTTGTCTGATGCGCGGTGACACGATTGTCGGGATTGGGCAGGCACTCACCAAATGCGTCCAGCATAATTGTCCAATCACCCGGCGTGCGGTTCTTGGCTTTGAAATTTTCGCCAATGCCGGAGTGCCAGCCGCCCCAACCGCCGCGTCCGGAATAGACCTGATAACCCCAGCCGCGCTTATAGCTTTCTTCCCGCTTAGGGTAATTTCGGTATCGCGGGATGTAACCACCAATCGGACGACGACCAAAGGTATAGCAATCCTCAAACCCCTTCACCGTGGCTTGAACCCGCGTCCCACCAAGGTGATCCATTAGGTTTCGACCCAATTGGTCCGATGAATTCGCGAGCCCGTTGGGATGAGTTTCGGTCGCGGAGTTAAGAAGGATAAGAGACGTTCCAATTGTCGACGCATTCATGAAAATAATCTTGGATGTGTGTGTCCTCATCTTTCCCGTCTGCGCATCAATCACATGCACGCCTGTCACCCTGTTTGTCACAGGATCATGCACGAGTTCACTGACGACTGCATAGGGTATTAACGTCAGATTTCCCGTGCGCTCAGCCGCAGGCAGCGTCGCGGACACGGAACTGAAATAAGCGCCATAACTGCACCCGTGATAGCAATGATTTCTGGCTTGGCACTTACCGCGTCCCAAAGCGATCTGCTTATCTGAAAGGTGTGTGAGATGCGCTACCCGACCCATAATCAGCTTTCGTTCGGGATACAGTGTTTCCAGCTTCTGCTTTAATTCAGTCTCGACACATGTGTGTTCAAAAGCGGGCAGAAAATGCTTGCTATCCGGCAATTGCGGGAGTCCATCTCGGTCGCCTGCAACGCCAATAAATTCCTCGACGCGGTCATACCACGGCGCAATATCATCATAGCGTACCGGCCAATCGACACCTTCACCGTCGAGCTTATTCTCTTCGAAATCATGTGGAGACAATCGATATACCGCGCGACCCCACATGAGGGACCGACCGCCAACATGCGCTCCGCGACGCCATTTAAACTTTTGGCCGCCAACATATTCATAGGGCTGTTCGCGATCCGTCATCCAGAAATGCCGGGTGCTCTCTTTCAACGCATAGGTGCGGCCTTGGATAGCAAAATCACGCTTTAAAACGTCTTCAGACACATTATCAAAATGCGGCTTTTCCCATGGCTCCAGAAAATCCGAATAGTCCTTTGCAGGGTCTGTCGGTTTGCCGCGATCCAGCACACAGACTTTCAGTCCCCGCTCACAGAGCTCCTTGGCAACCCAACCACCGGAAATGCCGGACCCGACGACAATGGCGTCGAAATCCGCCATTTATATTTCGCCAGCCTTCATGAGTTTAGCAGCATGATCCGCCGCACGGGCAGAGAAGGCCATATAGGTGATTGACGGGTTTTGACATCCGGCGGACGTCATGAAGGACCCGTCAGTGACAAACAGATTCGGGACATCCCAGCTCTGATTGAACTTGTTCAACACAGATGTTTTTGGATCGCGGCCCATACGCGCCGTTCCCATTTCATGAATGCCTTCACCCGGCGGTGTGCCGATATCCGTTTCAGGATCCGCACCTGTCACATTGGTACAGCCCGCCTGACGCAGCATGTCCTGCCCGTCCCGCGCCGCTTGTCGCACAAGGGCGATTTCATTCTCGCGATGTTTGGCATCCAGGATCGGAATCGGGAAACCCCATTTGTCAGTCTTGCTCTCATGTAAGCGCACATGGTTTTCGAAATTCGGCAGAATTTCCGCAAAGCCAACCAGACCAAAACGCCATGCGCCCGGCTTGCGGTTGGCAGCTTTATAGTCTTCGCCAATGCCCGCGCTGCTGGCAGAAGCCTGCCAATTGTCACGCATCGCCCAACCTTGGAAACCAAAGCCACGGATAAAACCTTCGCCCTCTTCCGTGTGGTTGCGGAAGCGCGGGATATAAATCCCGTTCGGACGACGCCCATAGTGATATTTGTCCTCATTCCCGGGCATAATGCCGGAAGCCCGGCCACAGATAATATGGTCCATCAGGTTATGACCGACCTGCCCCGAACTATTCGCCAAACCATTCGGCATGGAGTCCGATTTTGAGTTGAGCAAAATCATCGCCGTTGGAATTGTAGAGGCGTTTAGGAAGACAGTTCGGGCCGTTATGGACACGCCCTCATTTGTCTTTGTGTTGACACCTTTAATGCCCGTGACCCGTTTCGTAGCCGGATCATAGTCCAACTCATGCACGGCCAGATCATGGATCATGGTAAGATTGCCTGTGCGTTTCGCAGCAGGCAATGTCGCAGAGTTTGAGCTGAAATAGGCGCCATAGGAACAGCCGCGGAAGCAATGATTACGCGCCTGACAAATACCGCGACCCAGAGCGATTTGCTCTTCCGTAGGCTGGGTCAAATTAGCAACGCGGCCCGGGATAACTTTCCGTCCGGGAAACTTGCTCTCGACCTGTTCTTTAAAGTCGATTTCGGCGCAAGTCAGATCATGCGGGGGTTGGAACACGCCGTCTGGCAGAATGTCTAAACCTTCCATTGACCCGGAAATACCCGCGAAGCGCTCGACATGATCATACCACGGTTTAATATCTGCATATCGTACAGGCCAATCGACACCGATGCCGTCTTTTTTATTTGCCTCAAAATCAATTTCGGAGAAACGGTATGTCTGACGTCCCCACATGATGGAACGTCCGCCCGTATGATGACCGCGACGCCACTTATAACGCTGTCCTTCGGGGACAATATAAGGGTGTTCAGTATCCTTAACCCAGAATTGCTTGGTATAATTGTGAAATGCGTACACTTCACTTTGGATTGGATATTCTTCTTTAGTTTGCTCACTCTTCCAATTTAGGTGCTCATGCTGCCATGGCTCTTCAAAATCGGTATAATCCTTCTCAGGTATAATTTGGCGGCCACGCTCAATAACACAAACTTTAAAGCCGCGCTCGCACATTTCTTTCGCAACCCAGCCGCCGGACATGCCGGAGCCGATAACAATAACGTCAAAATCGGCCATTACGTCGCCCAAGTCTTGGGGAATTCGGATAGCGGCACGCAACCGCGCCATTCACCCGGCACAGCCTCATAAGCCAGCTCTTCCGTCGCGCCCGGCTCACTCATATAATAAGCGGTCGCAATGGTGGACTTCATGCTTTTATAGAAATCATCAAACCCCTGTTCCGCATAGGCCTTCGCATCATATTTGCCGAGTAAGTTAGCTTGCTGAGACGAAGTCATATTGGCAAATGGCTGCCCACCTGACTTGAGGAAATGCTGTTCCAAATTGTCCAGACCTGCGCGCCAATAACTGCGAAAATTATCGTCTCCCCACTCCGTGAAAAGCGATTGGATTACTGCCGGCACACCCGCTTCCACAGCGCCTGCAGTGTCCGTTTTTGGAATGATGGTCTGCGCAACGGCTGAAACCAGTGCCATTTCAGCCGGCAGGAGTTTCGGTGAGGAGGACAGCCTTTTCGTACCCGCATCACCTGCTTTGCCCTCACCCACGCAGGCCGCCATAGCGCCCGCCGCAGAAATCGCCAAAAGGCTTTTCAACGCATCCCGTCTTTGCATTAGCATAAAATCAGTCATGTGCGACCCCCAAATCACCAGCGCTATTCGCGATCGATTTGCGCAAAAGGAACAGAACTAAAAACAGAACGATAAGAACAACCGGGAACAATACGAGCTTTGAAAGCGCGCCTTGACCCGCTGCTACTTCTACCGCGGAGCCTGTTAGTCCGGTTTCTTCAGCTGTTTTGCGAGCGCTATCAATCCATCCGCCGATAATCGGATTCCAGATAGTAAGAGCGAACATCCCCGCAGCGCCGACAAGGCTCATACCTAGTGCGCCTGAACGTGGAACATATTGGGCTGTAACACCAATCATGGTCGGCCAGAAATAACAGACACCAATGGCAAAAACGATGGCTGAGACATAAACCATAGCTCCGGAAGCACCGCTCATTAAGAACAATCCAAGCGTTGTCAGAACGGCCGACATAAGAAGCACACCAAGTGGGTTAAGAGCATGAATGAGAGGCCCAGCAAAGAACCGTCCGACTGCCATGATTCCAGTAACCATGCCTAAGACGATCATGGCTTGCCCCGGGATACCACCTAATTGAGCACCAAGAATTCGATCAACCCATTGCTGCGTTCCCAATTCAGATGTCGCGGTCAAACTCATAATAACCATCAAGACCAATGCGAGCGCAGCGTCACGGTGACGCTTCGTCCAACGGAAAACCAGCAGATAAGTCAAAACCATCGCCGCAAGAAGCGGTGCAATAAATCCTCCCGGCAAAGACGCGACAATATTATTTGGCGTTCCGATAAGGATTAGCAGCCCGAAAACCGCTGCCATCAAGACAATATTGATGATGTCCAAATCCACAGCTTTTTCCACGACAGGAAGATCAGGGAATACGGTCGTAAACACCATATAGCCGTAAATTGCTGTCGGAATAAGCATGATAGCGATCTGCGGTTGCCACCCGATTCCCATATTCGTCATCACATAAGAAACGACTGCGCCGATAACGATACCGCCCGGAAACCAGACATGGAAACGGTTGAGCCACTTCGTTTTCTCATCCTTGTAGAGATCGGCGACAAGCGGGTTACATGCGGCCTCAACAGACCCGTTCGCAAATCCAATAAAGAACGTCGAAATCAGAAGACCTAAAAACCCGCCCGCAAAAATCGTCAGAACAAGACCAAGAAGGTGACCCACAAAGGCTAGGATCATAATAAGTCTTGGCCCTAACTTATTATACAGGAAACCAAACAACACCATAGCCAAAGGAAAACCAAGGAAAGCCATGCTGTTAACCCAACCTAGCTGAGTGTCAGACAAAGCAAATTCATCAGAGAGCTGCGTCAGAATACCTGCGCGTATAGCGAAGGTCATGGCCGTCACGATCAAAGACAAACAACTCAATAAAAACAATCTGTTTCTATTAATTGTAAAACCCCCGGCCTCGTCCGCTGCTACTGCTACCATGATATTCCCCTTATTTTACTGCGGGTTTTCCCGTCAGCGCTTCCTTTATTTATGCCAAACCTAACATGCGGCGATTGCTTTCTGCGTCGGCTTCTCCGCCTGCGAAATCGTCGAAAGCTTTATCTGTAACGCGGATAATGTGATCTTTGACAAATTGGGCACCTTCGCGCGCGCCGTCTTGATTGTGTTTCAACGCGCACTCCCATTCGACAACAGCCCAGCCGTCAAAATCATTGGCCGACATTTTCGAGAAGATTGCTTTGAAATCAATTTGACCATCGCCGAGACTACGGAAGCGACCCGGACGATCCACCCAACCCTGATAGCCACCGTAAACACCGGACCGACCATTCGGACGGAATTCCGCATCCTTAACGTGGAACATGCGGATGCGGTCTTTGTAGATATCAATGAAGTCGAGATAGTCGAGCTGCTGCAAGATGAAATGCGATGGATCATAAAGGATGTTACACCGCGGGTGATTATCGACCTGCTCCAAGAACATCTCAAAAGTGATACCGTCATGAATGTCTTCGCCCGGATGAATTTCATAGCAAACATCCACGCCCTCATCTTCATAGTGGTCAAGGATTGGACGCCAGCGGCGGGCGAGCTCTGCGAAGCCTTCTTCAACCAGTCCCGCAGGTCGCTGCGGCCAAGGATACATGAAGGGCCAAACGAGCGCCCCCGGAAAACTGACACTGCGATCAAGTCCCAAACGGCGAGACGCTGTTGCCGCATATTTAACCTGCTGCACTGCCCATTCTTGGCGGTCCGACGGTTTGCCGTGCAAATGTGCGGGGGCGAAAGCATCAAAGGCTTCATCATAAGCCGGATGCACCGCGACAAGCTGACCTTGAATATGGGTGGATAGCTCCGTTATTTCCAAACCGCATTCTGCGATACGCCCTTTTAAGTCATCCGCGTATGTCTGGCTTTCGGCGCATTGCTTCAAATCCATAACGACCGGATTATCTGATGGCAGTTGCACACCTTCATATCCGGCGTCTTTCATAAATTTGCAGGCATTTTCGAGTGTGTCGAATGGTGCATCGCCCATAAATTGCGCAAGGAAAATCCCGGGTCCTTTGAGGGTTTTCATGTCTCAATCTCCGTCCATTCAGAATTATTACTTGAGGATTTGAGCAAAGCCTCGACAAAGGCCATCCCCCTTACCGCGCCATCAATTCCCGTCGCAACGCCGCCTTCACTCCGCAAAGCCTTTGCAAACTCGCGATAGACATTGGCGAAGGCCTCCAGATAACCTTCGGGATGTCCGGGCGGGGTGCGGAACCAGGCTTGCGCACCTTCGGACAAATAGCCGTTTGCAGCCCGCAGGATTTCTGTTGGTTTATCGAGATAAGTTCGAATGAGCGTATTGGGCTCCTCCTGTCGCCATTCCAAACCACCTGTCTCGCCATAGACGCGGATGGACAGACTGTTTTCATTTCCGACGCAAACCTGACTGGCAGACAATGTCCCCTTCACCCCATCTTCCATCCGAAAAAGCGCAGATCCGTCATCATCCAAGCGACGACCATCGACAAATATAGACAAATCAGCCGCCAAATGTGTCATGCGTTTACCCGTCACAAATTCCGCCAGATTATGGGCATGCGTTCCAATATCCCCCATACAGCCGGAGCCACCCGAACGCGCAGGGTCTGTCCGCCAATCGGCTTGCTTATTGTCCACCTCGGTCGCCAGCCAACCTTGAATATATTCGACATAGACCTTGCGAACTTTGCCAATCCCGCCGGATTCAACAATCCTTCGCGCCTCGCCGACCAGTGGATAGCCTAGATAAGTATGCGTTAGCCCATAAGCGATATTTGGATTTTGCGAGACAATCTGACGAAGCGCTTTGGCTTCATCCAAATTCAGAGTTGCAGGCTTGTCGGACAAGACGTGGAAGCCCGCCTCCAACGCTGCCTTTGCAACGGGGAAATGAACGTGGTTCGGGGTGACAATTGCGACGAACTCCATCCGTTCATTTTTTGGCAGCGCCGCTTCAGCACGCATCATAGTTTCAAAATCGGAATAACAGCGACTTATACCCAGCCCGAGCGCCTGTCCCGTCCTCGCAGTATTTTCCGCATCGCGAGAAAATGCGCCGCATACGAGCTCTATTTCGCCATCCAATCGCGCCGCCCATCTGTGCACTTCACCGATAAAGGCACCCTCACCACCACCGACCATGCCCATACGGACAGGGTTAGCCGGACTTGGTTTTGATGACGACGCATTAGAGCTCATATGCTCATCCCCTCATTACCGCCGGATTGGTCCGATCTTGGCAAAATTTCCGCGTCAGATATCATGTTCTGACAACGCTGTCATTAAATAGACGATTTTAGGGCGTTAATGTCAAGTCCGGCCAATAACAATCCTTCATACACGGGACGAGCCAAATCCGGATGCAAATGCCAAAGCTGTAATGCAGCGGAAGCCTTATCGGCGTAGCTCGGTTCTTTATCAATAATATCAGCCAAAATAGATCGAACCTGATCGATCTCACCTATATGGCATTTTGCCGCCAGCCCCATAAGATAAAATGAGTAGGAACTTTCATCCAAATTTTGATTTATCAGGCCTGTAACGTTTTCATACTTTCCGTGAGCGAAATCGACCATCATGTGCGGCACATGGTACCACGTAGGCGCCCGCCCAATCAGCCTGAGAGCGGCAGTAGCCATTTTGGACGCGGTCTCAAAGTCCCCGCGTGACGCCAAACAAGCTGCATAATAAGCCAGTACTGAATAGTCATTGGAATTGAGTGACATCGTCCTGCAAATCATTTGGTTGGCGTCTTCAAATTTACCCCTATGAAAAAAAGACTGATATAGTGCAAAATAACCCAGCGAATTTTGGGAATCCACCTTCAACGCGCGCCGAGCAGATCTGTCCGCTTCAAGCAATCTGACAGAGGCTTCCTCCACGAAATGTATTTGAGTTGCCAAGAAATTATTGAGCAAAGCATGTATGGCCCACCCCATGGAAAATTCGGGATGATGTTTTGTTACGGACTCAACATCGTCAAGAAGCTTTTCTGCCACCTGTCGTTTCGGCGACAGTTTCATATCGTAATAACGAAGCACACAATCATAGGCCGCCATCGATTTTTGACGGCCGCTTTTATTCCGACGATTATAACGATTGACGGCGCCATAAGGCGCGGCAATAGCTGCGGCTGTATAGGATGCAATTTCTTCTTGTAGATTGAACAAACTTCCCGGTTTATATTCACGATCAAAAACACGTGACAATAAATGTTCACTGCTCTCACAGCGGATAAGACTGACGGTGACACGAAAAACATCTCCGTCGCGCCTAACACTGCCAGAAAGCACGAAGTCCGCGCCTATGTCCTTTCCAATTTCACGGACTGATTTTTGCGCTAATGTCGTTGAAACGCTAGGCGTTAAGGTAACTACCCGAATAGAGCGGAACTGAACCAATGCGTTGACAATTTCTGCGGTAAGACCGTCTACGAAATAATCGCCAGACTTTGTTTCTGATGACGACAAATCATCAAGGCTCATAACGGCTAGGCTGGGCCTGGGGTCTTTCGTTTTATCAGAGACGTCACCCAGCATTGAAGTCGGATCAATCGTTTCATTCACCTCCAAACTTTGACGGAGTTCAAAGGTCGGTGCGTAGCGCCCTTTTGGAATTAAAATTCTAACCGGTGAGGCCGCACCGTCACCTGCATAATAGAGGTCCAAACGACGTCGCAATTGTCCGGCCTGAACACGAACAATTGTATCCGCCTGAGGGTCAAAATTGTCAGGTCGGTCAAAGACTTCAACGCCAATAACATAGCCCTTCAATCGGTTACCACGTCCCGCTAACGTTTCTTCTACAACGAAACGCAAAAAACGTTTCATGCGAGTTGTGTCTCGAAATAGCTTGTCTTCGCACACACGTTCAAGTTCATCCCGGACAAGAATTTCCTGTCTCGAGTCGATAGGTTCGATTGGTCTGGCGGATGCGGCGCCGGCCATTATAGGTCCCTCATCGTGTTGCCCTTAACTTGCGTAGGACTCTTGTGCGGATTTTGCAACGCACATATTGGTAATCCGAAGGCGGCTAATTGGCGCGCTTGCCAAAATCTACTGGTCGAATTAGGGCTGACAGATGAAACAATTTTTTCGCACCATCATTTTGACGCCTGCTCTGGCAATTTTAGGAGCCTGCGCTTCTACACCAGACCCTGCAGAAATATGTTCTGCGGAATGGATTGCACCGCGCGCAACTAAGGCCGTGAACAAAATTGAAAAACGCGCACAATCCTCTATTCGCACGCTCAGCAAAGTTTCGAAAACATGGGCGTCCGGCAAAACACCTGGCCCAATGCAAATGTTCGCCTTGTCAAATGCTTTGGGCAAAATGAAAAAAGAGCTTACGGATGGTCAAGGCATTCGCGACTTAAAAACCGTTGCGAAGACCTGCAATGACCCCGACATCATCAAAGATTCCATGCGGGACCTTCTGGAACGGCAAGGCGTATCCGAAAACTTAATCAAGCGCATTGAGACCTTGCCTGTTTATGAGAGCTTAGTTTCAAGCATGTCAAAACCGCAAGCGCTGAAACCAAACGGTTAGTGTCGCTTGACCCTTAGGGTCTCGAATCCTAAATCGCGCTCATGTCATACCGCGTTGCAGCACTTTATAAATTTACCGCTTTGCCGGACTATCAACAATTACAGGAACCGCTGCAAAAAATGTGCGACTTATTTGAGGTAAAAGGCACATTATTATTGGCTGCAGAAGGCATAAATGGAACAATCGCCGGGAAGACCAATGCGATTTCAGAGGTCATCAACTTTTTACGAGCCGACAGAAGATTGAACGATCTGGATGTAAAATATTCGGCAGCATCGAGCATGCCCTTTTACCGCATGAAAGTCAGATTAAAACGTGAAATCGTAACTATGGGAGTGGCCGGTGTGGACCCGAACAAAACGGTTGGCACCTATGTCGACCCATCCGATTGGAATGCCCTTATCACCGACCCGGATACAATACTGATTGATACGCGCAATGATTACGAGGTCGGCATCGGCACATTTCGAGGGGCGGTAAATCCAAACACCAAAACATTTCGGGAATTTCCGGACTGGGTTGAAGCCAATCGCGACTCCATCAATAAACCGAAAGTCGCCATGTTTTGCACGGGTGGAATTCGGTGTGAGAAGGCCTCATCTTTTATGTTGGAAAACGGGTTTGACGATGTCTACCATCTGAAAGGTGGCATTCTTAAATATCTTGAGACCCAAGAGAAATCACAGAGTCTCTGGGAGGGCGACTGCTTTGTTTTTGACCAGCGTGTCGCCGTAACGCATGGTTTGGAAGAATCCGAATATGATCAATGCTTCGCCTGCCGACGCCCTATTACGGAGACAGACAAATCACGTGCAGAGTATGAAAAAGGCGTATCCTGTCATCATTGTTTCGACGAAATGACTGACGCGCAGAAATCGGCCTTTGCAGAGCGGCAAAAACAAATTCAACTCGCAAAAAAACGCGGCGAGATTCATATTGGCCGCAAGGGCATTTAGTGGGCAATATTCTCTACAGCTTTCGTCGTTGCCCATATGCCATGCGAGCCAGAATGGCTTTGGCACTAGCCGAAACGCCATATGAGCACCGAGAAATTCTCCTGCGCGACAAGCCCGAACATATGTTAGCGGTTTCGCCAAAAGGGTCTGTTCCCGTTCTTGTGACGGACAAGACGGTCATAGATGAAAGTCTTGACATCATGCTATGGGCTCTGCCCGATGCTGTATTTGATTATGACATAATCGATATGATTGATGGACCGTTTAAGTATCATTTGGACCGCTATAAATATGCTTCACGTTATGACCCGGACGCGAAACGCGGAGATGTTGATTTGTTTCACAGGCACAAGGCAGTCGCAGCTTTAAAATTGATAGAAACGCAACTTTCAAACAGGCCATTTATCAGTGGAGAATCCATGGGGCCTACAGATTTGGCGTCATTCCCGTTCGTACGGCAATTTGCAGCCGTTGAAACTGATTGGTGGGCGTCCGGCGCAGAATTACCGCAAACAAGAGATTGGCTGGCAAAATGCGTCAACTCTGTTTTGTTTCAAAACATCATGCAGAAATTTCCCATCTGGATAGACGAAAATTAACTCTGCCACGATTTCGCCTTAATTGCCGCGCAACCGATTTAAAATGTGGGCGGCATTTGAAAGACAGCTTTTTTTGGCGGGACTGTCCCTCGTGATATGCGGGTCTTTGGCGCACGCACAATCTGTTACAGAACTGCAGCCGCGACAGCTTTCAGAAGAGGTTTTGGCTGCGATCGGCATTCCGAAACCGAAGCTGTCGCCCATGCATTCAGAACTCGACGCGAATGCAATACCTGTCAGAATAGTGTATGACGGACCGACACTGGAAGGTGGCTTCACCCTCACAATTACTATCAGCAAGCGCGACAGCTATGCGGCAGGTCTTGAACTTCGACCTATATCACAAACGACTTTATATTTAGGCAGCTTAAACCGAGAAACGGACGCTTTCGTTACCCTTCCAAAAGAAGCAGACGCTATGCAAATCAAAGCCGAAATGCGGGATGAAAATCTAAATCTCGTATTAGAAACAGCTTTCCCGCTTCCAATCTTATCCAATGATTTAAGAGTTTTAAAGCTCGTCTCTCCCCTTGCTTTGCTCTCTGACCCAAGTCCAACGCCTGAATTCACTACGGTTGAGACCATATCGGGCCGTATCACTCTACCCAGAAAATCTACTATCCCCGATGGATCAAGGCTATATGTGCAATTATTGGAAAATGCGCTCGCCGGGGGAATGTCAATGCAATTAGCCGCTCAAGACTCCCGCCCCGCTGTGCTAAAAGACGATTCTATTGCTTTTCAGCTTCAACGCGGCATTTGGGAAACAAAAAACGATCCGGATTTGGCTTTCAGAGCTTGGATTTCGGACCCATATGGCCGCAAGATTTTCGTGATGCAAAAACCCGTGAATTATAACGGGCCGAACATTGACTACGCCATTGCTCTACAAAGTTTGAAACAAGGAAAAAATACGAAAAAGGGTCAAACCATAAATCCAAATTTGATGGCGCAGACTTTGGTACAAGGCATAGCGGAATTTGATCCCGTCAACGGCATACCCGGACAAGCCCGATTGAAAATTGTACTAAAGCAAGATCGCGGAGACTATAATCTCAATCCTATCGTCAGCGAACAAGTCCTTCTGTTAAGGGGCATGGAAACACGAATTCCATTCAACTTGGCCACGGATAGCACGCATTTTGATCCATATACCCCCGCGCCTTTTCTATCCGTGTCTTTGACAGATAGTTTTGGCCGAATTTATTACACAAGCGGTGACATCCGGGCGCGTGAAGGCGAGAATTTTGTTCGGCTCTATCCACGCTAATTGTGGGTATTCATAGCATATTTACGAATAACTCATCCTATTTTCGGTTATCAACACGCCTGCGCATTGGAGGGCTTGCGGGAATCAAGAATGTTCATAGCGTATGCTTGAGAGTTGAAACGATTCACCGGGATAACATGTCTTACGCTGACCAACGCCATATTCGGCCCAGCCCTACCCTTTCCGGGAGCATTGGTGTGCGGCAAAACCCGCTCGAGGTCTTTACGCGCATCTGCATCGCTGAAGGCTATGATTATGACCGTGTTGATATCAACGAATTGCAAATCAGCTTGCCGGGTCTGTGGTGTGAACATGATATGTCCTTGACTTGGAATCCGGCAAAGGAGCAGGTGCAAATCTTCCTGTTATTCGAAGGCCGCATGCCTGGCGGCCGTTCTGATGACATTTGCAGGCTCATGAGTTTGCTTAATGAACGTCTGGCATCAGGTCATTTCGATTACTGGGATAAAAACCGATGCCTTGTATATCGAGACTCCGCTTCGCTCCGCGGGGGTGCCCGGCTTGGAACTGAGCAGGGCCTTGATATTCTTGCACATGCGATGGACGCGGCCGAACGCGGATATCCGGCGTGCCAATATGTGATTTGGGCCGGTAAATCACCTGAGGATGCACTGACGAGCGCTCTAGTTGATTTGGCGGAGCAGCCTTAATGGCCGCGACACACCTTCTCGTCGGCGCTGGTAAGATGGGCGGTGCCCTGTTGTCCGGGTGGCTAGATGCAGGCCTGGTAACGCCCAAAAAATTGGCGATTTTAGATCCTGCACCCGGCCCTCAAGCGATTTACGCGATAGAACGTGGTGCCAAACATATTGTGGACGCTCGCAATATACCGAAATCAGTACAGTCCGTGTTATTAGCTATTAAACCGCAAATGTTCGCAACACTCGGGCGGGAGTTAGGAGCATCGCTGCCGCTTAGCGCTATGATCGTTTCCATTCTTGCCGGGACGAGCCTGAGGCAGCTTGACGAGGCTTTTGAGGGTCGAGCCGTTATTCGTGCCATGCCAAACACACCTGCCGCAATCGGAGCGGGCATTAGTGCAATATATGTCGACCCAAACATACCATCCAAAAAAATTGATGAAGCCGTAAATTTATTGAGACCCGGCGGCGAAGTTGTGAAAGTTCATAGCGAAGCCGCTCTCAACGCTGTCACGGCCATTTCCGGATCAGGACCGGCATATATATTTCATATGGTGGAAGCCTTGGAGGCCGGTGCGCGTGATTTAGGCTTGCCTGAAGATGTAGCAAAAAAACTGGCCCGGGAAACAGTGATTGGATCAGCAAAACTGCTGGAAAAATCTGACGAGACACCGGAAACTTTGCGGAAGAATGTAACATCACCGAACGGAACAACCCAAGCGGCATTGGACGTTCTCATGGGCGAAGACGGCGGACTTTCGAAAATGATGATAACAACGGTAAGAGCTGCTTTTGCCCGCGCGAAAGAATTAGGCAGCTAAATCGTAGATTACAGTGGAAGGCGAAGTGTCGCTCTCAATCCTCCCATTTCGCTGTCAGAAAGAAGGATTGCCCCTCCGTGTAACTGGGCGATATCTTGGGAAATGGACAGTCCCAACCCGACACCCTCCACATTCTGATTTCGGGCTTCGTCTAATCTTTGAAAGGCCTTAAAGACTTTCTGTCTTTGGCCTTCAGGAATACCGGGACCATCATCTTCAACGGAAATGAGCAGAAAATCCGATGTATCTTCCACCTTCAACTGACAGTATTTTCCATATTTCAGTGCATTACTAATCAGATTTCCAAGGCAGCGTTTCAGCATAAGCGGACGGATGGAAATTTCACGATCAGAGAAAGGCTCTATTTCCACGGGTCGATCTTTGACTGTTTCAGCAATGAATTCGGCCAAACGCACCGCCTGCGGTTTCTCTTTCCCCATACCACGGGCGAAATCGAGATAGCCATTCAGCATAGCTTCCATTTCATCTACGTCCCGTCTGGCCGCTTGCGTATCTTCGGTATCTTCCTGCATTGCGAGTTGTAACTTTAGTCGGGTAAGAGGGGTACGAAGGTCATGCGACACGCCAGCCAACATAAGCGTTCTTTGTTCAAGATGTCGCCGTAATCGTCGACGCATCTTCAAAAAACTTTGACCAGCCATCCTGACCTCTGAGGCACCTCTGGGTTTAAAGCCGGAAATATCCTGTCCCTTACCAAAGGCTGCAGCTGCATCCGCCAGTTCGCGGATTGGGTCGGATTGCCGCCGAATGAAGAGAATAGAAATTAACGACAGGACGACTGTGGTGGTTATAAGCCAAAAAATAAAAACATATCCGGTCGGGGCAAAGACGCGCTCGCGCGCCGCGATAAACCGCAGCACGCCCTCATCGACCTGCACACGGATATCTATGTGATTGGGATAACGCGTCGTATCAAACCAAAACGGCATATCCACCGCTTCCGTAAGACTTCTTCGTAAAGTCTTATCTAAATTGGAGAAAAATGAATTACGTGTCGCCGTTGGCAAGGTGTCGCCAGGTCTTAAGACGACGGATAATTCCATATCCGGTCTCAAAAGCGCGTCGAGTTTCTTCGCGGTTTCCTCCGTTGGATCTTCCCGAAACAATTGCGTGGCCACAGCGACGTCCGCCGCCACAGAATCTGATAAATTCGAGGTCACGCGCGCCCAGTGAGCATTAAAGAAAAACCAAGCCACAACCATTTGCATGATGACAATAGGCAAAATAATAATCAGAAAAGCCCGCCAAAAAATTGACTTGGGGAGAATATTTCTCAGCGAAATCATGCTTGGCTATACGGCGTCAGATACAAGGCGATATCCCTCACCCCTGACAGTCAAAAGATATTGCGGCTCGGATGTGTCATCTTCAAGTTTCCGGCGCAGCCGGGTCATCTGCACATCAACGGCCCTTTCAGATTGTGCTTTTATATTCTCGGACAAAATGTAGCGAGAAACAACCGCTCCCGCCTGCCCGGCCAATAACGATAATAATGTTTGCTCACCAGTCGTCAGCTTCATTTGCTTCCCATTCTTCCGCAAAATGCCTTTGGTCAAATCATAAGCATAGGGACCAAACACGACCTTATCGGTCGTAGGATTTTTGCCTGCTCGGCGAAAAATATTGTCTATTCGCAAGAGCAGCTCTTCCGGCTCAAACGGCTTCGGAAGATAATCATCTGCGCCTGACCGAAGGCCCGCAATCCGTTGTTCCGCCTCTCCGAGAGCGGTAAGCAAAATAATTGGAACGTCGTGATGCTCACGCAATGACCGTGTCAGGGTCAAACCGTCTTCGCCTGGCATCATTATGTCTACGATAAGCAGATCATATTTGAGCCCCTGCATTTTTGCACGCGCTTCATCGGCGCCGCTCGCCGTACTGGCTCGATACCCCTGTTTCGTCAAATAGCGTGATAAGAGCTCTCGGATCCTGTCATCATCGTCGATAATCAGGATATGCGTGTCCGCACGGTCGAGATAGGTCGTACTCATAGTCATAAAGCCCTGTTTGACCGCATTTTTTGCAATGACTTTTCCGTCACAAAATATAAATGACGTGTAACCGAGGTGTTGGCAAGGCGTCGTCACTTCACTGCTGGAGTCATAGAGGAAACATCATGATCGAAAAAGCCTATCATGACCGGGATGGAGAAATCTGGTTGGATGGAGATTTCGTGGATTGGCGCGAAACGAAAATCCATGTGCTGACCCATTCTCTGCATTACGGCTCCTGCGTTTTTGAAGGCAATCGTGCCTATGGCGGGAAGATTTTCCGTCTGACAGATCACAGCAAGAGGCTCATCAAATCTGCCGAACTATTGGGATATGAAATCCCCTATACACTTGAGCAAATTGACCAGGCCTGTTTAGACACCCTCGCTAAAACCGGACTTCAAGATGCTTATCTTCGACCCTTTGCCTGGCGCGGCTCTGACATGATGGGCGTTGCATCAAAGAATAACAAAATCCATTTTGGCGTCGCCGCTTGGCATTGGGGTAGCTATTTCGAAGACAAGATGAAAGGCATTCGCCTTTGCATTTCTGATTGGATTCGTCCGGACCCACGCTCTGCGCCGTGTAAGTCCAAAGCCGCGGGTCTGTATATGATCTGTACATTGGCGAAAGATAAAGCCCAAGCGACAGGTTGGGATGATGCGCTGATGTTTGATTTTAAAGGCCGAGTTGCTGAATGTACGGGCGCGCATATTTTCTTTGTTCGCAACGGCGAAATTCACACGCCGACGAACGACATTTTGCTGGAAGGCATCACCCATGACACCGTGATCCGCTTGGCGGAAAAGCGGGGCTATAAAGTGCACAAGCGGGATATTCATCCTTCGGAAATGCCGCATTTTGATGAGTGTTTTGTTGTGGGAACAGCCGCAGAGGTCACGCCTGTTCGAGAGATTGATGGGCATCACTACACAGTCGGCGAAATCTGCCACGCCTTAGCGTCAGATTATGACGATTGCGTTCGTGGAAAAATTGATATCGGCGTTTAATCGGTTGAGCTGGTATGGTCAGACACGACCTTCCAGCCATCTTTACCCTTTTTCATGTGAAGTGTGAACAGACCATTGGGCGTATCGGTTTCCCGAACCAGCGTCCATTTACCGAAGACAATACCGTCATCTTCATCAAGGATAGTAGCGGTTTTTATATCAAAGTCTAAAGTGCCCATCTTTGCACGGCTACTATATCGATTGAGATAACGGGACAGCGTCTCATCCCATCCGAATGTTACATCCCCGCCTGACGCAAAGCGTAATTCGTCGCTTTTGACATATCCCTGCATGAAACCTTCAATGTCGCCATCGTTCCAGGCGTCTTGTTGTGCCATTAATACAGCCACCATGTCTGATGCTGCGTCATTGGAAACCGTGATGGCCGTTTCAGGCGCGCTGACGCGGCCAATGGCAAAGCCCAAGCCCGTACCGACTATCCCTCCCAGAACAGCGAATATCAGAAGATTTCTTGGATTTTTCATTATGCTGCCAACTCCGCTTTACGTCGATTATGCAGGCCAAGAATTCGCCCCACAGATGATGCGATTTCCGCCCGGTTCAGTGTGTAGAGATGGAAATGATCCACACCGCGGTCGCGCAGTTCGGCCGTCAATTCAGCAGCGAGAGTCGCCGTGAGCATATCCCGCGTCACCGGATCATCATCCAAACCATCAAACAGGCCGGCATACCAATCCGGAACCGCGACACCGCACATTTTCGACATACGTGCCAACCCTTTAAAATTCGGCTGCAACATCAACCCCGGCACAATCGGAATATCAATACCAGCATCCAGAACCCGGTCTTGGAACCGCCAGAATATATCGGGAGAGAAGAAAAACTGCGTGATCGCGCGCGTTGCGCCTGCATCAATTTTTCGTTTCAAATTATCGATTTCAACAGACCAATTTGAACTTTCAGGATGCTGTTCAGGATAAGCTGAAACGGAGACTTCAAAATCTGCAATTTTCTTCAGACCTTCCGTCAGGTCATTTGCATAGGCATATCCCCCGGGGTGAGGTCGATAAGTCTCTCCGATTCCATCCGATGGATCGCCGCGCAGCGCCACGATATGCCGAACCCCGGCGTCCCAATAATCCCTAGCAACCTGATCTATTTCTTCCCGCGTCGCGTCTACACAGGTTAGATGTGCCGCTGGGTCAAAATCGGTCTCTTTGACCATGCGGGCGACCGTACGGTGGGTCCGTTCGCGAGTAGATCCGCCCGCGCCATATGTCACCGATACAAAATCCGGAGAGAGTGGTGCCAATTTTTCAATTGACGCCCACAGCTTATCTTCCATCTTTTGGTTCTTCGGCGGGAAAAACTCGAAGCTGACTTTCAGGTCAGGGCTTTCGGCGGAGGCACGTGCAATCGCACCGACGGGCGCATTCGGATCACGAAGGGGAAGACGGGCATTCATAATTTATCCTGTAGCGGAAAGCGCGGCTGATGTTTTGACGGCATGCCAGATTTTAACATCCGGCGTGTTCGGGTCTGATGCGGGGAGCGTTCGGACTTGTCTCACTTGAAACCCGGTTTCAGCTAGAAAAACATGCATGTCTTGATCACTGAAACCAAGTCGGCGATGGGCATAATTTTCGCGGTAATTCTCGAATTCATGCGATGCGAAATCCGTCACGAGCAAATGCCCGCCTTCATCCAGTAACCGCGCCGCTTCTCGGACAGCCCGCGCCGGATCTTCGAGAAAATGCAGAACTTGGTGCAGCGTGACGAGATCGGCCGCGCCATCTTTGAGCGGCGCATCGCGTAAATCGGCCTGCTGCACCGAGATATGCGTGTAAGCATCGTCTGACAATGTGTGCCGCGCGACACGGAGCATTTCGACGCTATCATCTACGCCGACGCCGCTGTGAATATGAGGCGCGAAGAGTTTGAGCATGCGCCCGGTTCCCGTGCCTAAATCGATCATGCGGGTAAACTCTTGACCTTGCACAAGGCCCAGAAGTGCTGACTCAATATCGGCTTGCGGCAGATATTCATGGCCTAACTGGTCATGATCATTCGCAACTGAGGCGAAAAAGGCTTCGGCTTGGCGAGAACGGTCCGCCCTTACCTTATTCAGGCTTTCGCGATCTGCTGCCAGTAAATCGTCTTGATCTGAGAGTGCCGACAATGTCGCCGCTAAGATTGCTGAATGGGCTTCCTGTCCGCGTTTGAGCCGGGAGAAAACCCAACTGCCTTCTCGCATACGTTCAACAACCCCGACCTGCTCAAGGGATTTGATATATTGCGTAACGCGCGGTTGGGAGAGACCGAGAATTTGTACGAGTTCACTGACAGTGAGCTCACCCTGGCTCAATAGCGCCAATATACGTAATCGGTCAGGATGACCGAGCGTTTTTAGATATGTCGCAATCGCGTCCATTCGGGTGACATAAATCACTCGCGGAATAATGTATATAAAAAAAACTTTATATGGCGATTATCGCGCAAATTTTGACAAGAGACGGATATATGCGATTTGGTAGCTATTGGAATTTTCCGTGACTTCCCAACTGTTAATCGGCCAGCCTTCATTGAAGTCCGCATATGACTTTGCAGGCGGCTGTCCACTCGGCGGGGATTTGACCGGGATTTTGCACATCTTCGCGCCATATCCGCCGCAGACCGTGTTGCAGCAGTCATCACGAGTATAGCTGTCATTCGGGCCGCCCACCAAAAATCCCGGTGCGGGGCCAATTTTTGAGACGCCAACCTCATCCCATTTGGTTCCATTTTTGAACCATGCATGGTAAAATTGGGTCACTGAATTTTCCGCACCATAGCGTCCCATATTAGAAAGATAGACTTTATTCAGCGGGTTCACGCCGTGGATGTAGTGTAGATAACCCGACGCTGCGTTCAAATAATCTGTCCGCGATCTCTCTCCAACTCCAGCAGCGATAGCCTGCGTATAGATTGAACCCCGTCGGGCTTTGGTCGAATTGCTCCCCCACCAATATCCGTCAACAAATGCACCATATGGGTCTTCTTTATTCGCGATGGCCGGCCAGCCATTATACCCGTTTAAGATATGGGCTTCATATTCCCGCTTTATCCGAGCGGCAAATTTGGGCGGCGTCCCCGGTTGCCGCGCATGAAAGAGCAAATCAAATGCCATCATGCCTTCAAACCCATCGGGCGTGTTGGCTTGCATGGGTTTGACCTCGTTATATTTGGTTTCAATAATTTTATCGAAATAGCGATCGCCGCGCAGCGCCTTCATTTGTATGGCCGAAATGAGAACTTTCTTTGCGAGGCGTTCCGCTTCGACTTCCTGTTGTCCCGCAGCCAACCCCTCGGAGTTTGAACGCGGATCATTATTATAGAATTTTACATTCGGATTGGCTTCAAACCATCGCCAAGCTTTATCCGCGCGTGCAGCATATTGCTTGGCATCAGATTCAAACCCGGCAGACCCAAAAACTCGCGCGGCTATGGCGAATGCACCGGCGGAAGTTACAGTTGCCGAACTATTTGGCGGGCCATATCGAGACGGGCCTTTTGCTTTTGACGGCGGAGAACCCTCTTTCAGGCTCATAACGGACAGCATGGCACCGTCCGGGTTTTGCATACGCTCCAGCCAGTCCAGCCCCCATTTCACCTCGTCCAAAATATCGGGGATGCCGTTGCCGGACTCCGGAATGTCGAAATCGTCCGTCCAGACATTCGGATTTTCGAGATAGGCCCCGAGGAACCATGTCACATAATTGGCGGTCCAACTCGTATATTTATTGTAGTCACCTGCATCATACCAACCGCCGTGCAAGTCGCGCTGCGTCGAAGCATCATCCATACGGTTGAAAAGACGCGCCTCGGCGTCTTGGCCTTTTCCTAAATGGCTGGCCTTGTCAGCCCAAGGCCCCGCGAAATCAGGCCTTTTCTCAAACCCTGCGCGTTGCAGATACATTGTCTTAAAAGCTGTCTTTAGGAT
>JAHDFA010000016.1:0-12495 GCA_020628495.1 Hellea sp.
AGGTGACGCCCCGGCATCGTTTTCAGCTTCGCCGCCATGCCGGGCAGATCGCGAGGATCATAAAGCGCGACTTCCAAACCTAAGCGGGCGGCCAGAGGCGCAGCCGTGTCGCGCGTGCGGATGTAATCGCTGCTATGGATATGGGTGATCCCTTCACCTTCCAATCGGTCAGCCAGCGCGACTGCGCGCGCTTTTCCCGCATCGGTCAGGCCCGGATCATTTTTTTCAGTGGTTTTCTCGGCATGACGGACAAGGAACACCGCATCCGTGTTGGGCACAGCTTGAGCGCATGCGCTCATCACAAACATTGCGGCAATCAGAAGAGCCTGCTTCATGGTCCGTCCTTCCGCCTGCTTGGTGCAGGATCAAGTTCAAAGGGTGCGTCTCAACCTGTCAACTCGGAATCAGCCAAATCGACGAGGTGCCCCTCGGGTCATGACGCTCTGCCAGAGGAAGTGTCATCTGGCAAGTCGCTGACTCCCAGTGGCACAGTCGCGGCCTATATCTGTGAAAATTGCAGTTTTTTCGTAAAGATGCAAAAATGACAGCGCTGTAACCCGGAGTTTACATTTAGTCTTTAAAGAGAGTTATTCGGTGTGGGACCCGTCTAAAACTATATGGATCATTTTCTCACCGTGATTTTTCAACTTATCTATACCTGCGCCCTCCGGGACTCCGTATCTTGCTTAGATTTGGAAGAGATTGCAAACACATCCCGTTCGCGAAATAAGGACCGTAACATTACGGGGATGCTGCTTTGCCAAGACGGGTCTGTTTTGCAGGTTTTAGAGGGTGATAAATCTGCAGTCCTGAAACTCTACGAAAAAATATCTAAAGATGTCAGAATAACCAATACGCTCATCCTCATTCAGCGCATGACATCGGAACGTGAATTCCCAAATTGGTCAATGGGTTTCAAAAATGCGGATCGCATAGACGGTGCGTTCACGCTCTGCGCACAATCGTTTCCTGATGTTCTGCCCGAAAATCCCAGCGCGGAAGTGGGCACTATTAGCCGAACATTCGCACGGGTGAACGGTCTGGCCTAACGACAGCTCGTTTCGGTCCTGGATAGGCCGTCAATAAATTTGACAATATCCGCCTTTAATGTCGCATCTCCGTCAAAATGTCGGGAGAGCACTTTCACGACATCTGTATGGCTTTGCCCCGGATAAATTTCGACCTGAGCCGTGCCTCCGCGCGCTGTAATTTTTTCTGCAAGAGCTGTCGAGTTCTTCGGATAGACCGTCGTATCGCTTTCGCCGTGGCCCAAAAAGATTGCGGGCGCAGGACCGTTCACATTGTTCAACACGGCATCATCCGCCGTAAATCGGTCCGGAAAAATCTCAATAAGCCGGGCGCTCTCAAGTGGCACAATACCTGTCGGGGCGGCCAAGCCCACAACACCTGCCACAACCTCACACCGATCCACACCTGCCCCGCTAAGATATTCGTCTCGCAGAGCAAGCATCAGAACATTATAAGCGCCCGCCGAATGTCCTATCAAAACGATTTTCCGGTTCGGGAACGTCTCGGCTGTAAATGCAACTGCCTTTGCATTATCTTCCAAGAAGTTTGGAAATTTTGCTTCGGGATAAATGCGGTAATTCGGGACAACAATATCATAGCCCGATTTGGTGAAGCCTTCCGCAAGAAATTTATATATGCCCTTTGAGCCGCTATCCCAAGACCCGCCGTGAACGAACAGCAAAACGGGCGCATCGGCTTTGGCATTTTCCGCACGGTAAATATCCAGTTCATCCCGCTCACCATCACCGAAGGACACATTTTTTGTCCGGTCAAATGTTGAAGATGGCGTTATACCGTTGAGCAGCGAGACGGGCGCACAGCTCGCCAATGTGGTGACCGCTGTTAATAGCGCTACCAAACTCTTTAATCGGGTCATCGTCATTCCTTTTATCTTCACTTATTTCCATAACATGGCGGCGTTCTGTTGAAAGTAAGCATCGCATACCACCCGGATTCTCTCATTCGCCAATTGTATTAAATTCAGCGCGGTTTAAGAAAATGGGATGTCAAATATCTCGAATATTACACTTTATCACTATCCGCTTTCCAGGTCAGCGCGAGTCAAATGGTTGTTACATGAAATGCGTGGTGATGATTTTGAAACTGTCCGCGTACCTTTGCGACAGGGCGGACAATTTACGCCCGAGTTTTTGGCTAAAAACCCAAATCACGGCGTACCCGTTTTGGATGTCACCTATGACGACGGAACACTGCAGACGATTACAGAATCTCTCGCCATATTATTATGGCTGGCAGAACAGGATATACGTTTCGCATCGCCGATAACAGACGCGCAAGCGCGGGCAGAGTACTTACAAATCATGGCCTTAGGCGGATCTTGGATGGATCAAATGTTGTGGAACATCAGGCTGCATGAAACAATTTTGCCCAAAGTGGCGAGAAATGAAACTTTTGCGGCTTTCAACCGCGATAAAATCAAAAATGAAATCGCGCCGGAATTGGCCGCACGCTTAGAAAAAAGCGAATTTATCTGCGGAGATAAATTTACGGCAGCAGATTGTATGACTGCGCATAATATTAATTGGGCGGGAGCCTACGGACTTTGCCGCGGTGATGTGTTCAAATCCTACATGTCCCGTATGAAGTCCCGGCCCGCATTTCAAATGGCATTTGCGGATGCCAAGGAATTTGAGGGCTAACCAATGAAACTCGGCCAAACAGATATCTCTATCGGTAAAATCGCATTTGGGTGTTGGCGTTTTGCCGGACATGATTTTGGCGCAGCAGATATGCTCATCCGCACGGCGCTCGATGCCGGGATGAATTTGATCGATACGGCGGATATATACGGATTTAGCGAATTTCCACATTTGGATGACCAAGGGTTTGGGCAGGCTGAAATAAGGTTGGGCGAAGTCTTGGCTGCCGCGCCGAGCCTGCGGAAGCAAATGGTCTTGGCAACAAAGGGCGGAATCGATGCGATTAGACCTTATGACAGTTCATACGCCTATTTAATGCGCGCAATCGAAATGTCGCTGGAAAGGCTGCAGACCGATTATGTCGATCTATATCAAATTCATCGCCCGGATTTGACAACGCCTATGGCTGAGGTCGCTCGCGCGTTAAACGAGATGGTGGCCAGCGGGAAAGCCCGCGCAATTGGTGTGTCAAATTTCACAGTCCCGCAAATGCGCGCTTTGCAGTCCTACCTTGACATGCCGCTTGTCACGATTCAGCCGGAATTTTCCGCGCTGGAACAAGCGCCATTAGAAAATGGCACATTAGACTATGCGGAGGAAATTGACGCGACCGTCATGGCGTGGTCCCCGCTTGCAGGTGGAAAAATCCCGTTGGAAGACGGGCCCGTTCAGGATGTTTTGGATAGAATTGCGAAAACCTATGGCATTTCACGGTCAACCGCCGCGCTGGCTTTTATCCGCGGCTTCGGAGCAAATGTCTTGCCAATCATTGGCACGCAAAATCCGGCACGAATTACCGAGTCGGGCTATGCGGCGCAGGTAAACCTCACCGGGCGTGAGATTTACGATGTTGTGGAAGCCTATCGCGGCGAAAGCATGCCTTAGAATCGGCGAGCAACGCCGATGCTGAGGACCGGATAATATTTATAATCATCGGCATCTTCTTCGATTGCCGCGATTTCTGCAGCCAGTTCTTGCCGGAGTGTTGGATTGCTGGACAAAGTTCCGTTCGCGGACACCAAATTGACGTCAGGCGAACCGGTAAACATCACACCAGCACGTGCATTAAAGGACCAGTCCTTGGACCCCGATATAAAACTATCATAACCAATGCCGGCATAGGGTGCGAAACTGTTTAACTTGGCCTCACCCGTCAATGTGCCGACTTCCGTCGGTGTAAAGACTTGGTCTCCGATTTCGACGTTGACGGTTGGCGTTGCATCCAAACCGACCTCTTTATCGCCGATATATGCGCCGCCGGATAATATAAAGCCGTTTTTGAAAGGTGCGACGTCGACAAATCCACCAAAGGTCGTGGCGTCAAAGTCGCCTTCATAATCAATGTCATCATATTCTTCATCAACTGAAAAAGAGAGGAAATTGAAATTGCCCCGCAAAGCAACTCTATCATTGGGCGCGAATTTGCCTTCAACCGTTGCGCCGGTTGTTCCAACACCCAAGCCAACTGCAAATTTAGAGCCTTTGTCGGATTGTGCTTTGGGTGTGTAGGTTTGACTGGAGCTGCACCCGGCAAGAAGAGCCGTACAGCCAAGAAATGTGACAAATGTTTTCATGATTTTCTCCAAACTCAGGATCGATTTGCGTGCAGCCCCGTGCTGCGCCCCAACAATTCGTCCCGAATTTGATAAAGGACCTAATCCGTAACCTTTAACAGGGTTTTACTTTATCATTTGGAAATCAAAGTGGCAGACAATCAAAGCAGCCCCTCAAAGTCGGACGCATCGTGACGTTCCTTCAATCCTTTATCGTCCCAATACCGATTGACGAGCTGCCCGCGCCGGAATGCCGGACGCGCGGCCAATTGCTTGGTCCACCGTTGTAAATGCTTATAACTCTCGACCTGCAGAAACTCTCCAGCCTCGTAAAGTACGCCTTTGGCCATCGCTCCATACCACGGGTAAATGGCGAAATCAGCGATGGTCAAATCATCGCCGGCTATAAATTCCCGTTCGGCCAACTGCCTGTCCAATACGTCGAGTTGACGCTTTGTCTCCATCGAAAAACGGTTAATACAATATTCGATTTTCATTGGTGCATAGGCGTAGAAGTGGCCGAAACCACCGCCGAGATAAGGCGCGCTACCGACTTGCCAAAACAACCATGACAGACACTCTGTTCGCTCCGGCCCACTTTCTGGGAGGAACATGCCAAATTTCTCAGCCAGATGCATCAATATGGACCCCGATTCAAAAATACGTATGGGTTCACTCCCGGAGTGGTCCATCATAGCGGGAATTTTTGAGTTCGGATTAATATCTACGAAATCCGAACCGAATTGATCGCCTTCGCCGATATTAATCAACCAAGCATCATAATCGGCAGCGGAGATACCTGCCTCCAGTAACTCTTCTAGCATGATTGTGACTTTGACGCCATTTGGCGTACCGAGTGAGTAAAGTTGAAAGTCATGCTTGCCGATTGGCAGCGCTTTTGCATGCGTTGCGCCTGCGACTGGACGATTAATATTGGCGAATTTTCCGCCGGATGCCTTGTTTTCCCAAATTTTGGGCGGGGTCCAGTCAGATAGGGTTTGTTCGGTCATCGTCTCTCTCCATACAAATTAGCCCTCCGAACTAGTCTGTTCGGAAGGCTATGAAAAGTGACGGCTTTGTGAGGACTAAACTATTGAATCGTTTCGTCCGCTTCCAAAGCTCTTATTTTGCCGCCATCAATTAACTCGCCATCGGCAGGCATTGCATCATCAAACATTTTTTGTGTTGTTTCGCCCATATTTAATCGCACGGAAAAGCTACGCGGTTGGCCTTGGGCTTCGGCAAAAACGTTCAGAAAATAGACACCGTCGACATCGGCTTTCACATCAATATCCCAGATATGCGCGCCGTCGCCGGCCATATCAAAGGTCTTTGACGACGTACCGCCAAACAGGCTGAGTCCAGGGCTGGGTTCGACCATTACGGACATGGTGCCGTCAGAGTAGGCCTCATTAAAGCTAAGCTGGACCGTCTGGAAGGAGCCGGACGTCATCGCTTTTGGCAGGGCAGATGTCATCGTGACGCTCGCTCCGGGCTTAACTGTAGCCATGGGCGCGGTTGTTTTGGCAACAGTCATCGTTTCCGCAGTTTGCTGTGAAGAGGCCGTACAAGCGGACAAACCGCCAATTGCCGTCAAAATAAATGCAGTTTTCAGGTAAGACATGATTACGGTGCCTCCAATCTTAATGTGTAGCAAACGTCAGCTCTTGTCTCGCCCGGCCCAACATTCTGGAACGAGTAAGCTTCCATAACGTGCTGACCGGCCGTCAAACCAATTGTTTGAGTTTCCGTGTTTGCAACGCCGGACTCTCCTCTACCGACAAGAACGCCATCTTTATAAACCCGGAAGTCAGGATCACTGGTCGCGGCACCGGAAGCTCTCGTCATCACAAAGTCATAGTTACCGGCAGTTGGAGCTGTAAATTCCAAATAGCGACGATTACCATGCTTATTATAATCACCAAAATTATCGACCGAACAGAATTCGATATTAGTGTTATTCGTCGGCAGCGATAAATAAACAGGTAATTGATCTGGCAAACCGCCATCATTAGTTTCGCCAACACCAAATCCGGTCGTCCCGGAAATCGCTTGGGCTGTCGTCAGCGCTGTAATCTCAGCCGCATTAACGCCCGTCTGATTTTCCAAGGCTTCCAAGAAAGCGAAAATCGTCGTGAAGGCTTCAGTGTCCTTGTAGTCAGGGTCTGTGAAAGCGCCATAAATCGGAGCCAAGCCATAGCTGGACGTGTCAGCGCCGTCATTCGCGCTGTCAAAAAGGTCATAAAGTATGGATTGCACTGACCCTTCAGAATACCAGCCTGTCGAGGTGTAAGTATTATTCTCAACATTGATGCGGAAACCGCTGCCCTGTTGCGAACCAAAGCTATCTCGATAAAAGGAATCCCCCAAAATCATACCGGATAAGGCGTTGCCCCAGCCTTCACCAAAAGCGACGCGGGCGTCCAGACGATTGCTCGAACTGTGCTGTCCGCCAATTGAGTCCGAACGGCTAAGTGAGTTTTCAAAATAATGGCCAAATTCGTGGACGACCACGTGGACATCATATTCATCCGTATCATTATTTGCGTCGCCGAGAATACGGATGACCGGAATACCGTTTGATACTGTAAAGGAAGACGTCCCGATTTGACCGTCTGCAACACTGCCCGGTTCGGCTCTGTTTCGTGTACTCCACAGAACATTAAATGCGGGAAAATCAATATCCGCATCAACAGCAATGAAATCTTCTAAAGTGCCATAGATTGTATCCAGCAGTGCAAATGGCGCAGCGGCACGTGTCGTTGTATAGCCTGAGCCGCCCCAACCGGATGCCGCATTCAAATTTCGGGTCTGATTGCTGTTCGGGACTTCCGCGAGACCGCCTTGCAAAGCATAGAGCGCATCGGAAGATGTATTATCGACGACTTTCAGGTTAATCTCATTAGGAGCACCTTTTTGAACTTCGGACCGAACGCGAACGCGAACTTCTGTACCAGACAAGACCGTAAAGCTGTAATCACCGTTATCGTCTGACACCGTGCTGTCTAAAACTGCGCCCGCAGCATTGAGCAACTCTACAGGAGCTTGGCGTATAGGGAGTTGAACGATATTGTCGTAATCCAACCCGCTGGATGCACCCACAGGGAACGGGACGCGGTCATAGGTCAATTTACCGGAAACCGTTACATTCGTGGCAACGGGCGCAGGCGTCATCGTGACAGTCAATGTGCCTGTGCCTTCATTTCCGGCATCATCACTGGCCGTCGCCGTACAAACACTTTCTGTGTCTGTCGTCACAGTCGCGGCCGTAAAGGTATTCGTCGAAACGTTGAAGCTACCGCCATTGGTACAGCTGACGGTTGGACCTGTCGTCACGCCGCTATCATCGGTCGCAGTCAATGTGGAACTTCCCGTTTGACCGGATTCTACAGTTAACGTTGCGGGGCTAAACTGTACAACAGGAGCCGTCGTATCCGGCACGGGCGCAGTCATTGTAACGGTCAAAGTGGCCGAGCCGGAATTGCCAGCAGCATCGCTGGCCGTCGCCGTACAGACGCTTTGCGTATCCGCCGTGACCGCCGCAGCCGTAAATGTATTGGTTGCCACGCTAAACGTTCCGCCATTTGTACAGCTTACGTTTGGCCCTACGGTGATACCGACAGCATCCGTCGCCGTCAGTGTTGAGGTCGCGGAAGCCTCGGACTCGACCGTGAGTGAACTGGGGCTAAATGACAATGCAGGTGCGGTTCTGTCAACCACCGGCGGCGGCGGGGTTACCGTGCTACCGCCTCCACCTCCGCCGCCACAGGCTGACAGCAGCAGCGCAGACGCGATCGATAGAGTGGGAAGATGCATTGTTTTAAAATAAGTCACACCTGTTCGTTACTACAACGCACCGCTGAAATTAAGTGTTATTTCAGTCAGCTTCATGAACACAGGATAACTATTTTGTCATTGTGGAAGCCGAAACGGTGACGGCTGATGTGCCGATTTGGGGCTCAATGACTCCTGACATATCGGTCATTTTCAACCGTGAAACCCTGCCATCAATGCGTTTGAAGAGAATTTCATCATTTTGGGACGTAACCTCCAAAGGCGTTCCGTCCTCATCTATCCATCCGAATCCGGTTCCATCATATTTCAAGTCTTCGGCAATTACTGATATATTTACGCGTCTTTCTGCAGCCGATATATTTGAGTCCGTCGAAAAACCTGCGTTTATCGCCTTTACACGTTGAGGAATTTCAGTCTCGATATGACGCTTATTCTGATTTGTATTATCAGTCGCATGGGCGGCGATACCGCCGAAAATAGCGAAGCTTGAAGCGACCAAAAGGGATCTAAATATCTTGCTCATGCCTACCTAACGTCATTTTTATCAATCGGTTCCCAAAGCCGAAAAGAAAAAGAAAACTCGACTTGAAGAAAAGTCAACTTGACGACGGACCTGATTCCGCTCTATCGGGCGCGCGGGCCACGTCTCCCCACTGAGGCGAAACTCTAACGGTGTACAAAAACGCACCACAGGAGCAATTGTGACTAGTCTTCCGAAACCGGACATCCGTCCGGCCGATCCCCGTTTTTCTGCAGGTCCCACGCGCAAGCGCCCCGGTTGGTCGCTGGACGCACTCTCTGGTGCTGCTCTCGGCCGCTCTCATCGTTCTGCACTTGGTAAAGCCAAACTCAAACAAGTTATCGACCTCACACGCGAGGTTTTAGAGGTCCCTGATGATTATCGCATTGGTATTGTCCCCGCCTCTGATACCGGTGCGGTCGAGATGGCTATGTGGTCCATGTTGGGACCACGGCCCGTTATGGTCGCAGCTTGGGAAAACTTTGGTCAAGCATGGGTGACGGATGCGGACAAGCAACTTCCCTTGAATGACCTGACCCTACTCACAGCTCCATATGGTCAGTTGCCCGATTTCTCAGACTATAACGGGTCACAAGACCTCGTCTTTACGGCTAACGGGACGACATCCGGTGTGAAAGTCGCGGATTATGGTTTTATTCCTGATGACCGCGAAGGCGTGACAATTTGCGATGCGACCTCCGCCGTATTTGCGCAAGAGCTACCTTGGAACAAACTCGATGTCGTGACATATTCTTGGCAGAAAGTTATGGGCGGTGAAGCGGCGCATGGCATGCTCATTCTTTCCCCTCACGCCGTTGAGCGTCTGGAAAGCTATAGCCCGCCTTGGCCGCTCCCGAAGATTTTCCGTCTGACAAAAGGCGGTAAGTTGATTGAAGGTATTTTCGAAGGCTCGACAATCAACACACCTTCCCTGCTCTGCGCGGAAGATCATCTCGACGGTTTGAATTGGGCGAAAGCGAATAATGGCCTGCAAGGCATGTATGATCGTGCAGATGCCAATGCCCAAGTCATTTGGGACTGGCACGAAAAACGTGATTGGATTGACAACCTCGCAGAAAATGATGCTGAGCGGTCCAATACTGGTGTTTGCCTCAAAATCGTTGACCCGCGCGTCACCTCCTTGCCGAAAGACCAGCAGGCGGCTTTTGCAAAGTCGATTGTGACTATGCTGGGCGAAGAAAATGTTGCGCTCGATTTCGGCGCTTATCGCACCGCCCCTCCGGGCTTCCGCCTTTGGGTCTCAGGACTCACGCCAATCGACGATGTTAAAGCCGTACTGCCATGGCTCGACTGGGCGTTTGAAACTAAAATTCAGGAGTTGAAAAATGCCTAAAGTCCTTATTTCTGATAAAATGTCCCCTGCCGCGACACAGGTTTTTAAAAATCGCGGAGTCGATGTCGACGTCATGACCGGCCTTTCGAAAGAAGAGCTGATTGACATTATTGCAGATTATGACGGCCTAGCCGTTCGGTCATCCACCCGTCCCGATGCGGAAATCATCGCGGCAGCTTCGAATCTCAAGGTCATTGGCCGCGCTGGAATTGGCGTCGACAATATCGACATCAAAGCGGCAACCGACCGCGGCGTCGTGGTCATGAATACGCCGTTTGGAAACGCGATCACAACAGCCGAACACGCGATTGCCATGCTTTTTTCTGCGGCGCGTCAAATCCCGTCCGCCTCTGCACGTACCCAGAACGGCGAATGGCCAAAATCTGACTTTAAAGGTGTCGAACTGTTCAATAAGACGCTCGGCCTGATCGGGTGCGGAAATATCGGGACACTCGTCGCAGAGCGCGCACAAGGGCTGAAGATGAAGGTCATCGCCTATGATCCCTACCTAACCGAAGATCGCGCCATCAAACTCGGCGTTGAGAAAGTTGAACTCGACGCTCTTTTCCAACGCGCGGATGCCATTACGCTTCATACCCCACTGGTTGAAGGCACAAAGGGCATTGTCTCCCGTGAACGTTTGGGCATGACGAAAAAAGGCGTCATTATCGTCAACTGCGCCCGAGGCGGTTTGGTCGATGAAGAAGCCTTGAAAGACGCGCTGGAGGCCGGACATGTCCGGGCCGCCGCATTAGATGTTTTCGAAGTTGAGCCGGCGAAAGAGCATCCATTGTTCGGCACGCCGAATTTCATCGCGACGCCGCATTTGGGTGCCTCCACTTTGGAAGCGCAGGAAAATGTTGCCGTGCAAGTCGCAGAGCAGATGGCAGATTATTTGCTCACGGGTGCAATCTCCAACGCGCTCAATACGCCGTCCATTTCTGCGGAAGAAGCCCCGCGTCTCAAGCCATTTGTCGATTTGACGGATAAGCTGGGTACGATGACGGGGCAGCTTCTGCACGCACCCATCAAATCTGTCGAGTTCACCTATAAAGGCGCTGTCACAGAATTGAACACCAACCCGATGACAGCTGCCGCGCTGGCCGGCCTGCTCAAAGCTGCTATGCCGGATGTGAATATGGTCTCCGCGCCCGGCCTCGCGAAAGAGCGCGGTATTGAAGTCAAGGAAAGCTATGTTGATGAGGCAGAACGCGCCGAAAGCCTGATACGCCTGACCGTCGAAACTGTAGAACGGAAATATGCTGTTGTCGGCACAATTTATCGCGGCGAACCCCGTATTGTGCGTTTGTTCGGCGTGCCGATGGATGCGGCGTTCTCGCCCAATATGATATATGTTCGCAATGAAGATAAACCGGGCTTTATCGGAGAACTCGGCGGCGTTTTGGGGCGCAATAAGGTGAACATTGCGACTTTCTCGCTCGGACGCATGAAGCAAGGTGACGAAGCCGTCTGTCTGGTCAGTGTTGATGGTCCCGTTTCAGAAAAGGTCGCCGAAGAAATCAAGGCGATTGACCAAGTTAAGATTGTCGACATCGTTGCGATGTAATCCCGCATGGCCGGAGGGCTTGCTTTCAAAGCCCCTCGGCCCTTAAAGCTGCCCCAGACACTTTTTTGGTCACCCCCAGAAGGCCTTATAATGACAGAACAGCTTTTACTCGCAGCCGCTCTATTGGCTTTCGCTGCCCCGGCGTCTGCGCAGGTCGCGGAAGCCCGCTTGGGCGCAAATTTCCACGACATTGACTGGACCGGTGCGGGCAGCGGTTCCGACAAGGAACGATCAGGCGCGATTAATGGGGAGATTGTTTTTGAAGAGCCTGAGTTTTTGAAATGGGCTCTCTCCCCTCAACCTTATGTCGGCGGGGCGGTCAATTTGGGCGGCGAGACAAGCTATGGCGGCGCGGGCCTGATGTGGCGTCAGACTTTTACCAAAAAATTCTACATCGATTTCTCTTTAGGCCTCGTCATCCATGACGGAACGATTGAAGTGAAGGCTTCCCCACTCGTTCAGAGCGTCATTGACGATGCAACTGTGGAAGACAGCTTTACGGAAGAAGAGCGTGAGCAGTTTATCGCCGAGCTCGCGGAGTTCAGAAATCGCCAGCAAACTGAAATCGATTTTGGCAGCCGCATTCTGTTTCGCGAGCAAATTGCGCTTGGCTATCGTTGGTCGGAAAATTGGTCGACACATATTTTTGTTGAACATCTCTCCCACGGCAATGTCCTTGTAAGCGATCGCCCGAATGAAGGATTGGACACGCTTGGCCTGCGTGCATCCTATCATTTCTAAGCAGAAATTCACAAAACCCTCACGCTCCCGTAAGTTACAAGATGACAGTCACCTTTAAGGGACTGACATAGGGGACTTCCAATGAAATTACTATTTGGCGCCGCGCTTTGCGCTGCCAGCGCATTACCGTGTTTCGCGCAAATCTCAGAGGTGCGCGCCGGCACGGCGGTGCATGATTTAGGCTGGAGCATTATTAATGCAGACGGGGATGAGGAACGCTCTATCGCTTTCAATGCCGAGGTGATTTTTGAAGAACCCGAATTTTTGAAATGGGC
>JAHDFA010000016.1:12595-14115 GCA_020628495.1 Hellea sp.
GATGAATGGGCGGTTGAAGGATTTGTTGAGCATATTTCTCATGCTGGATTGTTATCTGACGGACCGAATGAGGGCTCCGACGCTGCGGGGTTTCGCTTGAACCGAAAATTCTAGTGATAAGTTGCGCGGGAGACTCGCATCCCTGCAAAGACTCGGTTAAGGGCCAAATGAAGTTATCCTAACGCGGTTGCTTCACCCAAAGACTGGGAGAAGAGCCGCGTTTTATTTTGCGAGTGTGTCATGGCAAATGTCGTCGTCGTCGGGTCTCAATGGGGTGATGAAGGCAAAGGCAAAATCGTCGACTGGCTGTCCAGCCGCGCCGATGTCGTTGCGCGCTTTCAAGGCGGTCATAATGCGGGCCATACGCTTGTTGTTGACGGCACGACCTATAAACTCTCGCTATTACCCTCCGGAATTGTGCGCGGCGGGAAACTCTCTGTTATTGGAAATGGCGTTGTCTTAGACCCTTGGGCATTTTTAGACGAAGTCAAACGCATCAAAGCGCAAGGCGTGACGATCGATGCAGAGAGCCTTCAGATTTCTGAATCCGCGGCTTTAATCCTACCTATCCACTCAGAGCTGGACGGCATTCGCGAGAACCGCGTGGACGGCGTGAAAATAGGAACGACCAAGCGCGGCATTGGCCCCGCCTATGAAGACAAAGTCGCGCGCCGCGCTATTCGCGTCTGCGATCTGGCCGATCCTGAACATCTGCAAGCCCGTGTTGAAAATCTTCTGCATCATCACAACGCGCTGCGGCGCGGTTTGGGCCAGCCCGAAAGCGATGCGGGAGAACTGACGCAAAAGCTGCTGGATGTTGCCCCGCATATTCTGCCTTTCATGGCCCCCGTTTGGTATACGCTCGATGAGGCCTCAAAGGCAGAGAAACGGATTTTGTTTGAAGGCGCACAAGGTGCCATGCTGGATATCGATCACGGCACTTACCCCTTCGTCACCAGCTCCAACACGATAGCTGGACAAGCCGCAGCCGGATCCGGCATGGGACCAAAAGCGCTGAATTACGTGCTTGGCATTACGAAAGCCTATACGACGCGAGTCGGTGAAGGCCCCTTCCCGACAGAGTTATTTGACGATGTCGGTCAACGACTCGGCGAGCGTGGGCATGAATTTGGCACTGTCACGGGCCGCCAACGTCGCTGTGGTTGGTTCGATGCCGTCATGGTTCGCCAAGCTATAATCACGGGCGGGATCACCGGTATTGCTTTGACCAAATTGGACGTTCTGGACGGCTTGCCGGAATTGAAAATCTGCACAGGATACCGCTTGGACGGCAAAATCCTAAAACGCCTTCCAGCCGGAGCCGCAAACCAAGCCGGCGTTGAGCCGATTTACGAGTCCATGCCGGGATGGTCCGGTAGCACACGCGGTGCGCGCAGCTGGGCCGACTTACCTGCCGAAGCCGTAAAATATGTGCGGCGTGTCGAGGAATTGATTGGCTGCCCGGTCAGCATGGTCTCGACATCGCCCGAACGTGAAGACGTCATTCTGATGCGCGATCC
>JAHDFA010000016.1:14215-29454 GCA_020628495.1 Hellea sp.
TCAGCATGGTCTCGACATCGCCCGAACGTGAAGACGTCATTCTGATGCGCGATCCTTTTAAAGCCTGATAACCAATGGACATCTTCGTGCAGGTCTGTATCTGCGCCGCATGAGCGAAAGTCCCGAAATTAAAGCGCAAATGCGCACCCCCTTGAAAGGGGTAGTTTTACTGGGCGTGGCGCTTTTTCTTATTCTTGTTTGGGGCAGCGCCTTTACCATGGTCGGTGTGGCGGTTCGGACATTGGCGCCTGAGTGGCTGGTGGCGTACCGTATGCTGCTCGCCGCAATATTGGTCCTGATCTATAGCCGAGTGATGGGGCATCGCCTGCCAAAGCTGAAAGACACGCGTTGGATTTGGTACACTATCATGGGCGTCACCGGGGCGAGCTTACCCTTCGTCCTTTTGGCACACGGACAGAAGACTGTAGATAGCGGACTGACCGCCATTCTGGTTGGGACCATGCCATTAATCACGATTGTTCTGGCCCATTTTTTCACGTCAGAAAAACTCACGCCCCTAAAACTCGTCGGCTTTTTGATGGGTTTTATGGGTATTATTATTTTGTTTCTGCCGAAGGAGCTCGCTTTTGCGCTCGTCAATGACTGGCAAGCCCAATTGCTCATTCTCGCGGCTTCATTTTGTTACGCCGCGACGACCATTTTGGCTAGTCGCGTGCCCGAAACGCCCTCGCCTGTCGGCGCGGCCATGATGCTGATGATTGGCGCGGTTCTATCGTCAGCTTGGGCATTTGGGACCGTCGGGTCGCCGCCGATGCCTAATTTAACCGCCTTGCTCTGCGTTATCGCCTTGGGCGTGGGATCAACGGCAATTGCCACCGTGACCTATCTTTGGGTGATTGATGTCGCAGGCCCCAGCGTCATGGCACGGATCAATTATTTCGTGCCGGTCTGCTCCGTCATTTTAGGCGTCGCCTTATTGGGGGAAATTCTGGACTGGCGGATTTTTGTTTCGCTTTTCGTCATATTACTCGGCGTTATCGTCTCGAAAATGGACGGTGCGGATTAGTCTGCCAAGCCTTTCAAGGCGGCAAACGGATTATTCGCGGGCGGTATATCTTCTTCCGCTTCGCCTATCGCCAAACCATGATTAAGCGGGCCGTGCCCTTTCGTCGAGCCAAAACCCGGTGCGGTGCGAATGGCCTCAAAAACAAACTCCCGTGCGCGCATAACGGCCTCGTCCAGATCAAGTCCCAAAGCCATATTGGCTGCGACCGCGCTAGCCAATGTACATCCGGTGCCATGTGTATGGCGTGTCCGAAGACGCGGGCCGGACATGATATTTGCGCCCTCCTCGCTGACTAAAACGTCAACCACGGATTTACCCTCCAAATGCCCACCCTTCATAAGGGCCGCATAGACGCCACGCTCAAGCAGGGCGTCTCCGGCCTTGGTGAGATCGTCCACATCTTCAATTTTTAGATCCGTGAGCAATTTGGCTTCAGGCACGTTCGGCGTCACCAGATCGGCCAAGGGCAAAAGCGTATCGCGCAGCGCCGCGACCGCATCTTCATTTAGAAGAGCGTCACCCGATGTGGCAACGGCGACAGGGTCAAGAATGACAAAGGCATCCAACTCATCTATGGCCTCCGCCACGACCTCGATGATCTCTTTCGTGCCCAACATGCCGATTTTCACGACATCTGCACCAATGTCGGACAGACAGGCCTCAATCTGCGCTTTGACCAGTGCGGCAGGCATCATCTCAACTGCGTGAACGCCCAACGTATTTTGCGCCGTCACAGCGGTCACGGCCGTCATGGCATAAGCGCCAAATGCCGAGCAGGTTTTGATGTCAGCTTGAATACCTGCCCCGCCACCAGAGTCAGATCCGGCAATGATGAGAACGCGGCCTTGGGGGTCTTGGGTCATAAAGTTCAATCCAATGATATTGTCATCGTCCGACTTGATCGGACGATCCATTTGTAGGTGTCAAAGAAACTCATAGCTGCCGGGATCAATATCCCGCCAATTCGGATTTGTCTTTTCAATTAATTCGATCTTCCAAGGACGGTCCCATCCTTTGAGTCGTTTCTCATAAGCAATAGCTTCCGCGATTAATTCGAACTCTTCGATGTAAACCAGTCTATGCACAGAATATCTAGAGGTGAATGAGTTGGGATAAAAATTTGACTTATGTTGGTGTACTCTCGCACCGAGATCCCTCGTTACTCCGATATAAATCGTCCCGTTTTTGTGCGACGCCATTATGTAAACGTAAGCGTAAGCCATAACTCAAAAATTCATTGAATGGATTGTCCGGTCAAGCCGGACAATGACAAAAGACGAGAAAAGACAATCACCCATTCGCAATCGCCTCCCAAACCCGCATGGCTTGCACCGTCTCACTCACATCATGGACCCGCAAAATATCCGCGCCCATTTGTGCAGACCAAAGGGCGGTGGCGATGGAGCCGCCGAGGCGGTCATCCGCTTCAGAGCCATCAATGCGTCCGATAAAGCTCTTGCGACTTGCCCCCATGAGTAGCGGGAAACCGAGCGCTTTAAATTGATCTAAATACCGCAATATGGCGAGATTATCTTCTTGGCGTTTTCCAAAACCTATCCCGGGATCGAGTGTAATCGCTGAAGGCTCCACGCCCACGGCACAGACATCTTCGACACGCTGTTTCAGCCAGTCCAGAATATCCGCAACAGCGTCTTCGTAATTCGGATTATCCTGCATCGTCTCCGGACGCCCCTGCGCATGCATGAGGATAACAGGACAGCCGAGATCAGCCGCCATTTGCGGCGACCGCGCGTCAAAACCCAGCGCCGAGACATCATTCCAAATATCTGCGCCCGAGAGAATAGCGGCCTCGGCCACATCGGGTTTGCGCGTATCAATCGAAATCACGACATCTTCGTCATAATCGCGTGTCGCGTGGCGAATGGCTTTAATGACGGGAACGGTGCGCCGGATTTCCTCGACCACCTCGATTTCCTGCGCGCCGGGGCGTGTGCTCTCGCCGCCAATATCCAGAATATCCGCGCCCTGCTCTATCAGGCGCAAAGCCTGTTTCATGGCCAGTTCAACCGTCTCATACTGGCCGCCATCAGAAAAACTATCCGGCGTGACATTTAAAATGCCCATGATGCGGGGTCGGGTAAACATGGCCTAATTCTATGACCCTCGGATTACAATTCAACCATGTGAAAGGAGTTTAAGGTGTCCAATCGCCTTTCGCATGAAATTCAGATTTATGGAGAGGGCTGAGGTGATGGGCGTTATTTCGCCTATAGACAAAATGAGGCGCATGTTTGCGTTTGCTCTCACCCTTGCCATACATGTCGTCTTATTCGCGATCTTTAACTTTACACCGGACAAACGATTCGCAAATCCAACACCCCCCATCCCAGTCCAGCTCGTCACTTTGGACGCCCCAAAAATAATCAATCAGAAGGTTACTGTAACTAACCCCGCCATAGCTCTGCCAATTCCAGCGCCAAAACCTTCGGTAACGCCAAGCCCGGTCGAAAATACAAAACCCGACGAGGAGTCTGTTGACGAAAATGTTTCTAACCCAAGTCCTGCCGCGGCACTCACCCCTTCGCAGCCATCCGTTGATTCAAACGATGGGAACCTCAACAGTAAAATTATTCCGGATAGATGGCGCCTTCCCTTAGGTGCGAGTATTCCGCTGGATAGAACCCGCCAGCCGCCAAATCCGGACTTTGAAGCGCTTTCGAAAACTCTGGACTGCTTTGGCTTTGATGTAGATTGCGCTTTGCAACGCAAAGACATCTTCGCCGAGGAACAACTTACAGAGACGGATTTGGTCTGGATGCGCAGCTATGCCCATTCCGGGTTGAGCAATTCAGAATTTTACGGAATGAGCGAAGCACAAATCCGCGAAAGGCTGGGCGTTCCAACAGCAGGTAAAAATGGCGTAATGATTCTTCCAGGTATTGTCTTGGACGGGGCGTGGTGGGATGCGCTTCACGGGGTCAATAAAGCCTGTGAATACGGGTTTGGCATTAATGATGCGGGCCAAAAACAAATTATGAAACGCTGCAAATCGCTAAAACCCTCGTCAAGAGACGAAATCGGCTTCAAACCAAAACCTCTAGAATAAGCAGCAACTGTTTTCAGTGACAGTAAAAATAAATCGGGCGTCTACCTTCAAGACAAACGCCCGCAATTTCAACTCCCGCTGGAATATATATATCTATAAAGATACGTCCTTTGCCGTCGCCGTCCCACCAATTGGCTTAGGCTTTTTGGTTGTGGGGACGGCTGAGACAGCGGGTCTACCGCCACTTGAACCGTCGGGGCGTTTTGGTTTCGTGTCATCCTCAAGCAAGGCTTTGATTTCGTCGCCTGAAAGAGTCTCATATTCGAGAAGCGCTTCGGCGAGTTTGACCCAATCCTTCTTTTTCTTCTTCAAGATTTTCAAAGCCGTTTCATGTGCCTCGGTGATGAAGCGCTTAATCTCGGATTCGATTAGCTTGGCTGTATCCGGTGAAATCGCGGACCCTCGACCAATACCCGGGACGAATGAACCGTTATCTTGGTGTTTATAGGCAATTGGACCGATTTCATCGGACAAACCCCATTCCGTTACCATCGCCGTCGCAATGCGCGTCACCTGCTCAATATCAGAACTCGCACCGGATGTGACTTTGTCATAGCCGAAGTGAAGCTCTTCCGCTGCGCGACCACCCATGGCCATGGCCATACGGGCGATCATCTCTTGGCGTGATTGACTGATCTGGTCACGTTCCGGGAGATATTGGACCATACCGAGCGCACGTCCACGCGGAATAATTGTCGCCTTATGGATTGGCAGGCTGCCTTCCATATTCAGACCGACAATGGCGTGTCCGGCTTCGTGATAGGCCGTATTTTCACGTTCCTCGTCCGTCATGGACAGGGTCCGGCGTTCTGCACCCATTAGGACTTTATCACGCGCATCTTCAAATTCGCGCTGCGTGATTTTCAGCTTGTTCCGACGTGCGGATAAAAGCGCAGCTTCGTTGACGAGGTTCATCAGATCCGCACCAGAGAAGCCGGGCGTGCCCCGCGCGACATATTTCACGTCAACATCCGCGCCGATTGGCTTGCCCTTCATATGGACTTCGAGAATTTTTTCGCGTCCTTGAATATCGGGATATGGCACTTCAATCTGACGATCGAAACGACCCGGGCGCAGCAGCGCCTTGTCCAGCACGTCAGGACGGTTCGTCGCGGCAATAATGATAATGCCTTCATCACCTTCAAATCCATCCATTTCGACGAGAAGCTGGTTCAAGGTCTGTTCGCGTTCCTCGTGACCACCGGACGTACCGACGCCGCGGTGACGTCCAACAGCGTCGATTTCATCGATAAAGATGATGCACGGCGCTTGTTTACGCGCTTCGGCAAACATTTCGCGCACGCGAGATGCCCCTACGCCAACAAACATTTCCACAAAGTCAGAGCCGGAAATTGTGTAAAACGGAACGCCCGCCTCACCCGCAACTGCGCGAGCTAAGAGCGTTTTACCTGTACCCGGAGGGCCGACGAGCAAGGCCCCCGTCGGAATACGTGCGCCAAGACGCGTGAACCGTGTTGGATCCTTCAGGAATTCCACGACTTCTTTCAAATCTTCTTTCGCGGCTTCCACACCCGCAACATCGTCAAAGGTTTTGCGCTGATTGTTTTCAGTCAGCAGCTTGGCTTTGGACTTGCCAAAACTCATCGCGCCGCCACGTCCGCCGCCCTGCATGTTGCGGAAGAACAGCAGGAATAATCCGGCAATCAAAAGAATAGGCAGGATGCCGACCAACAAACTGCCGAGCATGCTGGGGTTGGAACGTTCCTCATATTCATACGGGATATCCGTGCCTTCGAATAAGGCATCAGAATCCAAATTAATTGGTCCGATATTTGTGCGGTATTTTTCGCCATTACTCAGCGTGCCCGTAATCATACCCTTTTCGACATCAATAAGTGCAGATTTCACTTCACCGGATTGGACACGCTGCTGGAGCTGAGAATAGGTAATTTCGTCTTTTTTGGCTGAGCCTTCGATGGAAGAGTTACTGGCCGCTATCATGGCCAGCAAGAGGGCAATCACGATGCCCCAAACGATGAAATTGCGGGTATTGGCGTTTTTCATGTGGCTACGACCTTTACGGGGTTCGAGTTTCTGTCTGCATAGCATATGGGTGGTCCAACGCCAAAATAAAGCGTCGCACTGCCCTATAAATTCATACGGTCAAATCAGGACAATGTCTTGATTTGAATACAGAGCCTGCAAGCGTTTTGCCGAACAGGCTTGAGAACTCACATATTCTGTCTCGCATGCACCAAATCCGATGGGTGCACCATCTCTCAAAAAAATTGGTAGCGTCGGTCTGACCTCCACTGACAGATCGAAAAGTGATTTAAATTCAGTCATTTGACGTAATTTTTGTAAATGGCCTTGCGCAGTCTCTACGCGCAAATCATTCGTCTTTGCGCTTACAAAAAAACGACCGTCCCAAATTGTCAGCACATTTCTTTTTAACACCAGAGCGGGCACTTGAATGATGCCGTGACGTCCGGTGACTGCGACCCTATCGCGCAGGAACACATAGTTGTGACCTGACTCTCGCATTTTTCGCCTGACCCAAGTCCCAGATAATGTGGCTGCATTGAAATCCGGTCTGGCCATATCTTCGCAAAGTCGCACCCGCTTTGCCGCGTCTATCGGCCCGCCCCGCCCTGAAACTGCATTTAAAATATGCAGAAGGAGTTCGGTCGGCGGGATGGCATCAGTTTCAATAAAGCCCTGGCTATTCAGAACCCCGTGGCGTTTAAGCCAATGCCCATGCGTTTCGCGTTCCGCCGCCAGGCGTGTTCGGGCCTGTTTCTGCTGCAGGAGCAAATCCGTCCGCAATGCCTTATCAGCGCAAAGAGCCTGCCGCGCCCTCACCCGCGCAAAATCCCTATTCTCATTGGACGGGTCATCGACAAATTTCAGAGCGTAATCCGCTAAATAACTGCGGATGTCCGCGCGGGACACATTCAGCCACGGGCGATGTAAAGTCACGCCCGCCAAGGCCGGCCAGAGCGGACCATAGGCGGTTTCAGCCATACCGGCCAATCCGCGCCAGCCGGTTTTGCGGTCCAGACGCATAAGAAGTGTTTCCGCTTGATCATCTTCCGTATGGGCCGTGATGAGATGCTCTATGCCCGCAGCGCGGCACATTTGCCCCATCGCCGTATAGCGATATTGGCGGGCTTTGACCTGAATTCCGGCGTCAATCCCGTCATGGATCCAACGCTGCGTTTTAACTTTATAACCTAAGCTGCGCGCATATTCGGCTGCAGCCAAGACTTCTGATGCGCTGTCAGAACGAAGCGCGTGATCAATGATAAAAGCATGAGTGACAAACGGATTATCTCGGCAAGCATGTAACAAAGCTGTACTGTCGCCGCCGCCGGAAAAGGCGATTGCGGCTGGTGCGTTAAGATAGTGGAGCGGGCGTTTCACCCACGCAGTGCAATTCCTGTCCATTTATATTCCGGAACTGGGCCTTATTTGCCCACCTTCCGATGCTTGTTTGTTTTTTCCCGACAGGAAATGCACGAATTAGCAACCCGCGCGGGCGGCTTCCAGCTTGGCCTTATTCTTCACGGTCGGGGATGCGTTTGGATATTGGCGCGGTAAGCTGGCGAGAGTTGCGCAAGAATCTGCCGTTTTGCCTAACTCGCGCAATGCCCCCGCCAGACGCACCATGGCATCAGGCGCTTTCGCGCCGCGCGGGTCTCGTTTCATACTTGTGATATAGGCATCCGCCGCATCGGCATATCCACCGCGGACATAATAGCTCTCACCCAGATAATAATTCATCTCGCCCACATCCGCCGCATCCGGATTAAATTGGAGATATTGTTTCAGCGAGGTTTGCGCCCCTGAGAAATCACCTTCAGCAAGAAGACGTTTGCCGCGCTGGCCCAATTGCGCGACATCATTGGCCGGCATAGCGGGCGGCGGCGTTTGACCGTTTCCAATGACCAGCGGTTGCTGTCCGAAAGTCGGCGCACCGCCCAGCGGGTCAAGCGGCGTTGTCGGGCCCAATGTGACCGGCCCCAAGCGGCGGTCAATGGGCCGGGCTTGTTCTTGAGCAATCAAATCGACAGCATCCAAATGCACGCGCATACGGTCTGCCATGTCCTGAATAATTTGCAGCTCTGTCCGTAACTTCATCACTTCGCCTTTCAGCCCGTCACGCTCATAGGCCACGCGTTCCAGCTCTCCGCGCAGGGCGCGCTGCGCCGTTTCCAGTGCATCAATCCGTGCCATTAAGCGTTCTGCTGCCGGATCACCCGTCAGCATACGCGATTCCAATCGGGTCAAGCGCTCGGCCAGAGCTGTATTTTGCGCGGCCAATTCTTTTTTGGATTGCGCCTGTGCCGGCGCGGCAATCAGGCAGCTTGTGGCCAAGAGCGAGGTAACAATCAGTTTGGTAAGATTTGGCATTCTGGTTTTCTGAGCCCCTATTTACAAGCGAACACCGCCAGCATAAGCGGCGATGACGGATTTTGTGACTTAATTCGCGGTCACAGTCATGAACGCGGCTTTAATGTTAGGTCGACTTAGGCTCTAACTCGTGCCGCCAAGGCGCAGATTTGTATAGCCATTGCGGTTCCGCGCCCAACCTGTCTCGGACGGACGACCATCAATCGGACGTTCCTTGCCATATGAAATTGTGCGCAAGCGGTTTGGGGAAATGCCTTGGCTGACTAAAAACGCCTGCACGCTTTCGGCGCGGCGGGCACCGAGGGCGAGGTTATATTCGCGCGTGCCGCGTTCATCCGCGTGGCCTTCAATGACCGCGGTCGAATTGTTGTAGATTTTCATCCAATTCGCCTGGCGACGCAAAACATCTCTGGCTTCCGGTGACAGATCAAATTGGTCATATCCGAAAAAGACGCGCGGCTCTCCGCCGGATTGATAGGCGAAATCCTCAATCGAGCCGGGATTTGGTAGATTGGGGTCGGGAATTGATTCCACAACAGGCGGTAATTGCTGAACGACAGGTGGCGGTGTTTGTTGGATTATTTCAGGGGGCGGCGTCTGCGTAACCGGCTCCGGAGCGGGCATTTCCGGAACGGGTTCAGGCTTTGTTGCACATGCGCTGAGTACCAAAAGGGCTGCGCCGCCCATAAGATAATGTTTCATTTGTCTCTCCATCAGGTGCAGCGTTTAATTTTGCCCCGCCGCAACACTCTTTAAACGCAGGGTTTAAGGCGCAATCAAGGCTGAATTTTGATTATTTCTCCGTTTTGCGTTGCAAAATGGTCAGGTTCGTCAGGCTTTCGCTATGGTAGAAGCGGTGACCAAGCGGGATCTGAGGCCATGCCCGGTGTCTCTACGCGACGTAGATTTTGTCCTGTTAGATCGATTGACCAAACCTCATTTCGCCCCTCAACACCGCGATATTCACGGGAAAAGATAATAACACGCCCATTTGGCGACCATGTCGGGCTTTCATCCAGATAGCTCTCGGTCAGAATTCGCTCATTGCGGCCATCGACATCCATGACGCCAATACCAAATTTGCCGTCAGCACTGCGCGCAAAAGCAATTTTATCGCCGCGCGGGCTCCAAATAGGGGCAGAATAGCGACCTTTGCCAAAACTGATCCGTTTCACATTCTTCCCATTTGCATCCATCGTATAGAGCTGAGGCGTGCCGCCCCGGTCGGAATTGAAGACGATTTTCTTCCCATCGGGAGAATAGCTGGCGGAAACATCAATGGCCGGATCCGTTGTCAGGCGCGTCGTGCTGCGCGAGGTTAAATCCATTACGTAAATATCGTTATTCCCGCGCCGCTCCATGGTCAGGATCAGGCTCTTCCCGTCAGGCGACAAATGCGGGGCATATGTCATGCCCGGAAAGTCGCCGAGCAACTCACGGCGGCCCGTTTCAATATCCAATAGATAGACATTCGGATTATCATTCTCATAACTCAGATACACGATTGTCTGTGAATTGGGCGAAAAGCGCGGCGTCAGTACCAAATCGGAGCCGCCCAAAAGATAGACAGGGTTTTCCCCATCCTGATCCATAATGGCGAGGCGTTTGGTTTTGTTCGTCTTTGGTCCTTTTTCATCAATAAAAACGATGCGGGAGTCGAAATATCCACTCTCCCCCGTCAACGCCTCATAGATTGCGTCAGATGCTTTATGCGCAGTTCGCCGCCAATTATCGGGCGTCGTCGCGAAGCGAACGCCCTTTAATTGTTGTCCGGCGAAGACATCCCAAAGCCGAAATTCCACCAAAATACGACTTGCACTCTCTGTCTTAATCCGGCCCGACACCAGCGCGTCAGCTTTGACAACACGCCAATCGGCAAAGGTCGGTTTGTAATCAATATTGGTTTGGGTTTCCAAAAAGCTGGCAGGGTCCAGCGCCTTAAACAAACCAGAGCGTTCTAAATCTGCGCGAATGACGGTGGCGATTTGCGCGCCCAAGTCACGTTCGGCCTGCGTGGTCGCCAAGAAATCGGGCACGGCGATTTGAACGGGGTCCAAATTTCCTTTGGTGATATCAATCTCCAATTGAGCCTGCGCGGGCAGGCTCAGCAAGAGCGTGAACAGCCAAATAGCCAGAATGGGAAGAATTCGCGTGATACGTGTCATAGGGGCAGTCTTTACAATTGCGGGCGCAAATTCAAGATAAGTTCTCTCCATACACCATATCGTTCTTCAGGCAGGAAATCATAGGGTGCACATTTATTGACCGCCGCAATCGCGCCGCGCTCCGCCACATCCCAATATTCGTTCCCGGGCGACAGTCTTCGTGATTCAGCCTGATCGATCAGTTTCACGCTCTCCACATAACCGCCAATAACAAGTTTGACGTTCAGGCGCACTTGTAAGTTTTCAGCGTCGGTCGCAGCGGCGGGCATGCGCCAGCATTTATACATGGCATTGGCGACAAGGTCGGCTTCGGTTGCGGCCAGTGCGCTTCCCGCACCTTCGGCGCGGCGGGCAATTTCTTCAAATCGAGCCTGAGCGGTTTCGCTTTCCAGCGCGACCTGCTGATTGGCTTCAGGGGCTGTTTCGCGGGTTTTATCAATCAGGCCCGCCAGCGCGTCCAAATCAAAGCTCGGCTCTTTCGGTTTGGGCTTTTTTTCCGGTTCTTTAATAGGCTCCGCATCTTCCGTCACCTCAGGCGTAATTACCGCTTGTTTTTCTACGGGTTCGTTTTTGGGCGTGACTTTCAACTCAGGCGCCACCTCATCCGCATTTTCCATGGGCGTCGGCGAGGTCATAATCTCCGGTAGGTCGTCAGGCACATCGCGCTTTGGCGGCTTGATGGCAGCAGACACATTGGTTTCCGGTGCGACAGTCAGGATTTGAACGGGGATAACCTTAGCATCCGCCAAGGGTTTGGCTTCAGCGGCAAAAAAGGTAAAGCCTCCAAATACGCCTATATGCAAGGCAAGCGATATGGGAAGGCCGAACTTCATTGTTCAGTACGAAGAATTTCGACTTTCGTGATAATCCCAATCTTATCGAGACCATTTTTGATTTCGACCAATGAGGTGTGTGAGGCTTGATCACTTATTCTAAAGATCACTTGCGTGTCGTCGACGTTAAACGCTCCTAAATACTGAAAAATTTCTGCAGGAGAGGAGACATCTTTTCTATCAATGGACATGTTATCACCTTCATCCACAAAGATGGTAACTGTATTCGATGTCTCTGTAAGAATTGAAACTGCTGGTTGGGACGGGCTTAAAATAATACCCTTTTCAGCCTGAAATCCCTGCCAAAAACCATAACCAAACAAACCCAGTAGTCCCGTACCCAGTAAAGCGCCCAAAACAATCCAAGGCGTGTTATTTGGCTTCCGCTCCGCCACTAATTCCCCGCACTCACAGGATCGGTCACGAGGCCGAGATTTGAGAATCCGGCGGCGTTGACGCGGGCCATGACCTTCATCACGGCTTCATAATTGGCTTGGCCGTCACCGCGCAGATAGATGCGTTCATCATAGCCATTATTGCTGATCGCGACGAGACGTGTTGCGACATCATCCAAAGCGATTTCAGTCTCTTGGATAAAGATTTCACCGTCCGCATTAACAGTAATTGTGATCGGTTCTGTCTGTGACGGCAAGGATTTGGCATCCGTTTTCGGCAGTTCAATTGGCACACCAACGCTGAGCAAGGGCGCAGCCACCATAAAGACGATGAGCAATACCAACATCACATCGACCAGTGGCGTCACATTAATTTCGGCGTTCAAGGCCGTGCGGCGATGCCGCCGTCGTCCGGAATTGCGGCCCACGCCGCGTTTGACACTCGCGCCCATCTCTAGGCACTCTTGCTGAGTTTACGGGAGAGGATAGCGGACAGTTCGTCCGAATAGCCTTCCAAGCGGCCGCCATATTTGTCGAGGTCAGAGGTAAACATATTATAGAATATCAGCGCCGGAATCGCCGCTATCAGGCCCAAAGCGGTCGCGAAGAGGGCTTCGGCAATACCGGGCGCAACGACGGAGAGATTGGTGTTCTGACTGGCCGCAATCGCGCGGAAGGCATTCATAATCCCCCAAACGGTTCCGAACAGACCCACAAAAACAGACGCAGACGCGACTGTCGCGAGGACAGTCATACCGCGCTCGGCCTTGGCCAGCTCGCGGTTGATGACGAGGTTCATAACGCTGTCGATACGCTCATGCGTGGCATTGGAGCGCCCTAATACGCCTGTGGCAGCATTCGCATTTCGGCTTTCATTATATTCGCGCATCGCCGCGGCAAAGACCCGCGCCATCGGATCGCGCGTGTCCGTCCCCAGCGCAGTGGACAACTCGTCCAGCGTGCGTCCTGACCAGAATGTATCTTCAAAGGCTGTGGCCCGGCGTTTCAACATGGCGAACATGATAAATTTGTCCACCGCCACGACCCAAGACCAAATCGAGGCCAAGGCCAGCAGGATCATCACTGATTTGACAACCCAATCAGCCCGCATAAAGAGCGAGGCAAATGAGAAGTCGCCGCTATGGACGTCAGCCAAGGGTGTGGCCTGAAAAATAACGTCGATCATGTGAATCCTCTTATGGGTCTATAGCGAATAAAACTGGCGTTAGCGCCCCATTGCCATAGGAGCCAGTTAAGCGTTTGTAAGCTGTAATAATAAAACCTTAACCCTATTCTTAAACCTTTCACGGATAATTGCCAAAATTCCGCTTAATTTTGTCGTAATTTAGACGAAAACAACACATATGACGATTTACACATCGGAGAATATTATGCGCAGTTCACTTAAAGGCCTTTCAGCCATCATTTTCACAGCAGCCACATTGTCGGCTTGCGCCGTGATTCCTGAAGAAGAGCCTGTTGTCGAAACGCCCATCGTGGTGGAAGTGCCGCCCGCACCGACCTGTTACGAGGTTTCGGCATTGCAGCGTGTGGAGATTCCGGCGGAAACCAAGACTGTCGTCGCCATCAGCCAGATTGAAAACCCGCCTTACGATCCAATTGAACAGCGCACAGAGCAGGAAATCGTGATTAAACAAGCGGAAGTCTTTTATGTCATCATGGACCCGGAAACAGGCAATCAGACGGAAGTGACCAATTTTTGCAGTGACAACGTTGAAGTCGGACCTGTCGGACCTGCCCCGGGTGAACTCATGGGCGGTTCTACAAGCGGTTAAATTTAACCGCTTAAATCGGTCCGGTCCCGCGCGGGACCGCCGTCCCGTAGCGCTGTGACCAGTAACGGCCAATATCGCGGGCATTATTGATGAAGCGCGCGCCGCGCCACGTCATGATGCCGCATTTCTCATAGTCCGGACTGTCCTCTGCCAAAACAAGCGTTGGGCAGTTCTGATTTTTCTCTCCCAATAGCGCGACCAGATCGGCTCTCGGCTTTTGGATGGGCTGATAGAGCATCTCAACGCTCTGCTGAATTGCGGGGTAGTAGGACAGCACGCCCCAAATCTCCGCACATTCCGGGCAATATTCGCGGCGGTCATTATCCGCAAAACCGGGTGGAAGCAGGAAAAGCGTATCGCGGGTCACTAGAAATACTCCGAAAGGACGGCGTCTAATCGTCTGCGGACGAGCGCTGTTAGTTTTTGCAGGCCGTAATGTTCCAGCACGCCGCGGTAGATATCCTCCCGGCCCGCAAATTCATCGGCGCTGCGGATCTCGAGCACCAGAGCCGCCAGCTCACTCATCGGGATTTCTGCAAAACCGCGCGGGCCGAGGTCACGTAGATTGACAGGCTTTTGATCCGGTAAGCGCAAAATCCAACCCACACTATCTTCGGGACCATCAGCCTCGGGGTCAGGCTCACGCTCAACGAGGAGTTCTCCGGATTTTTCTGCGAGCAAAACGGCGCGTTCAAATTTCTTTCGTACCGGTGCTGCGATTTTCATCAAACCGGACGCTTTGGCATAGGTCTGAAACAGGGAAAGCCCCTGCATAGGCGCCTGATATTGCAGGATTTCAGTCAAGCCATGCATGAATTGCGCCTGCGTTGCCGCCCGTGGGTCAGCGGTTTTGCGGGTGGGCCAGTGTGTGTAGGGTGTGTGTTGTATTGTCATAAGACCGTCGTCTATCTCCTCCGAATACTTAACGGCAGATGAATCGCCACCTAAACTGGTAATAAATAAGGCCCCAATGCCTCCATCATATTTTTCGGCATGCGGCGAGGACGGCCCTCGGGTGAGATAGCGGTTGCCTCTGAGACCGCCGTAACCAGTTCTTCGTCCCCGCGCCAAACGGATTGCGACACGAAAAGGCGCGGGCCTTTTATGCGGTCATAGCTCGTGCGCACGATAAGGCTGTCATCAATCCGCGCGGGCTTTTTGTAATCCAGCGCGATTTTTCGAATGGCAAAAGCGATAGGGTTGTCGCCTTCCCAGAGCGCCGCATGTTCGAAGCCAACAAGACGGAAAAAACTGCTCCGCGCGCGCTCGCAGAATTTCAAATAATTCGCGTAATAGACCACGCCGGAGAAATCCGTGTCCTCATAATAAACGCGAAGCGGGTAATGGTGCACCCGCCCCTCAAACCAACCTATTGTGGGATTTTCAGACATTTATTTCCCCTCAAATAACGTCGGCGCGGGTGGCGTGGCGGGCGGGTTGAGACCCAAATGCGCATAGGCACGGGGCGTCGCCATACGGCCGCGCGGTGTACGTTGCAGAAACCCTTGCTGGATAAGGTAAGGTTCAATCACATCTTCCAACGCATCGCGGGCTTCTGAAAGAGCTGCCGCCAGCGTATCCG
>JAHDFA010000017.1 GCA_020628495.1 Hellea sp.
GGTATGCGATGGACGACCCGACAATCCCGGTGCCAATAACCGCAACATGCTTCGATGATTTTTCTGTGGGCTTGCATGAGGCCAGAAACGCACTGGCAGCAGAGAGTTTGATGGCGGCGCGGCGGGTGAGGGGCGAGAGATGATTTATTGGCATGCGTTACATTAAAGGTCGTGTGAGCAATGTCATTGAATTTTTGTAGAGCGAAAACAAATTAATCCCCTAATCAAGTTGGAAGATTAAAAAGAAAAAACATGTGGATTCAACTATTTACAAAAAACTACAGAAACTGCGTCCCCGCTTTCGGTTTTGAGGGGCATATTTAAGCTGTTCTTTCAGACATTGGACAGGTGAGCGCTTACTTGCTGGTCTGGAGGACGGTAGGGTTGAGCGGCTTGGTGTGAGAACCGAGTGTGTGCCGGGCCTTTTGTGGCGAGAGACGACCGCTGGTTCTTAAACCGGGGCTGTTGTGACTGTCGGAAGATGGGGTTGGTTTGAGGTGGTAGGAAACACCGAAGACTGACAGGTTTGATCATCCTCACCAGATGATGCGGCCTCATGGCATGTCTGACCGGAAGGGCTAACTGCGGGACCCCCGACCGTTGCACCAAAAACTACCGCCGCAGGGCCTAGCAATTGGCGTAAGCCAAATGCGGGGATGGAATGGGCTTTCTGCCCAATCCATTTCGGTCAACGCGAGAAACACTTTTACTATTCGGTCCTCCGTCGTGAAGACCGACCCTGCGGGCAGTCCTATTTGCCCGAAGATGAGACTTTGGCAGTCACTATGTTGAAACAAAAGTTTCAACGGGGGCTGTGAGCGTTAGCGCCTGCGCAAACCTGTTTTCGGTGCGTCCTCATCCGTCTTTTTCGGCTTCCAATAATCGCGGCGGCAGCGTTGCCCCAATCTGACAAGGAGTTCGTAATTTATAGTATCAGACTGCTTGGCTTCCGATTCCAGATGTTTGCCTCGGAAGATGACGACGCCGCCAACTTCGACGGCCAAATTAGCATCCGTCGCGTCAATCATAGTTAAATCCATACTGACCCGCCCGACGATTTTGACTTCTTCATCATGAAGAATGGCCGTGCCGTTATTGCTTTGATTGACGGGAACACCGTCCGCATAGCCCGCGCCGACCACGGCGACCCGCATGTCGCGCGGTGCGATATAGGTGGCGTTGTATCCAATCGGCTCGCCCGCCTTGACCCAGCGCACTTGCAGAATGGGAGCCAAGAGTGTGGCCACGGGTTTGGTGACTTCTTGGCCGGGTTTTTTCGTTGCATTTCCGCCATACAAACCAATGCCGGGACGCACCATTTGAAAATGATAGGGTTTGCCCAGATAAATGCCCGCCGTATTCGCCAGCGACAATGGGGTGAGAGGCAATTGCGCTGCGGCTTTGCGAAAGCTTTGCAGCTGCGACTTGTTCATTGGGTTATCCGCGTCAGAGGCGCAGGCCAAATGGCTCATCACCCATTCGGGGTTGAGCGCTTTCCACAGAGATTTGTCGCGGCTCAGTTCGACAACATCTTCAAAGCTCAGGCCCAAACGGTTCATGCCCGTATCGATATGTATAGCGGTATAGGGCGGCTCATTCACGCCGCGCGCGACATCAGCCCAATAGCGCGCCTGTTCCATCGAATTGATGACGGGTTTGAGCTTTGCGCCCAACAAAACGCCTTTATCGCGGGGGGCGGGGCCATTGAGGACATAGATTGCCGCATTGGGACCAACCCCGTCGCGGAGCATTTTGCCTTCGCCCGCTGTCGCAACAAAAAAAATTCGGCAACCCGCGCCGTAGAGCGTTTTGCCAACAGCAACTGCGCCCAATCCATAGGCATCTGCTTTCACAGACGCTCCGATCTTCGCAGCACCGACTTTGTTTTTCAGGGCTTCATAATTAGCGCGGATTTGTGCGAGATCGACACGCAGTGTCGGGCGCGTGGAATAGCTGGGTTGATTGATAAGTTTGGACATGTGGGCGCGTTAGACCGTTTAGCAAATGAAAGGAACCAAACTCTTGCAGTGAACTATGACGTAAAAGGGGTCAAAGCGAGGTCAAAAGATGAAGAGATTGTCATCAAGGTGCTGAAACCATTCAGCTTTCATTCAGGACTATTTTCCTAATAACGGGATGCGCGCGTCCCTGCCGTGACGTGAATATCCGGCGCTCTCCCTGTCGGAATTGGCCGCTGCAGCCGTTCTATTCCTGGCACGGAATAGGGCAACTGGCGAAATGGCCCACGGTTAAGCGCAGCAGGGCCGTGGCTGTCGGGTGAAATCTCTCTCTCCACCCGACAGCCCGGCTTCTGTCTTAATTGCCTTATGAGGACGCTGTGCTGATCGCCGGAATGCGAAGAACTTGACCGGGATAGATTTTATCCGGGTCTGACAGCATGGGCTTATTGGCTTCGAAGATTTCCGGATAAAGCTTCCATGTGCCGTAATATTTTTTGGAAATTGCGGAAAGCGTGTCACCGGATACAACAGTATGGAATTGTGATTCGCGTCCACCGAGGCCTGATCCGGCTTCGTCTTTCACGCCGCCAACGCCCTCGACATTACCAACAGCCAAAATGATTTTTTCTTTCATTTCCTGGGATACGGCTTCGCCTTTGACAGTCACAACACCTTCGTCATCGACATGGATATCAACACCATCTGTATTCAGGCCATAACCCTCGACTTCTTTCTTGAGCTTGTCTTCTGCGTCCTTGCCTTTGAAGATGCTGCCCATCGCCTTACCGGCGGCTTTTACAAATGGAATCATACCAAACATATTTTATCCTTAATGTTCTAAACGACGCAGGTATTGCGCGTTGATGCGTTTTGCCATGAAGAAACGTATGAAACTATGGAAAAGTTCAATATTCATTATGCCACGTTCTGCCATAAGGCTTGGCCTTTCCAGTGGTCCTCGCTATACGGGCGCAAATCTCATTCGTTCAGAGGCTTAATGTCATGACTCTTGCTCAAGCTGGTATCTCAATCTTCGGTCTGTTCAATATGGATCCGGCCCTTTTCGCCTTTGCATTGATCGCGATTGCCTTTGGCGGATTGAACCTGCTGGAATATAAACGGTTCGATTAGTCTGACCGCGTAAGGGCTCGCCCTGATGTTAACGGCTTTCCTTCTACTGATTATCGGTTTGGTCATATTGATCATTGCCGGTGATATAATGGTGCGCGGCGCAGCTGCGCTCGCACGGCATTGGGGTGTGCCTGCGCTTATCGTTGGCTTGACGATTGTGGCTTTCGGCACGTCAGCGCCCGAAATGGTGGTTGGTGTTCAAGCGGCCTTGATGGGCCAAGGCGATTTGGCGGCCGGTAATGTTGTTGGATCAAACATCGCCAATGTTCTTTTGGCTCTGGGCCTCCCTGCGCTTATCCTCGCCATTCCCACAAATATGTCCGGTGTGGCGCGCAATAGTTTCATCGCGCTCTTCGCTGCAACGCTGTTTGTCTTTCTTTCATTTGTCCATTCCCCGTTGATGCAATGGCAAGGCGCCATCCTTTTTGGCGGCATCATTGCTTATCTGATATTCATGTTCCGCCTCGCGAAAGCAGGCGCTGATGATCCCATTTTGGAAGAAATGACGGAAATTGAAGAAGGGGAAGACGGGCTCCCAACAAATACGATTAAATCTCTGATTTATGTCGTGCTCGGCATTGTGGGCTTGATTTTCGGTGGGCAACTCATCGTGAATAATGCTGTTTTCATCGCTGCAGAACTTGGCATGTCTAGCACTATCATCGGGCTGACAATTGTCGCGATTGGTACATCCCTGCCGGAAATTGCCACTGTAATTGTCGCGACCTATAGGGGGCATCCTGAGGTCGCAATCGGGAATGTGCTAGGCTCTAATGTCTTTAACGTATTTGCCGTGATGGGGGCGTCAGCGCTGGCTGGCCCAATTGCAATCGACAGCAATCTGTTCAAGTTTGATTTCTGGATCATGCTGATCTCAAGCTTTGTGCTTCTTCTTTATGTCCTGAGACGTCAGCCTATTGGCCGTAAAACAGGCGGAATTTTCACCATCGCCTATATAATTTACCTCCTGATTGTTGTCTTTCTTGCGCCTAAAATGTGATGTGATGCGGTTCGAGATCGAAAAAGACTTCCGGTTCGAGGCTGCGCATTATTTTGGACATGCAGACGCTAATGACGTGTTCAAGAAAGTCCACGGCCATAGCTTTCAGGGCACCGTCACAATTATTGGTGACGCGCAGAAAGAAAAAGGCTGGGTCCGCGATCTCTGGAAAATAGAGCAAATCATCAAAGAGGTCATTACACCGCTCGATCACGCGCTTCTGAATGAGGTTGAAGGACTGGAACAACCGGCATTGGAACGTATCGCGGCCTGGATATTTGAAAGGCTAGAGCCAAGCCTTCCAGGTCTCGCATGTGTCGAAGTCGGGCGTCCGTCATGCGGAGAGCGCGCGCGGGTTCGTGCGTAAAGCGGTCTTAATCACAGGCGCGGGCGCGCGGGTTGGCGCATATATTGCGCGGGGTTTGGCGGAAGATGGATGGCATATTTGCATCCATTACAATCGCAGTGCTGACAAAGCCCAAAGACTGGCTGATGAAATTATATCTGGTGGCGGATCCGCTTCTGTCGTCAAAGCCAATTTATCGGTCCCGCAAGATGTCAATTCACTGATAGAGCGCTGCGGCAGACCTCTTTCAGCGCTAATCAATAATGCGTCGACTTTTAAGCCCGACACCGCACAAGACTTCACAACAGCCACATGGGATTATCACCGCGCCGTAAATCTGGATGCGCCCTTACGTTTGTCTGCTGACTTCGCAGCACAAGCGGAGGAGGGCGGCACAGTCATCAATATGATTGACCAGCGAGTGCTGAAACCTAACCCGCAATTCTTCACCTATAGCTTGGCAAAGGCCGGGCTCTATTGGGTAACAAAAACGATGGCGCAGGGCTTCGCACCCAATGTTCGCGTCAACGGCATCGGTCCCGGCCCAACGCTGGAAAACACGGAACAGGATGAGGGTGAGTTTACGGCCGAGGCGAAAGCCACGCTTTTGGGTGAAGGCAGCCCGCCGGAGACAATCCTGCATGGGGTGCGCTATCTGCTCTCTGCCAAAGCTGTGACGGGTCAAATGATTGCCGTGGATGGCGGTCAGCATCTGGTTTGGCAAACGCCTGATCTCGCATTTGGAGGCGCTTTATGAGCGACAGAAAAACGATGTTGAGCCGCTTCCGATCCCGAAAAGCGCTGCCCGTCTCCACGCGGATTTTCGTCAAAGGCCTGCTGATCCAAGCCAGCATCGGTGTGCATCCGCATGAATATGAGGCGACCCAACCGATTGTTATCGATGTTGAGTTGGACATGGCCGATATGGATTTGCCGACAGAAGACCGCCTTCATGAGACGTTGGATTATGGTCTGGTCGCGGAGAAGTGCGAGGAGCTGGCATTGGAAGCCCATGTGCAACTCGTAGAAACCCTCGCCGCACGCATTGCCGATTGGGCGCTCTCCGCAGACCCGCGCGTCCAAAGCGTCGCCGTCCGCATCGCCAAACCGCAAGCGCTGCTAAAAGCAGATACGGCGGGTGTGGAGGTGGTGAAATCTCGATGACCTCACGTCTCGGCTCTAAAAATGTGCTCGGAACAGCGCTTGAGGCCTGTTCGACAGACCCGATGACGGGGTGGTTTAGGGATGGGTGTTGCGAAACGCAATCGGCGGATCGCGGGCGGCATTTGGTTTGTGCCGTGATGACAGAAGCGTTTCTGACTTTCTCTAAATCGCGTGGGAATGATCTCTCGACGCCGCGTGCCGAATACCGTTTCCCGGGATTAAACCCGGGCGATCAGTGGTGTCTGTGCTTGGAGCGCTGGAAAGAGGCTCATGCTGCTGGCTGTGCGCCAAAGGTTGTCTTGGAAGCCACGCATCAAATCGCGTTAGAGCGCGTCCCACTTGAAACGTTTCAAGCATTTGCGGTTGAGGCCGACACTCCCTAGTTAAGAGGCGTGTCAGCAGAATCATCAAAGTCAGGCTCGAAACCCGCAAAAGCCAAGCCCAAATATGGGCCAAAGCTCATCGCTGACTATGTGAAACGTCTGCCGGGAAAGCCAGGCGTTTACCGCATGTTCGATGAATATGGGGCCGTGCTTTATGTTGGAAAAGCCAAGGACCTGAAAAAGCGCGTTACAGCTTACACGTCTTATGATCGTCATCCGACGCGTCTGCGCCGCATGATCCGCGCTACGACGGCGATGGAGTTTGTGATAACAGAAAGTGAGACAGAGGCGCTCATTCTGGAAGCATCCCTCATAAAGCGCTTGAAGCCTCGTTATAATATTCTCCTGCGTGATGATAAGAGTTTCCCATATATTTTGGTCCGCAAAGACCATCCCGCCGCTCAAGTCACGAAACACCGCGGAGCACGTAAAATTAAAGGTGATTATTATGGTCCCTTTGCGAGCGCGGGCGCGGTGAACCGCACGCTGGATACTTTGCAGCGCGCATTCAGGTTGAGAAATTGTTCGGACAGTATCTATGATTCCCGGACGCGGCCTTGTCTGCAATATCAAATCAAACGCTGCGCTGCGCCGTGTACGGGCGAGATTTCCCTGACTGATTATCAAGAGCTCATTGGCGATGCGGAAGATTTCTTGAACGGAAAGTCGGACAAGCTGCGCCAGAAATTGCAAGGCGAGATGGAGGCGGCCTCCAAGGCTATGGCCTATGAGAAGGCGGCAGAGTTGCGGGATCGCTTACGGGCGATGGCGCAGGTCTCCACAAAATCCGGCGCGGCCAATATCAACCCAACAACTTTTACCGATGCAGATGTCATCGGCCTTTACAGTGCGGGCGGGCAGACCTGTGTGCAAGTCTTCTTCTTCCGCGCGGGACAGAATTGGGGCAATAGTTCGCATTTCCCGCGCCATTCGAGTGAAGACACATCCGCACAGATTGTTGAGGCCTTCATCGCGCAATTTTACGCGAACAAGCCTGTTCCGAAGCAGGTTTTACTCTCTCACAAACCCGAGCGCGAAGACCTCATTACTCAAGCCCTTTGTGGAAAAGCAGACCGCAAGGTTGAAGTGCTCATCCCTCAGCGCGGAGAAAAGAAGAAGATTGTCGGGCAGGCCGTGAAAAATGCTGAGGAGGCGCTGGGCCGAAAACTGGCGGAAACGGGCGCGCAGGAGAAATTATTGAAAGAGGTCCAAGACCTCTTTGGCATGGAAGACATTCCCCAACGTATCGAAGTCTACGATAACAGCCATATTCAAGGCACAAATGCCATTGGTGCCTTCATAGTTGCGGGGCCGGAGGGCTTCCGCAAACGCGATTACCGGACCTTTAATATAAAAGACGTTGATATCACGCCCGGTGATGATTTCGGGATGATGCGAGAAGTCCTACAACGCCGATTTGCGCGCCTGTCCAAAGATCCAAAACTGGAATGGCCGGACCTCGTCATAATTGACGGCGGAAAGGGGCAGCTTTCTGTCGTGACGGAAACGCTTGAGAAACTAAATGTGTTGGGCCGCGTTACACTTGTTGCAATCGCGAAAGGACCTGACCGTAATGCCGGGCGAGAGACATTTCATATGAATGGTCGAGACATGTTTACTCTGCCTATGCGCACGCCTGCGCTCTATTATTTACAGCGCCTGCGCGACGAAGCGCATAGGTTTGCCATCGGTACGCATCGGGCGCGGCGTAAGAAATCTATGATCGCAAATCCGCTGGACGGTATTGACGGCATCGGTCCGGGGCGCAAGAAGGCCTTGTTGAGCCATTTTGGTTCGGCCAAAGCCGTAAAAGGCGCTACGGTCGATGATTTGGCATCGGTAGAGGGGGTCAGCCAAAAGCTGGCGCAGATTATTCATGACTATTTCCAAGAAGACTGACGATACGATTGACAATCCGAAAGCCGCGGGTGGCGCTTTCGCCGACGCGCTGACTTTGCTGCGTATCCTCATTACGCCGCTTGTGGTTTTTCTAGTTTGGAAAGGCTGGCAGCCCGTTGATGCGGGCGGGATTGATCTTGGCCTTACGCTGCTGGCATCGGCTGTATTCGCAATTGCGGCGTTAACAGATATATTCGACGATTTTCTCGGCGGTAATGAGCGTTCCGCCCACAGGCGGTTTGGCTATCTAGACGATATTGCCGATACAGTCCTGGTAGTTGGAACTTTATCAGCGCTCTTATTTGTGCTTCATCGCGCGAATTTAATGACTTGGGTCTTCTTTATTCCTGCTGCGATTATAATCGGACGGGAGATTTTGGTGGGGCTGTTCAAAGGCTTTGAGCTGTCCCGATATTATGTCCCGGATACGCTGCTGTCCAATTTAAAGTCGGGAACATCCATGCTGGGCAGCTGTCTCTTGCTCGCTTCGCCATGGCTACAGGCTTGGATAGACCGTATGAAAGCGGGCGAGGACAAAGTTGCGGAAGTTTTTGCAACGTCATCACCGGGCGTCTGGATTGCGGGTATGGCTATTCTCTGGATTGCTGCCATCCTTTCTATCATTACCGCTATCGGCTTGTTTCGTAGCGATTTTTCCGCCGCGAATGATGTTTAAATGAGCGACACGACCCTGACAGAGCCAAGCGACCGGCATTCGCTCTGGTGGGTGCCAAACACACTGACCATTGGGCGCATTTTGACCGTCCCAATATTGATGGCCGGGATACTCGCTTTGGGTTTGCAGCAGGAGAGCATTTTGGCCAACATTCCGCTCGTTGGCGGATTATTTGTGGCAGCAACTGCCACGGATTGGCTGGACGGCTATCTTGCACGTAAATGGAAGGTCGTGTCCGGTTTTGGCCGGATGATTGATCCGATTGCGGATAAATTGCTCGTGGCCGGATGCCTTATTGCGCTTTGTATTGTAGCCCGTGGCAGTTGGATATTTATGTTTCCGGCGGTCGCGATTATCTTTCGGGATATATTGGTTTCAGGCGCGCGTGAACATGCCGCTCTTACTGGAAAGGTTATGCCGCCAACGAAGCTTGCCAAATGGAAAACTGCATTTGAAATGGCTGCGATTGCCGCCCTGATTGTATGGACAGTCGGTCTGGCCGTATTACCCTTTGATGATGCTGTCCCTCAAATCACCAATATTGCACACAAGGTTGGTTTGGGCATGTTATGGATTGCGGCGCTGCTCTCCGTTTATACAGGCTCACTTTATCTTCGGGCGGCGGTTGCTGACTAATAGAGACTTGAGAATTCTGATAGTGACAATGGGACGCGAGTCGCGATAGGCGCGGCCCGCTATGTCACTTTGGACAAATATATCAATGGCGGCGGCCAAACTTTTTGGCCCGCCTAAACAAGATGACGGAAACGGTCGGGCCTCTCACGTTGACGAGGCTAAGCTCGTCGCGGCTTTGGTCGCATTAGGTGCGAAAATGGCGAAAGCAGACGGCCAGGTCCGAGATGAAGATATTCTCGCTTTTCGCCAGGTTTTCCGAACCGACCCACAGACCGAGGCTACAATTGGTCGTTTTTTCAATCTCGCGCGGCAAACGACCTTAGGGTATCAACGCTATGCCCGCATTGTTGCAAAATCTTTCCGCGCGCAGCCGGGCTTATTGGAAGATGTCATGGATGGCCTTTTCCATATCGCCTTGGCTGATGGTGTCGTCACAGCTGAGGAGGCGGAATTTCTGGAAACGGTGGCGCTTTTATTCGGTTTTTCAGATCGGGAATACCGAAGGATTCGAAACTCGCATTTGGGACAGGATTCGGATGATCCCTATCTAATCCTGGGTGTCGATCCCGATATTTCGGACAAGGATTTGAAAACCGCCTATCGCCGTGCCGCCGCTGCCAACCATCCGGACCGCTTAATGTCGAGAGGATTGCCCAAAGAAATGATAGGCTTGGCCACGCACAAAATGGCGATTATTAACCGCGCCTACGCGCAAATCTTAGAAGAGCGAAAAGCGCACAGACCGCGCATTGCGTAAAGTGAAGGAACACCTTTCGAAATCGAAACGTTAGATAGGCTTGACGAAACGATCAGAGATGACGACATTACAAACATGACTCAGGCATATTACATCCAAGGCCGTAGGCCCGGTTTTCTTTCTTCTGTCGCACGTACAGCATTCTTAGTTGTAGCTGCTATTGGTGGTTTATTTATGATTTTGGCTTCAGCAGCGGTAGCTTTATTCGTTGTCGCCGGGATTGCCGTTATTGGCTTTTTGGTCTTTGCTTTCTTCTGGGCGAAAGCCAAAATTGCGGGTAAACCGTTTGGCCCCAGAGCCATGATGGACGCTCAGCTCAATCAAATGCGCAAAGATATGGAGGCGCAAATGGGTGTAAACCCCGCATCAACATCAACAGGTCAGGGACCGGTTGTCGACGCAAGACGCACGCCCGATGGCTGGTCCGTTGATGACTGATTATTTGACGTAAAACACTTACATTCAATTTTACGCCTGATAAGCCCGCTTTATGCGGGCTTTTGATTTATGGGTCATGATTTTATGCTGCGCCTGTTGGGGCGGCAATTTCGTCATGTCGGCTTGGGCACTCGGAGGAAGTTCGGTTCCGCCTTTCCTGTTGGCTGCGACGCGGGCGTCTCTGGTTCTCTTACTGACGGGTTATTTCCTATTCCGTCCGCTGCCGAAGCATTTCCTAAAATTGCTTTTTGTCGCCTTTTGCGTCGGTCCTATGCATCTGGCTTTCCTCTATACAGGATTGCAAACCGCGTCAGCTTCGGGCGCTTCAATTCTATCTCAAGCCCTTATTCCAATTGCGACACTGCTTTCTGTTGTCTGGCTAAAAGAGTATGTCGGATGGCGACGTAGCCTCGCGATTGCGGGGGCGCTGACGGGGGTCATTATCATGATATATGAACCTGGCGCGCTGACCTTTGATACTGGACTTATTTATGTGTTGGGGGCCTATGTTTCATTGGCCGTCGGAACGGTTATTATCCGCCGCATTCCAGATGTAGATTGGCGCGTCTATGTCGCTTGGACGGCAGTCTTGGTCCTGATTTTCGGATCGGCCATGTCATTGCTGTTTGAAAATAATCACGCTGAAATCTGGCGTGTGGATAAAGTCCCGCTTCTGATGGCAGCCGCCTATGCCGCCCTTGCGGTTTCGGTTGTTGCACATGGGCAGTACTTCCGCCTTTTGCAGGCCTATCCCGTCGACAAAGTTGTGCCTCTGACAATTCTCGTGACCGTCTTCGCGATTGTGTTTGGAATTCTGCTATTGGACGAAGTGCTTTATCCGCGTTACGTTGTCGGTGCAGCGCTGATCCTACCTTGTGTCTGGATCATTGCGCGCCGAGGACCACCAGCCCCAGCGGAGATGGATTAATGGCAAATAAAACTGTGCCGCACGGCCTAAAAGTAGAAGACTACCTTGACCAGATTTCGGATCCGCAAAGGCAAGCCGATTGTCGCAAGATACACGACATGATGATGGAAATTGTTGGCGAAACGCCAAAAATTTGGGGAAGCAAGCTCTCCAGTGGCATTGTCGGTTTTGGCGACTATCATTATAAATATGACAGCGGACGTGAGGGCGACCATCTGCGCTTGGGCTTCGCCAACCGTGCGCAAAATATAACGATCTATATTATGCCGGGATATCAGGATTTTTCTGACCAGCTCTCAAGACTCGGCAAGCACAAAATCGGGAAGTCGTGTCTATATATCAAACGCTTGAGCGATATTGATGAATCCGTCTTACGCGAAATGCTTGTGGAGGGATTGCGTCTCATGGACGAAAAATATCCAAGATGATGAGCCCGAATTTCAATGACCGGAAACTGCCAATCTCTATTCTGGTCCTTCACTATACCGGCATGGAAAGCGGCGCTGCGGCGCGGGAGCGACTGTGTGATCCGGCGGCAGAAGTCAGTGCGCATTGGCTTGTCCATGAAGACGGCAGGGCGGAAAATTTAGTCGCGGAAGAAAACCGCGCTTGGCATGCTGGAGTTGGGAGTTGGAATGGGATTACAGATATAAACTCTGCCAGTATCGGCATTGAGATTGTGAATGGTGGGCATAATGTGCCCCTGCCTGATGGTAGTTTACCGCCTTACCCAGATGCGCAAATTCTGGCTGTTATCAAACTATCCAAAGAGATTATTGGCCGTCATCGCATTAAACCTAATAATATTGTGGGACATTCCGACATCGCGCCGGGCCGCAAAGAAGATCCGGGCGAGCATTTTCCGTGGGCAGGGTTGTCGGCTGCAGGTGTGGGGCATTGGCCGGGTCAGGCTTCAGATGATATGCGGGTTCTATTCGAAGCGGGTGATAGAGATCGCGGCATCTCAATCATACAGCGCGGGCTTGCGGATTTAGGCTATGGCGCGAGCGTTACGGGTACTCTGGACGAGCCGACACAAGCCATTATTCGCGCTGTGCAAAGACGTTATCGTCCGGCTAAAATCGACGGCGTCATCGATATGTCCGTGATGGAGATTTTAAAGCGCTTGAGCGAGTTCAAACGTTCTGGCGAGACCCTCGCGCCAATAGCGTAAAGGCGAGTGCCAAAATAGCCGGAATGGCTTGGACAACAAAAATAGACGGACTGACGGTAATTGCCCCGAAAACTCCGGCGACAATAACGCAAAGCAGGAAGAATATTCGAACGTCACGTTTATCTGCCACCAGAGCCCAAATCAGTCCTACAGCCAGAAAGCCATTATACAGTCCTTGATTTTGCGCCATGAAGGCTGTCTGCTCTGCGAATTCAGGCGTGATGTCGAACATCTTCAGGCCCAGTGGTTTCTGCCAAAGGAACATCTCCACTATTAAAAAGAAGATGTGCTCGAGTGCGACGAGGCCCGTCAATGATTTAGCTAACAGTCTCATGCTTAGACTCCGCTACGGACTAAGCGGCCGGGTCTGGCCTCTGTGACTTGGTCATTCGCGATAACGCGCTCGCCATTGACGAATGTCGCCACATAGCCCGTAACAGGTTGCAAGAGGCGTTGTCCGCCCGCCGGCAGGTCTTTGACCATCACGGGAACACCGAGGCTCAGATCATCATAATTGATCACGTTGAGGTCGGCTTTCTGACCCACTGCGAGGCGCCCACGGTCTGACAGACCGAGGTAGTCCGCTGCATTTGCGGTCAGCATTTGCACAGCACGGGAAAGCGCTATTCCGGGCTTTCCTTTTTTTAGCCGATCCCGCGTCCAATGGGCGAGCAGATATGTCGGAAAGCTTGCGTCACATATCGTTCCGACATGAGCGCCGCCATCAGACAATCCGGGAAGAGCTTTCGGATGACGCATCATGGTCAGCACATTATCATAATTCATATGGGTGTAATTATAGACCGGGAAATAGAAGAGGGCATGGCCGTCATCTTCAAGAAGCAGATCGTAAGCCATCTCCCAAACGCTGACGCCAGCGTCTCTTGCTAGGCCGGCGATGGAGGCTTCGGATGAGGGTTCATAATCAACAGACCCTTCATGACGGTTCATTGGGAAGACTTTCTCCGAAAGCTGAGGGAAGGTCGCAATCATCATATCGACAAGGGGAGGGACAGGACTGTCATCGCCTGACAGCTGAACGGGTGTCTCGGATAACAGCTGCGCTTTAAAATCAGCATCCCGCAGGATTTCAACCCGCTCGGCCAGAGGTTTGTCTGCAATTCTAATATAGCTGGGGAAGGCCATAATGGGATGAAACGTACAATTCAGTCCGTTAATCGCACCAATCGCGCGCGGTGCAACTTGGAAAGAAATATCCAGCCCGTCGGCATTGAGTTCCTCTGTCCGGCTAATGATATTCTTCCAATCATCCGGTGCAAAGTCGCGTTCCATCAAGCTCATGGATCCGGGGCGGCCTTTACCCGCGCGAAAGAACGCTTCCATCAGGGCAAATTCCGTATCGAAGGTTTCACCCGGGCGAACCATGTCGAAATCATTGACGGCTTGAAGAACGCCATGGCCAGAGGCCGCGACTGCGCGAGCCAGACCTTCCAACTCATCTTTTCCGGCTTCCGATGCGGGCGTCCAATCTCCGTCGCTGGATTTATGAAAATCGCTTCTTCCGGTGGAAATGCCAATGGCGCCTGCGTCCATGGCCTCTTTCACGAGGCTTTCCATCAACGCGATGTCACTGTCATTGGCGGGTTGATTGAAAACGGCGCGATCACCCATGGCAAATACGCGCAGAGGATCATGCGGGACCATGGCGGCAACATCGATGGTCCGCGGTTTGGCGTCCAGCGCGTCCAAATATTCAGGGAAACTCTCCCATTGCCAATCCATCCCTTCATGAAGCGCCGTGCCGGGAATATCTTCAACACCTTCCATGAGGCGGATAAGTTTGTCGCGGTCCTCCGCGCGGCAAGGGGCGAATCCGACTCCGCAATTTCCCATGACCGCTGTCGTGACGCCATGATTGACGCTGGGTTGTAGTGTGTCATCCCAACTGACTTGGCCGTCATAATGTGTGTGGAGGTCGATAAAGCCCGGCGTAATGATGTGGCCTTTGGCATCAAGCGTCTCTTTCGCCGGACCTAAGTCCGTTCCAATGGCTGCGATGCGGCCGTCTTTGATCGCGATATCGAGCGATTTTCCATCACTACCGGTGCCATCAAAAACTGTTCCGTTTTTAATCAATAGGTCGTGCATCTTTCCATCTCCAGAATAAGGCGAGGCCGCTTCCTCCAATTAGATGCCAGACGCCCCACAATCCTGCAACTGCGCCGGCTCCACCAACGCCGCCGAGTTGTGTGAGCAGGATAACAATGCCCAGACCTGAGTTTTGTATGCCGACTTCAATTGTCAGAGCGCGGCGGCTGGCTGTGTCGGCTCTTATGGCTCTGGCCGCGAGATTTCCGAGAGCAAAGGCAAGGAGGTTGTGTGGCAAGACGATGAAATAAATTCCAATCCCAAGGACCAAAAAGATAGGGAAAAGACGGATGCTGGCGATTACAATGATGGCCAGCAATGCCAATCCGGATAGGATAGCCAGCGGTGTTTGGATACGTCCGGCAATGCGCGGCGCGAAATGTCGAAACGCCATACCAAGCAGGAGGGGTAAGGCGAGAATAACAAGTGTTTGGATTAGGAAATCTACCACATCGATATTGATTTCCGTCAGTAAGGTGCGAGTTGGCGGATAGAGACCGCTCCAAAACAGAATTGAAACGGGCGTGATAAAGGCGGCAAAGACTGAGGATGTCGCTGTTAGGCTAACAGAGAGTGCTGTATTGGCCCGCGCGAAAAGCGCAATCAGATTTGACGTATTCCCGCCGGGGCAACAGGCGATCAGGATCATGCCCAGTGCGATACTGGGATGCGGGTTTATGACGAAGCAGATCAAAAGTGTGAGGAGCGGCAAGCCAATAATCTGGGCGGCTATACCCGTGAAATAGAGCTTTGGTTCAGATTTGAAAAAAGAAAAGCTCGATGGCTGCAATCCCAATGCGACAGCAAACATCATCACGGCCAAGACAATTGCCATGCCCACTTCTGAGGCTGTGCCCATATCGAGCTGGAAGGTGTCTAGGACCTCTGAATTCATGCGTTTGACTGCATCCAAAACGGAACAATTCGGCCCGGCCGCGCATTGTTTAAATGTAACATGCTGACATCACTGTCTGGCACCGCGATTGAACGCAATAGTGAACTTTCGCTCCCTCTCGCTTTATTGAGGTTCGAGCATTGTCGCCGCGGCTTTCACACAAAATGAAAGGACCAATTATGTCCAATCTAAATAATAGTAATATTCTCATTCTCGCAACGAATGGCTTTCAAGAAGATGAATTATTCGAACCGATGTCATTTTTTAAATCAAAGGACGCGGATGTGAAATTAGCCTCGCCAAGCTTAGAGGAAATTTCAGCGGGCGAAGGCGACAGTCGAAGCATTCGACCGGACCTCACATTTGAGGATGTCAAAGTCAGCGAGTTTGACGCTCTCATTCTACCCGGCGGTTTGGCGAACCCGGATACGCTTCGTCAAAATGAAGATGCAATTACGCTAATCCGTGCATTTGGAACTGAAGGCAAAACGATTGGCGCAATCTGTCACGCGCCATGGCTATTGGCAGAGGCCGGAATTGTGGAAGGTCGCGAGATCACCTCATTCCCATCCATTAAAACGGATATGAAAAATGCAGGCGCGACGTGGGTCGATAAAGAAGTCGTTTGTGACAACGGCATTGTCACAAGCCGAAAGCCCGATGATTTGCCCGCATTTTGTGCAAAGATAGAAGAAGAAATTTTGGAAGGTCGTCACGACAGAAATCTTCTTCGCGCAGCATAAAATTTTTTGAAGGTCTTCCAACGGACCTGAAAAAATAACCTAGCAAACCGTCCCTGTCTTTTTTTGGCAGGGGCGGTTTTTATTTTGGGCTTCTGTGCATCACACCATCGACGATAACCCCTTCGATTGGGATTGCGCCCCAACTTTCCCCCGGTAAGTCCATTGGATTGGCTGCCAGAACCGTGAAATTTGCGCGTTTGCCGATTTCAATGGACCCGATTTCATCTTCCAAGCCGAGTGACCAAGCGGCTTCGATCGTGACGCTGCGCAGTGCTTGTTCCGCAGTTAAACGTTCACTGGGTGCGCTGACACCGCCCTCGCGTGTCGCGCGGGTCATGTGGCGGCCCGCAGCAAGAAGCGGCATGGGTGGGGCAAGTGGTGCATCGGAATGCACAGTCACATGCAGACCAGCATCAAAAGCTGAGGCGAGGGGCGTGATGAACTCCGCCTTTTCCGCGATGACGGGCTTATAGTCTTCGCCCATAAAATTCACATAATGCGAAGCGGCTGAAATTCCGATATCGAGCGATGCCGCTTTTTCCATCTGGGTCGGCGTTATCAGCCCGGCGTGTTCTATAATGAGCCGTTGTCCGTCTTGTCCGGATTTTTGCTGTGAAAAGGCGGACAGTGTTGAATTCTGAGCTGCGTCGCCATTTGAATGAATGTGAATGTCCAAACCTTTATCCCAATATTTCGATATTAAATTGGGCAGGTCGTCCGGCTCTGTTACCCAAAGGCCGTCCGTGCCTTTGGATTGACCGGAAAGATAACCGGGCGCAGCAAGTTTCATTGTCTGCGAGTAAAAAGCGGCATCCGTGAAGAGTTTGACTTGTGGGAGAATGCGGGGGTCGCTCGCGGCCATCTCTACGATTTTATCGGCGCTTTCCTTTCCAAATTCTTGGTTGAAGGCGCGATGTTCAGGCACAAGATAGAGATTGTAGGAATCCTCCGCGCTGTAATGCGTCTCAAGAATTTGGTTCTCTAAGGCGCGGCCAAAGATACCATAGCCCATCTCTGCAACCGTTGTTACGCCGCCCTCGGTGAGCAGTTTCTCAAATCCATTAAATCCTTTTTCGATATGAGCGGGATTGAGCAGATAAGGCCCCAGTTTGGGAAGCAGTGGCGCAACGGCATCCTCATAGATACGGCCTGTCAAATCGCCGTTTTCATCCAGTGCCACGCCTTCATATCGCTCATGCATCTTCGGTGTGATGCCGAACAATTCAAGGGCCGAGCTATTCATATAAAAATCATGACCGGAATAATGCCAAATGATAATGGGACGAGTTTGAGAGATGTTATCTAAATCAGACCGGTCAATATCTCCCTGAACCAGATTGTGATATCCATATAGAATGAGTGGGGAGTCATCTGCGCCCTGTGAGGCAAAATCAGCAATACGCTGAAGTAATTCGTTTTTTGTTGCAATGCCTTCAACCAAGCCGTCAGGGTGGGGCATGTCCCAAGGCGGTATCCAGTCGAGCCCATACATCATAGAGCCCAGTGTCATATGGACGTGCGGGTCTATCAGCCCGGGTATGAGTATCGATTTTGTGTATTGTCCATCCCAAAGCGCGTGTGGGAACTGCTCATAAAGTTCTGCCTCACTGCCGACTCCGACAATTTTTCCGTCCAGGACAGCCACAGCTTCTGCCGTAGGATTTGCCGGATCAACAGTAATGATGCCTTGGGTTAAATAAATTCGCGTATCGTCAGTCTTGCTTTCGAAGAGTGAGCAGGCGGTGAGAAAAAGGGATGCGGAAAGCAGAGCAAGATGTTTCATATGGCCAGCCTAGCTTGACTTTGCGTCAATCTGCAAACACTTAGCGAGCTGTCAGGGAGCTGGACGATCGCGAGCCGTGCATATTTTTATGCAGGGTTCGAGGAAAGTCCGGGCTCCAGCGCGTACAGGATGCCGGGTAATGCCCGGCCAATGTGAATTGAGGGACAGTGCCACAGAGAGAAGACTACCGATTGTTTTGTTCTCAAAACAAAAGGAAAAGCTGAAAGGGTGCGGTAAGAGCGCACCGGGCGTCTGGCAACAGAGGCTGCAAGGTAAACCCCATCCGGAGCAAAACCAAATAGGGACAGTATCGTGCGTCGCGCCATTGCTGTCCGGGTTGGTTGCTTGAGACATGTTGCAAGGCATGTCCTAGATGAATGATCGTCACCCGTTTTCGGGGACAGAACCCGGCTTACAGGCTCCCTGACACTCTCAAATTAATAGTCTTTAGCTGGTCGTAGAAAAGTTCCGTTCATTTCATCATGGTTAACCACAGCTTAACTGCCTGAATCCTATATATAAGCAGAGCTTATCCACACGATTCACAGGCTGTGTGCGGGACATAACAGGGTTAATATTTCACACAAAATGTCATTGTTTCCCATCAAATCCCATACTATCCCAAATTTATCACAGGCGTTGGGCTTGGCGGTGGTTTCGGATGAATGGCAAAGTGTTCTTATCCAGTACGACAAACAATCTAGATTCCAAGGGCCGGATTTCCGTGCCTGCTAGTTTTCGTATGCAATGTTCGGCTTCCGGATTTGAGGGTGTCGTGCTTTGGCCAAGCCTTGATGGGGCCTATCTAGAGGGCGGCGATTTATCTGTTCTGACGCATTACCAAGAGATGTTGGATCGCATGGATATGTATGATGAGGGGCGTGAGGCGCTAGAGCTGGTTATCTTTGGTGAGAGTGAGAAGCTGGGGTTTGACTCCACAGGCCGGATCAGTTTGCCTGCGAAATTTCGCGACCATGCCTATTTGTCAGGGAAGGTAACATTTGTAGGGCGTGGCCGGAAATTTGAAGTCTGGGACGAAGCGGCGCACGAAACACGTCGTCAGGCTTTGCGCAACAAGGCGTTGGCTAATCGTCACCGGATGAAGCCCGCATGAAGCATTATCCCGTCATGTTGCCTGAAGTACTGAGCGCGCTTGCGATGCAAGACGGTGAAATCTGCGTGGACGGCACATTTGGAAATGGTGGCTATTCTGAGGCGATATTAAATTCAGCGAATTGCTCTGTGGTTGGGTTGGACCGCGATCCCAATGTTACTTTCCGTGCTTCAGAGCTGGCTACGAAATACGACGGTCGTTTTCGTTTAATTCAGACGCCGTTTTCTAGAATGAATGAGCTTCATCTTGATCCTGTTGACGCCGTCGTGTTGGATATTGGCGTGTCATCCATGCAGCTTGATCAAGCGGAGCGAGGCTTTTCGTTTATGCGTGAGGGGCCACTGGATATGCGCATGGAGCAGGGCGGTGGTCCGACAGCACGCGATGCGGTGCTGCGTCTTTCAGCGAATGAGCTCACGCGTATTTTTCAGGTTTACGGTGAAGAAAAGCGTGCTCGTCATGTTGCGAATTGTATTGTCTCTGCGCGAGAGCAGGGCGATATTGTTACAACGGCTGATTTGGCGGAGGTCTTGGAAAAGGCTTTGGGGCGTCGGGGTAAGACCCATCCAGCGACACGCGTGTTTCAGGCGCTACGCATTTTTGTGAATGATGAGTTGGGTGAGCTATATCGCGGGCTTTGTGCGGCAGAGCGTTTGCTAAAGCCGGGTGGGCGACTGGTTGTTGTGACATTCCATTCATTGGAAGACCGTATTGTGAAAACATTCTTTCGCCGCCGCGCGGGTGAAGTTCAGGGCGGGTCGCGCTATGCGCCCGAAGTTCGAAATGAGGGTCCGGAGGCAAGCTTTACAACGCCGAAGCGCAGCGTAACGAAGCCTTCAAAGGTTGAAGTCGACGAAAATGCGAGGTCACGCTCTGCGAAGCTTCGTTTGGCGATTAGAACGACTGCGTCTGCGTTTGAAATGGATGATCGCCTGCTGCCAAATGTCATTTCTCTGGCAGAGCTGGAGGCGCGGTTGTGAGTGTCTCTTATTCAGGTCCTGCGCGTGCCGCGCGGCGGATGTCATGGTTTTTGTTATTCATGGTCGGCGTTGCCCTGACCGTGACGCTCTATTTTGTGAAAACCCATGCGCAGTCCGCCAAGCGTGATGTGCGAAATTTGACAAAGGCAATCGCGGCTGAAGAGGCCGCTATTCGTGTCTTACGGGCTGAGTTAGCTTATCTTGAAGGTCCAGTGCGGCTGTCTGAATTGAATGAGTCTTATCTGACACTGACGCCAATTTTACCTGAGCGAGAAAAGTCTGCTCAAGATATTGAGGTGCTGTTTCCATTGGGTGGTGAGGGCGATAAATGACCCGTTCTCACGCTTTCCAAGGTCAACAGACCCTTACTTTGGCGGATGAGGAGTATCGCACAGTTGCTGAGGGTCGTATTCGCATTCGTATTGGCGTCGTGGCATTTGTATTTATGTTGTTGATTGCGATAGTTAGATTGGCTGAAATTTCGCTTTTTTCACCCGACGCGCATCAGCGGAACCTTCCGCAGGCGATTAAAATTCAGCGTGCAGATCTGACAGATCGACATGGTGAGTTGCTCGCGACGACATTGGAAACTTACTCACTTTACGCAGAGCCGCGACGCGTCTGGAACCCCCGCGAGACAGCCGGGAAATTGGTGCGCCTTCGTCCGCATCTTGATCGCTTCAAATTACAGAAAAAGCTGGAAATGGATCGGAGCTTTGTCTGGTTGGAAAGGGGTTTGACTCCGAAAGAGCGTCAGGCTGTTTTTGATCTTGGTTTGCCTGGGCTGGCTTTCAGAAAAGAGCCAAAGCGAGTCTATCCTCGCGAAAATCTCGCGTCTCATATAGTCGGTTTTACGAATGTAGACATGACAGGTGTTGCGGGAGCCGAGCGCGCGTTTAATGCGGATCTGACATCCGAAAATGCGCCGTCCGTTGCGTTGTCATTGGACTTGCGCGTCCAGTTCGCTTTGATGGATGAGCTGGCGAAGGCACATGAAAAATTTGATGCGCTGGATGCCAATGGCGTTGTCATGGATATTAAGACGGGCGAGATCATTGCTATGGCATCGGTTCCGAACTTCAATCCAAACGATCCGGACACAACATCGCCTGAAACTCTCTTTAATCACGCCGCAATGTCCACTTATGACTTGGGAAGTGTTTTTAAACCGCTGACCATGGCGATGGCTTTGGAGGATAATGTGGCTAATAAAACGGAGCTATTCCAAGTGCAGAAACCCTATAAGGTTCTCAGCAAATATATTCGCGATGATCATCCATCTGATGTTCCTCTAAATATGGCTGGTGTTTTGGGTGAAAGCTCGAACCGTGGCACGGCTATGATTGCACAGCGTATTGGGGCAGAGCGTCAGCAATACCATCTCAGAAATTTAGGGTTGTTGTCTCGCGTGGATTACGAGCTGGCCGAAAGTGCAAAGCCGCAAGTCCAAAAGCGCTGGGGAGAGATGGCGACTGTCACCGTATCTTATGGTCATGGGTTGTCCGTTACACCTTTGGCGCTGACGGCGGCAATTGGCGGTATGTTAAATAACGGTGTGTACATCACGCCGACCGTGCGTAAGCGCTCTCTGGCGTCTCCGGCCGTTGGGCGGAGGGTGTTCAGGTCTGAAGTCTCTCAGGATATGATTGACATGATGCGTTTCGTTGTGACGGACGGAACGGGGAAAAAGGCGAATATTCCAGGCTATGGCGTTATGGGCAAGACGGGTACGGCAGAGAAGCCTTCCGCCACAGGCGGGTATGATCAAAAGCGCTTGGTGACCAGCTTCGTTGCTGCATTCCCGCATTCAGATCCCCGTTACGCGATGATTGTCACACTTGATGAGCCGAAAGCGATTGAAGGCACCTATGGATATGCGACAGCGGGGTGGAATGCTGCGCCAGTTGCCGGGCAGGTTATTCGGCGTATCGGACCGATTTTGCCAGGTTCGCGAGATACATCCCAATATGCGCAAGTCGAAAGCGGAGTGACGCCATGATCAATCACACGCTGCGCAGCCTTTTTGGGTTAGATGATGATACTGGCGTCACGGGTCTGAGTGCAGATAGTCGCCAAATAAAGCCAGGTATGGTGTTTGCTGCTTTGCCCGGCACGGCCATGGATGGGAGGGATTTCATCCCGCAGGCGATTGAAAATGGCGCTGTCGCGATTTTGAGTGTTGAGGGAGTCAGTGCCAGCGTTCCGGTGATTTCCGTGCCAAAGCCGCGCCTGAAATATGCTCAGACAGCAGCGAAACTTCACCCAGGTCAACCTGAAGTGCTTGTCGCGATGACGGGAACGAATGGTAAATCGTCAACCGTCGATTTCCTGCGTCAAATTTGGGCTTTTGCGGGGTTCAATTCTGCCTGTTTTGGAACTCTAGGTGTGACTTCGTCGTCAGGGTATAAGCCGATGTCCCACACCACGCCTGATGCTTTGGCGCTTCACAAAACGCTGTCAGATTTAAAGCGCGAAGGCGTGACCCATGCCGCGATGGAGGCCAGCTCTCATGGCTTGAAACAATATCGTATGGATGCGGTGGACGTGACGGCCTCCGGCTTTTCAAACTTGACTCAAGATCATTTCGATTATCATCCTAGCCTGCAGGATTATTTCACATCCAAGGCGCGGCTGTTTATTGATCTGACGCCCCGCGGCGCACCGGTCGTCATCAACACAAATGATAAATTTGGTCGGCATCTCGTCGAGGTTTGTGAGGGGCTTGGGCATGATGTGTTGCAAGTCGGATGGACAGGCGAAGACATTCGCATTGATGAAGTCATGCCGCATGCGGCAGGTCAGAAAATGACTTTGGTCGTGAACGGATCGCGCTATTCAGTTGACCTGCCTTTGGCTGGAGAGTTTCAAATTTTAAACGCAGTTGCCGCACTGGGCCTCGCGATGAAGACCGGCGTTGATGAGGCGAAAGCTGTCGAGTCCTTAGGGCATCTAAAAGGTGTGGCAGGCCGGTTAGAGCTAGCGGGCGTTAAAGACGGCGCGCCCGTCTATGTTGATTTCGCTCATACAGAGGATGGTCTGGATAAATTGCTCCGGTCTGTGCGTCCGCACACGGCAGGCGAAGTCATAATTGTGTTTGGATGCGGCGGCGACCGCGACCCTGACAAGCGGGCCAAGATGGGTCGCGTTGCGCAAAAATTGGCTGATCAAGTTATCGTCACGGATGATAATCCCCGTACGGAAAATGCGGCCTCTATTCGCAAGGCGGTCCTGAAGGGCTGCCCTATGGCGACTGAGATTGGCGACCGGGCATTGGCGATCGCGGAAGGCATTCGTCGCCTTGGTCCGCAGGACTGCCTCGTCATTGCGGGCAAAGGGCATGAGCAAGGTCAGATTGTTGGAGAAGACATCATTCCGTTCTCGGATGTTGAAGTTGCCAAAGGGTGGCTTTCATGACGCTCTGGACGTCTGCACAAATTGCCGAGGCAACGGACGGAATCGTGAGGTTCGATTTTGAAGTTTCAGGCCTGTCTATTGATACGCGTTCTCTACAGGCGGGTGATTTATTTGTCGCGCTGAAGGATGCGCGCGACGGTCATGATTTTATTCCCGCGGCCATGGCAGCCGGGGCAGGAGGCGTTCTGTGCGAGACCGCACCGAATGGCTTGCCTGCTGTTGAGGTTGAAGAGAGTGCTGCTGCCCTTGAGAAATTAGGGCTCTATGCCAGAGACAATAGACAGGCTTTGCGTATTGGTGTGACAGGGAGTGTCGGGAAAACATCTGTTAAAGATGCACTGGCTGTCATGCTCACCGCTTTCGGTTCTACGCATAAGTCTATAAAATCATTTAATAATCACTTTGGTGTTCCAATAACACTGGCGACGATACCTGAGGTCGCTGAATACGCGGTATTGGAAATGGGCATGAATCATGCGGGCGAAATGTCCAAGTTGTCAAAACTCGCAAAACCGCAAATCGCCATCATCAATAATGTCGTTGGTGCGCATTTGGCGCATTTCGAAAATGTTGAGGGCATAGCCGACGCCAAAGCGGAAATGATTGATGGAATGGAGGCCGGGTCCATTCTGATTTTGAACGGCGACAATGAATATACACCGCGCATTCGCAAAAAGGCCAGTGCGGCCAAGCTTAAGATTTTGACCTTCGGGCATTCTGAGTCAGATGATGTTTGTATTGTTAGCGGTGCCTCTAGGTCAGATGGCGGTGATTTGATCTGCAAAATTGGTGAGGTCTCTGTCTCGGTTCAATTGAGCGTTGCGGGCGAGCATTGGTTTATGAACGCGGCGGCGTGTCTGGCAGTGGCTCATGCGGCGGATTTGAATTTGGAAAAAGCGGCCAGGGCCTTGCAAAAGATCGTTCCGGCTCCCGGACGAGGCGATAGCTACGCTCTTAAAATTGACGGGAAATCCATCACTTTGATCGACGAGAGTTACAACGCCAATCCGACATCTATGCGTGCGGCCTTCTCTGCCGCCGCATTGCGCCCCGGTCGAAAACTTGCCTTTTTGGGTGACATGTATGAATTGGGCGCGGATGAATTAGAGCTCCACCGGGGTTTGGCTGAATCAATCGTCGAAGCAGGATTTGAGCGCGTCTTCATGGCTGGCGAATGTATGCGCTTCCTTATGGGCGCACTGCCTCAGCCCTTACGTGCAGGCTGGTCAACAAAACCTCAGACTTTGTTAACCAAACTGAAAGGTGAACTCCGCGACGGTGACATCGTCCTGATAAAAGGGTCTAACGCATCGGGTGTTGGGATAGTGGCGGCGCAACTCAAGGGGGAGGGCTGACATGCTTTATGAATGGCTGGCGCCACTGGGAGATCAATTCCAGCTTTTTAATCTATTTAACTACATCACCTTCCGGGTTGGCGGTGCGCTGATGACGTCATTGATTATCTTCTTCATTTTTGGGGAAAAAATGATCAATATGCTCCGCGCACGCCAAGGCAAGGGCCAGCCTATTCGCGAAGACGGTCCCGAAAGTCATATCATCCAGAAGGCTGGCACGCCGACGATGGGTGGATTAATGATTTTGCTGGCTGTTGTGATTTCGACCTTGCTTTGGGGAGATTTGCGCAGCCCATTTTTATGGACAATTTTCTTCGTCACGGTCGGGTTTGGGGCGATTGGATTTTATGATGATTATCTCAAGGTCTCGCGTCAGTCACATAAAGGGTTTTCAGGTAAATTACGTCTGGCCGCCGAGTTTTTAATTGCAGCCATGGCTGTTTGGATTTTGACGACGGCTTTCCCTCAAGACGGTGACTTTGCGACAGGGCTAGCGATCCCATTGCTGAAAGACTTTTTGATTAATTTAGGTTGGTTTTTTATTCCCTTTGGATGTTTGGTCATTGTTGGTACCGCAAATGCAGTAAATTTGACGGATGGTCTGGACGGCTTAGCTATCGTTCCTGTGATGATCGCTTGTATGAGTTTAGCCTTTATTGCTTATCTCGTCGGAAATGCGATTTTTTCAAGCTATCTGGGTGTGCCCCATGTTCCTGGCAGCGGAGAAATCACGATTTTCCTTGGGGCGATTATTGGCGCATCTCTTGGATTTCTTTGGTTTAACGCGCCGCCAGCAATGGTTTTTATGGGCGACACGGGGTCATTGGCGCTTGGCGGCGCTTTGGGCGTCACGGCTGTTGCGATTAAGCATGAGATTGTTCTGGCAATAATAGGCGGATTGTTTGTCCTCGAAGCCGTCTCAGTCATTGTGCAGGTCGCGTCCTTCAAACTAACGGGCAAGCGTGTGTTCCGCATGGCACCGATCCATCATCATTTTGAGAAAAAAGGTTGGCAAGAGCCGACTATCGTTATTCGTTTCTGGATCATTGCGATTATCCTCGCGCTGGTCGGGCTCTCCACGTTGAAGCTGCGTTGATTGAGGCAGAGACATTTCGCGGCAAAACTGTCGCCGTCTTCGGACTAGGTCGCACAGGTGTGACGGCTGCGCTGTCGCTTGTCGCGGGCGGGGCGGAAGTCTTGGCTTGGGACGACAACCGCGCCAGTCGCGAGGCCGCGCAGCAACAAGGTGTGCCTATTAAGAATCTTGAAAAGGCCGATTGGTCACAAATTGATGACTTCGTCTTATCGCCCGGTGTTCCGCATCATCTGCCACAACCCCATTGGTCTGCTAAACTCGCTAAAGATGCCGGCGTCCCGATTATTTGCGACATTGAAATTCTGGCGCGCGAAGTAGCAGCCAAACCTGAACGCGCGCGACCCAAAATTATTGCCATTACGGGCACAAATGGAAAATCAACGACCACCACGCTTATCGGCCATATCCTGAAAAGCTGCGGGAAAGACGCGCAAATCGGCGGGAATATTGGCCGCGGTGTCCTCGATTTGGACCGTATGCATAGCGGAACCTATTACGTCATTGAGCTGTCGAGCTATCAGTTGGAGCGCACCCATTCACTGCGGGCAAATGCGGCTGTATTCCTGAACCTCTCACCGGATCATTTGGATCGCCACGGCACGCTGGAGGACTACGGTCTGGCGAAGCAGGCCATCTTTGCAAATCAAACGAAAGACGATACTGTTATCGTCGGCGTTGATGATGCTTATGGCAAAGCGCTTTGCACACAGCTCAAGGTCAAAAATGGTCGCAAGGTTATCCCAATCAGCGCGCGTCGCGCGGTCGGCCACGGGGTGAGTGTTTTAGGTGGAAAGCTGTTTTCGAACCTATCCAAAAAATCCATCGAAATCTGCGATATGAAACAGGCCGCTGCTCTGGAAGGACGGCACAATTGGCAGAACGCGGCGGCGGCCTATGCGGCAGTGAGCAGTCTTGGTCTGGACCCAAAGGACATTGGCGATGCAATCTTATCCTTCCCTGGTCTTGCGCACCGGATGGAGTCCGTTGGTAGTTTGCGAAATGTCCGTTTTGTCAATGACAGCAAGGCGACGAATGCTGATGCGGCGCGGCAAGCGCTCGCGAGCTATAAGAATATTTTCTGGATTGCAGGCGGTGTCGCAAAAGAGGGTGGTATTGAATCTTTAAACGATCTGTTCGGCAATGTTCGTTCGGCCTATTTAATCGGCGAAGCTGCGGATGATTTTGGCAAGACTCTGTCAAAGGCAGACTGTCCGTCACAAAAAAAGAAGACGCTTGAAATGGCTCTCCTCTGCGCGACCAAAGACGCGCTGGAGTCAGGTCTTGTAGATCCGATTGTTCTCCTCTCACCGGCCTGTGCGAGCTTTGATCAATTTAAAAATTTCGAAGTTCGCGGCGATGCGTTTCGGGCGCAAGCGCAGAAGCTCATGGGCATAGAAACCGTTCCTGAGCCCACAGCTAGCAAAGAGGAAGAGGCAGCATGATTGGCGCACTTCCCAGATTAATCACCTCCCGTTCTCGCCGGACATTAATCGGCGAGTGGTGGCGCAGTGTTGATCAAGTTACCTTGTCAATCCTCGTCTGCTTACTTGGCGCAGGCTTGATTTTATCCATGGCGTCCAGCCCTGCCGCAGCGGCGCGGTTGGATTATGACAACTCATTCTATTTTCTCTACAAGCATATGATTTTCGTAGGCATGGGCGTTATTGGTATGTTCATCGTCTCTCTCTTTGATGCTGTGAATGCGCGGCGTATTGCCGTGTTGACCCTAATTGGGTCCTTCCTGGTTATGTTGGCGCTCCCTATCATTGGCTATGAGGTTAAAGGCGCGACGCGTTGGGTGCGGATTGGCCCGCTCGGACTTCAGCCGTCAGAATTTGCAAAGCCCGCCTTTATTGTGTTTGCGGCTTGGATGTTTTCAATCCGCCACCGCGACCCCAATGTTCCGGCCGTTGCCATCGTATTTGTAGCCTATGCCGCACTCGTGGGTTTGCTGATTTCTCAACCGGATTTCGGGCAGTCCTTTCTCCTGACTCTGGGCTTTGCTGCCGTGTTTTTCTTCGCTGGTTTGTCGTTGGGCTGGCTCCTCATAATGTTGGGGATTTCCGTTATTGGCGTCATTGCCGCTTATCTAACGCTCCCGCATGTGCGTGCACGGGTGAGCGCATTCCGCTCTCCAAATACGGCGGATAGTTATCAAACGGATAAGGCCATGGAGGCGATTTCTTCAGGGGGCTTTTTCGGTCGTGGCCCAGGTGAGGGTAGTGTGAAATATTCTCTGCCCGATGGGAATACCGATTTTATTTTCGCCGTGACGGTTGAAGAATTTGGCTTTCTGATTTCAACGATCCTCATTCTTTTATTGGCAGGTTTTGTCGTCCAGACTTTCCGTAATGCGCTGCGTTTAAATGATTATTTCTGCCAACTCGCTGCGGCGGGTTTGGCGACTTTGGTGGGAATGCAAGTCATCATCAATCTCTTCGTCAATCTGAACATGGCGCCGAGCAAGGGCATGACCTTACCATTTATCTCAAATGGCGGATCATCGATGTTGGCGCTCTGCTTTACGGCGGGCCTTATCCTCGCCTTCACGCGCCGCCGCCCCGGAGCTTATGAATATGGGCGATAAGCAAGGGCCGGGACGACTCCTCCTCGCAGCAGGCGGGACAGGTGGTCATATGTTCCCGGCGCAGTCTCTCGCTGAAATTTTAAAAACTCAGGGCTGGTCTGTGGCGCTTATGACGGATGCACGTGGTCAAAAACATAGTGGGCGTATCCCCGCGGACCCAGTCATTGAAGTCCAAGCGGCATCCATCTCGCCGCGAAAACCCATTCAAGCCATAAAGGGTATGCTCAAATTAGCGCGGGGCGTGCGTCAAGCTAAGGCCTTTATTTGCGAATGGAAACCAGATGTCGTCGTCGGCTTTGGCGGCTATCCGGCTTTCCCGGCCATGCGGGCGGCGCAGTCCATGGGATTGCCGACCATACTCCATGAGCAAAATGCCGTGTTGGGCCGTGTAAACCGCGTCTTTGCCGCTAAAG
>JAHDFA010000018.1:0-13213 GCA_020628495.1 Hellea sp.
AGTGGCATAAGTCTGCAGGATCAACTTTTGCAAATGCGGATACAGTCTGAACGCGCCAAATTGACAAAGCTGGAGACTGAGTTGCCGTCGCCCGAAGCCATGAAATATATGCGCTATGAAGATATGCCGCCGCCCAGCCCGGAGCAGGAAGCGGAATTTGACCGGGAATTTGCGCAGTTATTATCCGATTTGTTCGATGAGGATGATCAGGACCCACAATTCGGACCCGAAGCCAAACAAAGCGTTCAAGACTGGCTTCTCAGCTTGGGACATAAAATTCCCGACAGACCCGAATGGAAAACGCCGCTATATTTAGACGAATAAGATGCGATTAAAGGCCTCATAAATACGTTCCGTTGTGAGTGATGCATTGCCCTACTTCCCTCCCTCACCTAAACCGCCTCTATGAAATATCTCCTCCTGACCACCGCGCTTCTTTTCACCGCTTGTAAAGCTGTGGACATGCCTGCGCCTGACGCAAAAATGGACGGTCCCATAATCGCAACGACCCCTGCCCCGCAAACCGGCATGGTGGCAGCGGCAAATCCGTTGGCGACGGAAGCCGGATTGAAAGTTCTGCGCGAAGGCGGGTCAGCCGTGGATGCGGCGATTGCTGTTCAGGCAACACTGGGTCTCGTCGAGCCACAATCTTCCGGTTTGGGCGGCGGGGCCTTTATGGTTCTTTATGATCCTAAGACGGCAAAAGTTTGGGCTTATGACGGGCGCGAAGAAGCGCCGAGCGGGGCGACCGCGACCATGTTCTTGGACCCGGAAACCGGTAAACCCCGTGGATATTTTCAGCGTGTCGGCTCCGGTCAATCCACAGGCACACCTGGCGCGGTTGTTATGCTTCACCGTGCGCATCAGGATTACGGTAAATTGGACTGGGGCCGCCAATTGGACAGTTCTATTCAACTGGCCGAAGAAGGCTTTCGCGTCAGTCCCCGCTTGGCCGGATTGGTCTCGCGCTTCGGCGGATATATTTTGAAGAATGACCCGGATACGCGGGATTATTTCTTTATGGAAAATGGCGACCCGATTCCGGAAGGCTTCTTGCGTGATAATCAAGCCTATGCCGATACCTTGCGGGCCATCGCCAAAAATCCACGCGCTTTATTAGAAGGTGAAATCGCAGAAGACATCGTCGCGAAGACACGGCAAGCGCCTTTCCCCGGAACGCTAAGCCTTGCGGATATGGCCAAATATGAGCCGCGCAAAGCCGAAGCGCTTTGCACGCCCTATCGCGGTCATGCGGTCTGCGGCGCGCAACCCCCGGCAAGCGGCGGCATTGCCGTGCAATCTATTCTCGGCACATTGGAAAATTTCGATATGGCCGCGATTGGCAATAGCGCGGCAGGCTGGCATCACTTTGCTGAGGCGAGTTTCCTTGGCTATGCGGACCGCGATAAATTTGTCGCGGACAACGAGTTTGTTGACGTTCCCGTAAAAGAAATGCTGGATAAAGAATATCTCAAATCTCGGGCGGACTTAATCAAACCGGATAGTGTGATTGAAAATGTGACGGCGGGTGACCCTGTCAGCTTTGCACGCGGGCAAGACGCGACGCCTGACACGCCCGGCACATCCCATTTCTCCATTGTTGATAAAGACGGGCTAACCGTGTCCATGACAACAACAGTCGAGGGTGCCTTTGGCAGTCAACGTATGGTGCGCGGTTTCCTGTTGAATAATCAACTCACGGATTTCTCCGCGATGGATAAAGATGCTGAAGGTGTTTTAATTGCTAATCGTGTCGCGCCCGGAAAACGCCCGCGCAGTTCGATGAGCCCACATATCGTCTTCGCCCCGGACGGCGAATTTCTTTTCACCACGGGCTCTCCCGGCGGAAACTCCATCATTGCCTATACGGCCAAAACAATCGTCGGCATGGTGGATTGGGGCCTGTCCCCGCAAGAAGCGATTGAGCTGCCCAATGTCATTGCACGGAATGGGTCGCTGCGTCTGGAAGCGCAAAATTTGCGGGATGCTGAGACGTCAGAAATTAATCGCGGTGCCGGCGCAAAAGAATTTGGCATGTCTGAAAAGATTGTCTCAGAGCTGGAAGCGATCGGTCATGATGTGCGCCGATCAGGCGGAGAAATTTCCGGCCTGCATATAATCTATCGCCAAGAAGATGGAACGCTGGTCGGCGGGGCCGACCCACGGCGGGAAGGCACAGCGGAGACGCAATAATCTAATTGGAGAGAGGTAAAGTCAGCAAGAATCGCGTTCCGCTTTCATCTGATGACATCAGGTTCAAATCACCGCCTTGGGCTTTGGCCAGTTCCTTGGAAATGGACAGGCCGAGACCCGTTGATTTTGTATTGGCGCTATGGGCTTGCGCGCTGGAAAAGGCTTGAAATAAATTTTCTTTCGCGCGGTCCGGCAGGCCCGGCCCGGTGTCAGAAATCCGCAGCTCAGCCAGACCGTCGCGCATTTCTGCTCCAACTTGAAGGCGGCGGTTCGTCCCGCCATGGGCAGCCATGGCCTGCGCTGCGTTGCGGAACAAATTGTGAAAAATACGGTAAGCATGGTCCGGATCCGTACGCACCATCAACTCTGTATCAACCGTGTTACGAAACTGCGTTCCCGGAAATTGCGCAATGACATCCGCAGCCGCTTCGCCAATTGTAAAAGCAATGCGCGTGTCCTGTATTTGCGGGTCGGCGGTTTCGGCTTTGGAATAGGACAAGACATCTTCGGTCAAACCAATACCGCGCTCCACCGTGCGGGTCAGGCGCTCGCCCATTGTCGACATTGTCGCGTCCGGGTTCATGGACAGCCTGTCCGAAATCAAAAGCGCCGACGTCAACACATTTCGAAGATCGTGATTGATTTTCGCCACGGCCAATCCCAATCCGGCGAGGCGCTCGCGTTGGCGAAACGCGGCGCGTTGGGACTGTTTCATGTCGATAAATTCGCGTTCCAATTGGCCGATTTCATCTTTGCGCTTTGGCCGCTTATGAACTGCGCGTCGGCGTTCGGGATTTTCACGGAAAGCCGTCATCTCTTCCGCCAAACGTTTGACCGGACGAATAATCAGAGCCGACATTGCCCAATAAATGAGACCGCCTGTAATAATCGCGATGATAAGAGACAGCCAAAAAATCCGCTTGAGATAATCGACAAGCGCCATACGCAATTTTTCGCGCGGAATCAAAAGCTCCAGCGTATCCTGCCCCGGAACGGGGCTGATGGATTTGACCAGCAGCGTCCCTTCACCATTGGAAAAAATATCTTGAAAAGGCGTTATAAGGGACGGGAAGCGTTGCGGCACACGCATATCGATTTCGACCATATTGGCGGCAGCCTCGGGCGGCGCGCCCAGCATGAGCTCGGTCATGCCGTCACGTTTTGCCGCCATCAACATGACATCCGTATCCGCCATGAATTGCTGCGTCAAAACTTCGGAGGCCTCATAATCCGGCACACCTGTCAGCGCTTGGGCGAGAAGTCCGGCTTGTTGCGTGCGCTCTGTCAGCCAATTTTGCCGTTCCAAGGCGATGGACGGCACAAATAAAACCATCTCCGCCAGCATAACAAAGCCAATTGTCAGCAAGAGCAGTTTAGAAGATAGCCGCCGCGATATGAACCCGTCAATCATGGTGAAGTGTTTACGTCGCAGCAGCCCGAATGCCTAGTGGAACTTCGCTACTGAAACTTGGCCCAGAATTTAGCCAAAGTTCTAACCTTAGAATTTTCGCCAAACAGCGAGTCTGTGAACAAGCTGGAACAAGCCCGCTTAACGGCTTCAGACCGCGTCGGATAGGGCGAAATGATTTGTGCCAGTTTTGACGCTTTCATGCCGGATGTCATCGCCACTGAGAGCATATGAATCATCTCTCCTGCATGCTGCCCGACGATAGAGCCGCCGAGAATTTTGCCCTTCTTGCTGACAATAATTTTAACACCGCCATGTGTTGACCGCTCTGCAATAGCACGATCATTTTCGTCAAAATGGAATTCAGCGATTTGAATTTTTTCACCAAATTTCTCGCGCGCTTCTTTTTCGGACAGGCCGATATTCGCGAGTTCAGGCTCTGTATAAATCGCAGCGGGCATGCGGTCCGTTTTCGCGGTTGAAAACCCTTTATTAATGCCTTGCGGCAGCATGAAGAAGTTTTTGAAAAGTGAGCTGGCATGATGGCCGGCAATATGGGTCAAACCACCCATGTCTTTGGCAACATCGCCCGCAGCATAAACCTTCTTATTCGAGGTCCGAAGATTATCATCTGTTTCAATCCCGCGGCGATCATAGTTAATGCCTGCAGCTTCCAATCCCAAACCCTCTACAACGGGGGCACGTCCTGCCGCGACCAATAGATGTGATCCTTTAATGATGGCGCCGTCTTCTAACTCAACTTCGACCCCGACTTTCGCTTTGCGAATTTCCTTGGTCTTGGCAGGTGCATAGAATTGGACACCTTCGCTTTCCAAGGCCTGAACAAGCACTTGCGCATGTTCCGGCTCATTACGGCCAAGGGGGGGCGCGATATCAATGATCGTGACCTCTGCACCGAGGCGGCGGAAAGTTTGCCCCATCTCCAGCCCGATTGGTCCAGCCCCGATGACCAAGAGATGAGACGGAAATTTATTAAGGCTGAATATATTCTCATTTGTCGCATAATCAACAGTGTCCAATCCCGGAATAGGCGGTGCTGATGCGCGGCTGCCAGTGGCAACAACAAAACGCTTGGCTCTCACGCGGGCGGTCTCTGATTCTACCGTATTAGCATCAACAAATTTTCCATATTCCGTAATGACGGTCGCGCCCAGGCCTTCAAAACGTTCAACAGAGTCGACGGGAGCGATCGTCGCGATGACATCGGCGATGTGCGCTTTCACGGCCTCCCAGTCGACTTTCGGTTCGACAGGCATTATTCCGAATTTTTCACCGGATCGCTGAGCCTGCGCCATCTTACCGGCTTTCAAAATTGCTTTTGACGGAACGCAGCCATGGTTCAGGCAATCGCCGCCCATTTCGGCCCCTTCAAACAAGACAACATCTCGTCCCAACATAGCTGCACCTGCAGTGACGGACAGACCCGCTGACCCGGCGCCAATAACGCAGACGTCAACATCATATTCAGTTTTTACGGAAGACATAATATTTCTCTTTCGGACCGCATCAAATCTCTAAGCGTCGAGTGCGGACGTTTCTTTCTTGAAGAATTTTTTGTAAATTGCCGGCATCAGCGCCACAGCTGCGAGAGCAAGGAAGGCCGGAGCCATGTTCTTCGCCGCCGCGCCCAATACAGCGTTTACATCCACGGACTCGCCCGCTTCAGCGGCGTCCAATAGCGTGCCGCGCAGTCCGGCGCCGATCCATGTATAGGCCACCGTGCCTGGGATGATTCCAAAAAGGGTCGAAATAAAATAATCCCGGAATTTCGCGCCCAATATGGCAGGGGCAATATTTACAACGGCAAAAGGGAAAATCGGGATGAGACGAAGGGTGAAGAGATAAGATAGTGGGCTTTCATTGAACCCTGCTTCCATTTTTCCAACAAATGGTCCGGCGATGGATTTTAACGCTTCGCCAATGGATGACTTCGCAGCCGTAAAAAGAATGCATGCGCCGATGGTTGCCCCGATGACAGTCGCCGGAGCCCCTATGGCCAAACCAAATAAGAATCCGCCGCCAATCGTCAAAGCGCTGGCCGGAACCATGAAGGTCGTCGCCAGAATATAAATGCCGATGAACGCCAGCAAAACCAAGATGAAGTTTTCCTGCACCAAATTATTCAGATAGACCGCATTTTCGCCCAGCGCCGATGGGCTAAGCTGTTCATGCCATCCGTTGAAAATGGCAAAGGCCAGCCCTGCCAAGATTATATATATCGGCCATAGCTTTACCCAAATGGGACGGGGTGGCTTTTCGCGTTCAGTTGTGTCAGTCATTATCTCTCTCTTGGTGCGTTGGATTGAGCCTGATTTTTACTCGTTCAAGTCCCAGTTATAATCATAGCCATCGATTTTCGCTCCGGCATCCAAAGCAGATAACAATTCAGGTCCGGCATATTTACGGAAATGCTCAAGGGTCGCGGATTTGGAGCCGCCAAAATCTTCCTTGAACCAGTCATAAATTGAAGAAGCCTTCAGCTTATTACCCTTGATTGCCGCGCCTCGCGGTGAGTTTATGAACTCACGGGCCGCCGCATCTCGGTCCGCATCCAATGTTGCAGCGGTCCATAATTTTGGTTGAAGGTTCGGACAGCCAACGGACGCGCAATTGACCATATAGTGAACCAGAGCCGGATTAGGGTAGCGCTTACGCAGAATCCCATGCTCAATATCGTCCAGGCTTAGAACTTTGCCGTTGACCGTGACTTCATCGCGTTTCCAAGGTCCCGTCGAAAACACCCCCGATTTTACCTCACGAATAGATTTCAACGGGTAATTGTCCAAAATTAGATTGACGGTCAGCGCATTATAGAGATTCGCCCAATAGGCGATTTGCTCTGCTTCCGGCAGTGAGTCCGGGTTTTGAGAAGCCAGATAATCGGTATAGGCTTTGATAATTTTGCCCTCACCGGCTGCATTTGCTCCGGCATAATCAAACAGGTTCAATTCACCATCGCCGCGTGTGATGCGGCGTTCCAATAGAGCGCTGTAATTCGCGACCGCCTTATTCATATCCGGCGCAGCATAGGCTTCGGCTTGCGCAATTTTTACGGGTGTATCAGTCATAACGGGCTCTGTTATTTGCACGGTAGAGATCTCTGCGGTTGAAGCAGGCTCCAGTTTTTCTACTGACGGCGCAAGCACTTGCTCAGGGGTTTGGATTTGATAGACAATCTCAGCCGTTTTCACAGGCGGATTGCCGCAATCGGCGAAAGCCAACCCTGGTGCGATGATGGCCGTGCCTGTCAAAGCAAGGGCAAAAAGGGATATATGACGCATGACGCGCTCCTGTTATAAGCGGTGAACTTGGCAGCCCATTAGGCTATCGCGGAGGAGAAGTCAGGGAACGCTTGGCTCACACAGTGTAACATTTTTGTGCCCGCGCTGTGAGGATTTAGCAACTGCTTATCCGTGCCTCCATCAATAATCATATCCGTGTCCAGTGAGTGAAGCCACGCCTTGACAGTTCCGCGCCGCCCGCGTAGGTCGCGGCCCTTGAGATACTAGGCCAACGGGTTTTTTCGATTCCCGTGTGATGAACCGATAAAGAGATATAAAATGAAACGTACTTTTCAGCCATCTAACCTCGTCCGCGCCCGTCGTCACGGATTTCGCGCACGTATGGCCACGAAAAATGGCCGTGCCGTTCTGGCCCGCCGCCGTGCCAAAGGCCGTAAGCGTCTTTCCGCATAATCTGCCAAACGGCGGAATTGCGCGGTGAACGCCGCAACAGCGAATATGATTCCAAAACTCGGAAGGCTCAAAAAGCGTTCCGAGTTTTTGTATGTGCGCAATGGGCATTATTCCGCCAAAGGCGGCGTGGTCGTGCAGATGCGTGAAAATCCCGAGCGGTTGGAAACGGCCCAACCCCGTATTTGGGTCGGTTTTACGGCCACCAAAAAAATCGGAAATGCGGTCACTCGAAACCGAGCTAAACGGCGGCTGCGCGAAGCTGCGCGGTCGCTTTTACCCGAATATGGCTTACCCGGATTTGACTATGTCTTAATTGCTCGCGGCTCCACGACTGCACGTGATTGGACGGACCTGCTTGACGACACGCGTAAAGCCCTCATAACCCTCTCGCACCGTGCAATCGGCGCGCCACGGAATACTCACGAAACTGCCAAGAGCTAGCCTTCCATGAACGAACAGAAAAACCTCATCTGGGCTATGATCCTCTCGGCGATTGTCGTCTTACTCTATTTCACCTTTGTTGAAGGTCCGGCGACACAAGCGGCCCGATTGGATGCAGAAGCGGAAATGGCTCGCTTGCAGGCAGAACAGCAGGGCGAAGTCTCCACCATGGTGATTGAAGAGCCTAAAACCCGCGCAGAGCTTATAGCGCAAGGCGAAGCCACGCGGATAAAAATCGATACGCCTGCTCTCACAGGTTCATTTCTGACCACCGGGTCTCGGGTCGATGACTTGGCGCTGAAAAAATACAATGCGACGCTCAATGCCGAAGACGGACTTGTCCAATTGCTCAATCCAGAGGGCGGCGATCGCGCGGCCTATATAGCGGATAACTGGACGGCCGTGGATGGCGGCTCAGGCACAACATCAGAATGGACCGTCGTGTCCGGCGACGTCATTACACCCGACACACCTGTCCTGCTGGAAAAACAAGTCGGCGCGGTGCGTATCCAGCGCGAATTGAGCGTCGATGACCAATATCTGATTACCCTCACGGATCGCCTGACAAATACAGGTTCAACAGAAACAAGTGTCGAGCGTAAAGGCGTAGCACGCCAAGTCGGGCTCGCTGACGACCTGACAAATTTCTTTATCATACAAGAAGGCCCGATTTCGGTCATCGACGGAAAATATCACGAGCAAAAGTATAAGAAGCTCAAGAAAAAAGGCGGCTGGACCGTTAATGGCGAAGGCGGGTGGGTCGGCCTGACTGATAAATATTGGTTGCAAGCGGCAATTGCTCCGCAAGGCAATCCGGTTGAGGCGGAGTATGATTTCAAATTCATAAATAATCGGGATGTCTATGAAACGTCATATACAACCGCTTCATTGACGCTAACGCCGGGTACAACAGTTGAGTCCACCGGGTATATGATGGCCGGACCTAAAGATTATAAGATGCTGAAATCCTATGAGGATGCAGGCATTTACGACCTTACCAATGCAATTGGGTGGGGTAGGTTGAAAATTCTGGTCAAACCCATCAGCCGCCTGCTGTCATGGCTCGGCGAGAGACTGGGCAGCGTGGGGCTGGGTATTCTGGCTCTGACGCTACTGATTAAGTTGGTCATGTTCCCGCTCTATTCCAAGCAATATGCATCTCAAGCAAAAATGAAAAAAGTTCAGCCCAAGCTGAAAAAACTTCAAACGCGTTACAAAGATGACCGCCTGAAACTGCAGCAGGAAATGATGGCGCTCTATAAGAAAGAGGGGGCCAATCCGGCCGCGGGCTGTCTGCCCATCATCCCGACTATTTTCGTGTTCTTTGCACTTTATAAAGCCGTGTTCATAAATATCGATCTGCGTCATGAAGCGTTTTTGGGTTACATACAGGACCTCTCAGCCAGAGACCCGCTCTCTATCATTAACGGCTTTGGCGTCTTCCCATGGGATGGGCAGCCTGAATGGATGCCGGTTTTCTTATTGATAGGGCCGCTCGCCCTTCTCTATGGCGCGTCAATGAGCCTGATGTATACGCTGCAGCCTGCCCCGACTATGGGCGCAAGCGAGCAGGCACAGCTTCAGGCCAAAATTTTCAAATGGATGCCTTGGCTCTTTATGTTCATCTTGGCAGGCTTCCCTGCAGGTCTCTTGATTTACTGGATTTGGAACAACATCCTGTCCTTTGCACAGCAATATTGGATTACACGCAAGAACGGCGTCGACACATCTGTCGATAAATTCTTTCGTAAAATCACAGGTAAGCCAGAGCCTTTGGTTGAAGGTGAAGCCGTTGAGGTTGAGCCAAATTCGGTCAAAAAGAAGAAAAAGCCCAAATCCAAAAAATGAGCGAAATCGAGAAAGCCCCCCTCGCGACAACGCCGGAGTTCTCGGACACCCAAATAGAAGAGGGTCGTCTGCTCTTCGCGCGCGAGGTCACTTTCATGCTGTCTGTGGTAAATTTGGAATCCTTACCTCCGGCTGATCGTCCGGAGATCTGCTTTGCGGGTCGGTCGAATGTCGGGAAATCCTCTCTGATTAATGCGCTGACAAACCGCAAGGGCCTCGCGCGGGCCTCTAACACCCCAGGACGCACGCGGGAGCTGAATTATTTTAATGTTGATGATCGCCTCAATCTCGTCGACCTGCCGGGTTATGGATATGCGCGCGCACCCAAGACGGAAATCTCAAATTGGACGCGCCTGACGCGGGCCTTTTTGCGCGGACGTGCCGGGCTTCGCCGTGTCTTTCTGCTGATTGATAGTCGTCACGGTATAAAGCCAACCGATATTGAGCTGATGGAGATGCTCGATGACGCAGCTGTCACCTATCAATTGGTCCTGACCAAAATAGATAAAATCAAGAAAACCGAACTTGAAAAGGTCATGCGCCGAACATCGCGCACGATTAACAAGCGCCCTGCTGCTCATCCTGAATTAATGGTCACATCATCCGAGAAAAAAACGGGTCTGGACGATTTACGGGCTGAAATCGCGACCTTGGCCCTGCCGCCTGCTGCGCTATAAGAAATTCATGCAACGCCGAAAAAACGAATCAGGTTGGACAAGTGCTCAGGTTCTCTCGGAGGCTCTGCCTTTCATCCAGCGCCATTCGGGCCGATGGATTGTCGTCAAATTTGGCGGTCATGCCATGGGCAATCCGGAACTGACGGCAGAATTTGCAAAAGACATTGTCTTGCTGCGCCAATGCGGCCTGCGTCCAGTTGTGGTTCACGGCGGAGGTCCGCAAATTGGTACCATGTTGAAACGGCTGGAAATCAAGACAGAATTCAAAGACGGTTTGCGTGTCTCTGACATGGAAACGGTAGGTGTCGCCGAAATGGTTCTGTCCGGCGCAATCAACAAATCGATTGTCAGTGCCATTAATGTCGCGGGCGGCAAGGCGGTCGGCATATCCGGTCGGGATGCCCGCCTGATAACGGCGAGAGCGGTCAATGCAGATTTGGGCTTTACCGGTGAGCCTGTGGACACTGATGTCTCTCTTATCCAGACACTGGCGAATGATGAGGCTGGATTTATCCCTGTCATTTCCCCGATTAGCGCCGATGATGAAGGTCACGGCTATAATATCAATGCAGACACAGCGGCGGGCGTTATCGCATCAGCCTTAGGAGCCAGCCGCCTGATGCTGCTGACCGATATTGAAGGCGTCATGGATAGCGACGGAAAGCTGGTGACGGATTTGAGCTGCAATGATGCAAGAGGCCTCATTACCGAAGGAACAGCCAAAGGCGGCATGATACCCAAATTGACGACTGCGATTAATGCGGTTGAAAATAATGTGGAAGCCGTGGTGATTCTCGACGGGCGGCGGGCGCATGGCCTGCTGGTCGAGCTTTTCACGGATATGGGCGCGGGAACATTGATCCGGTGATGCGTGTGGCGGTCTTTTCACTCGGCCTCTGGGCTTATGCCATGGCCGCATCGGCGCAGATGGCGACACCGGATGCGACCGTTACCCCTGAAACAAATCTACCGGATATGGCTGCGACCAATAACTGGGATGTGTGTAACGAGACCAGCTATGTCTTGCGCTTTGCTGCTGCCTATATCCGGTCCGACCGCATGCAAGCTGCAGGATGGACGACCGTACAGCCCGGGGCTTGCGTAAATGTCGTCACACCGAAAGACAGCCCTAGATTCCTATTCGCAGAGAGCCTGCCCATTCACCGCGGTGGCGTGCGCGAATGGAAGGGCTCTGTCGAATTATGTGCCAAAGATGAAGACTTTACATCTGACGCCACAGATAAATGCGCCCTGAAAAATATGGACACGCGCGATTATTTTGCGGTCAAACCCACCGAACGACGCACCGCTTTCATTGAGCCCAGTGATTTTGGCGTGAATGCGGAAATCGCCGGATTGCAGCGTTTACTTCAAGATGCAGGCTATAAAATCACGCGTATTGACGGTTTATCGGGCCGCAGAACACTGCGCACGATAACGTCCGCAAAGTCTGATTTAGAACTTGATAAATCCTCAACAAACCAAGAGCTGATAAATGCCCTGATACCGACTGCGGAAAACGCGCGAAATGCAATTGGTTTGGACATATGTAATGATGGCACATCGCGTATGTTTGCCGCAATCGCGCTTCAAAACGACGGCAATTGGACATCGCGGGGGTGGTGGCCGGTTGATGTTGGAAGTTGCGTCAAACCCTATGACCGAAGTTTAATTGGCACGCAGGCGCATATATTCGCCCTGCAAGAAGTCATAGGGGAAGACGGAGAAGCACAAGCTGATCGTCGATTGCGTTCAGAAGTCGCCACACCCGCTCCGTTTTGCATTGCCGAGTCGCGTTTTGCGGCCTTAGGGCGCGAAAATTGCCTGGAGCAAGGCTACGCTGCCGTGGATTTTCGTCCCCTACCCGCTGATGTCGACGTTCTGGCCATTCGCCTCACCGATGCCGATTTTGTCGAGGGCGGTGCAGATGGCTTGCGCCGATAATACAAGGCGTTAAGGCAGGCGCATGTCCGGAAAAGAACAACAATCAGATTTGTCTCATATTGAGAGTTGGATCTTTGATCTCGACAACACGCTCTATCCTGCGGATGTCGAGTTTTTCAATCAGATTGTGACCAAAATCGAACACTATGTGGCGCGCTATCTTTCGCTGGAGCCCGAAGCTGCGCTGCATTTACAAAAGGAATATCTATCGGAATATGGCACGACATTATCCGGTATGATGGCGGTTCACGACATGGATCCGGCACCCTTTCTCGATTACGTTCATGATGTGGACCTCGCATTTCTGGAGCCCAATCCCGACCTACGCAAAAATATCAAAGCCCTGCCCGGTCAGAAATACATCTTCACCAATGGGTCAAAAGGGCATGCGCGGAATGTAGCGGGACACCTAAAACTCTTTGACTTATTTGACGGACATTTTGGGGTGGAAGATACGGGCTATATCCCGAAACCAAAACCTCAAGCCTATGAAACATTCCTCAGCGTCTTCTCCGAAATTGACCCGACAAAAGCGGTGTTTTTTGAAGATAATCTTCGAAACCTCAAAGTCCCGAAAGAGCTGGGCATGACAACCGTGCTCGTCATTTCAGATGAAGACTGGAGCCATGAACCGGAAGATGCCCGTCCCGCAAATGGTGGAGATAGCGCCGATTTTGTGGACCATGTCACCAGCGATCTCGCGGCTTGGTTGGGCGAGAATAGCTGACACGTATATGAACGAATCCTGTCTGCATCATCCCGCGCCTTGACCGCAGAGCTGTCACCACCCATTTATTGAATATGAAAGACCGCACGAAATCCGCGATTGCGATTAATCTGAACGCTGTAAACTGTCCGCGTTGCAATATGCGTCAGCCGAAATTCCGTATGCCACGGAATGTGCGTCAGTTTTTCTTTGGCGGCTGGACCTGTGAACGCTGCCACACGGAAATGGACAGCTTCGGACGGCCTGTTTTCAGGCACTA
>JAHDFA010000018.1:13313-15183 GCA_020628495.1 Hellea sp.
ATGGATCTTGCCCGCGAAGGCGAAGAGCCCCAGCCAAAATATTTCGTCAATCCGGAAATTTTGGAAAGCGTCGAAGACAAAATTCCCTATCAGGAAGGCTGCCTCTCCATTCCGGATGTCTATGAGGAAATTGACCGTCCGGAGCGGGTTCAGATTACCTATCTGGATTATAACGGCGAGCGCGTCACAGAGTGGGCCGAAGGCCTCTACGCCGTCTGTATTCAACACGAAATGGATCACCTGAAAGGTGTCGTCTTTATCGATTATCTGTCCCGTCTGAAACGTGACCGTGCGGTGAAGAAAGTTATCAAGGCTGAAAAATTCCGGGCGACAGCGTAAGCTATGAACATTGTTTTCATGGGCACGCCTGATTTTGCCGTGCCGTCTCTCGCCGAGATTATTTCCTCGGGCCACAATGTCATTCGTGTCTACACACAGCCGCCGCGTCGGTCCGGACGTGGCAAGCATTTGACAAAGTCGCCCGTTCATCAATTTGCAGAGCTGATGGGCCTGCCCGTCGAGACACCCGAGAGTTTTCGCAAATCCAAAATCATTGACGGTTTGGAAGATTTGAATGCGGATGTGGCGTGTGTCGTGGCTTACGGCCAAATCCTGCCGCAACGCGCATTGGACGCACCGACATATGGCTGCCTAAACCTCCACGGCTCGCTTCTGCCCCGTTGGCGCGGCGCGGCGCCCGTGCAGCGCGCCATCATGGCGGGCGACGCGCAGACGGGTGTGCAGATCATGCAAATGGCCAAGGGTTTGGATACGGGCGATATCTTGCTGTCCGAGACGACGGATATTCGCCCAACAGATACCGCAGAAACCTTGTCCCAACGCCTGTCGCAACTCGGCGCGCAAATGTGGCCACGGGTTTTGGGCGGCGTCGAACGTGAAGCTTTGACCCCAACACCCCAATCCGGGGAGCCCATATATGCCCATAAAATCGACAAATCCGAGGCACGCCTTGACTGGAGCCGCTCAGCGCTTACTCTTGAGGCTCACATCCGCGGTTTGTCTCCCTTTCCGGGAGCATGGTGCGAGATCGACGGCCGCCGGGTGAAAGTTCACTTGGCACGCGTTGTCGAAGGGCAAGGTCAGCCGGGCGAGGTTTTAGACTCGCAGCTCACAATTGCCTGCGGCGAAGGCGCATTACAGCTTCTTTCCGTTCAACCCGCCGGGAAATCCCGGATGAGCGTGGATGATTTCCTGCGGGGGACGGATGTCCCTACGGGAAAGAAATTGGATTGAAGAGAGATAATATGGAAATACACGAAGAAATTTACGACGGACATTTAATTCGCGCCAACTCAAAAGCTGCTATGATATTTTTGGACGGTTCCAAAAGCCTCGAAACTAAATTCACAGCCATGTCACTGGATGATGCGATTACAAAATCCAAAGCTTGGATTGATGAGAAATTGGGCGAGCGCCGCGAAGAACGCCGCCAAGCTCATATCGGCACTGTCGACGGTTACGTTGAAGTGTTTAAAGTCATCAAATTCAGCAAATCCCGCCGTCTCATGTTGGTCGCGCATCGCCGCGCGGATAACCGTAAAATGACGCCTACAGAGCTGGCACAGGCCGCAGGTTGGAAAACCTCTACCTCAGCCACGACGCATTATGCCAAACTGGGCAAAGAGGTCGCAGAGCGGCTCGACCTGAAAGTTGAGGGCACGGATAAAGCGGCTTGGACATCGGCGGTGGCTTCTATCGACCCGGAGACAGATCAGCTACAAATGTACCAAGAAGTCGCCGATGCATTGGATGCTTTAAATATAGGCTAACGGCGAAAATCAGCTCATGTCCCGGTTTAAATTGACGATCGAATATGATGGCGGGCCGTTTCAGGGTTGGCAGCGGCAGG
>JAHDFA010000018.1:15283-21120 GCA_020628495.1 Hellea sp.
AAATTGCGCATGTAGATTTTGATAAAACTCTGCGAGCCGATCAGGTGCGTGATGCGCTGAATTATCATTTGGGTGAACACCCGATTTCCATATTGGCCGCGGAAGAAACAGACGAAGAGTTTCACGCACGATTTGATGCTGTTGAACGGCGCTATCTTTACCGCATTGTTGACCGTCGCCCTCGCCTCGCTTTGGATCGCGGGCGTGTGTGGCGCATTCCGGTGAAATTAGACGCAGACGCCATGCATGAAGCCGCACAGATCTTGGTCGGCAAACATGATTTCACGACATTTCGCGACGGGCAATGCCAAGCCAAAAGCCCCGTCAAAACACTGGACGAAGTGAATGTTCTGCGCGCCGGACATGAAATTCATCTGACCTTCAGAGCACGCTCATTCCTGCATAAACAAGTCCGCAGTTTTACGGGCAGCCTCGTCGAAGTCGGCCTTGGCAAGTGGGATGTGGAAGATATGCAGGCCGCGCTTGATGCGCGCGACAGAACCGAATGCGGTCCGGTTGCCGCGCCGGATGGGCTTTATCTCGTGCAGGTTATCTACTGATCGCGAGTTGCACGAAGGTCAGCCCAACCGCCACAATCACGCAGCCAATAAGTATAGCAATACCCCAGTTAAATCCCACAACTTTTTGCGCCAACCTTATATCTACTGCCAGTAATCCAAAATAGGCGGCAAAGAGAACCCCATTTGCGACGATAAAGGGGAGCACGCCCAAAATGACCAATCCAAATATCAGCCCGGTCAAAAGAGCCAATCCGAATACTGTCCAGTTACGGGTTATCGTCCACAATTTCACCCGATCCATTTTCTCGAAAATCATACCGATAAGATAGGCCAGTGCGGGGAATGAGAATAACCAAAGCCCGACGATGAAGATAAATGGCACAAGCCCCGGTAGGCTTAACGCCGTCTCAGTCAGTCGTGCCCGTTCGGATTGGATACCGTAGACGACGAGCCAAAGCGGGGCGAGACTGAGCGCTAAAACAACAAATGAAACTTTCTGCCCGCGGCGAGACAGATCAAAGTAATTTTCCCAATTCGGCCAAGTTCCCAAGACCGCAAATATACCGAGAAGGGGTTTGATTAGCTGCATGGACTGGCTCTAAATCAGGATAACATCGCCCGCAAGGAGAGTAGCCCATGCCGAAACTTGATCTCGCAAAACTCACGCCGCGTATGGGGAGTAATTACCCCGCGCCATTTGACCAACCTTGTCTGTCCCGCAGCGGATTGCGGGTGTCTGATGCAGGAGGGCTGACGCAATTCGGGGCTAATCTCATAACCCTCCCACCCGGTGCGTGGAGTTCCCAACGCCATCATCACAGCCATGAGGACGAAATTGTTTTCATCGTTTCGGGTCACCCCACTTTATATGAAGGCAGCGAAGGGATCCCCCTCGCACCCGGGGATGTAACGGTCCACCCGATGGGTGATGGAATCGCCCATCATATGAAAAATGAAAGTGATGAAGACGTGACTTATCTCGTCATTGGCGGGCGCAACCCGTATAGCGATAACGTCATCTACCCCGATATAGATTTAGATCTGCCCGCCAATGGAACGACCGAACGCATCTACCAACGCAAAGACGGTACGCCTTATTAAGCCGCAGGTTTAGCCGGTTCCGATTGTGCGGGTTCAGGCAGCGCGCAGAAAATTCCCGTCGGTCCATGCATGCAATAACCTTGCGGGTTCTTGGCCAGATATTGCTGATGATAGTCCTCTGCCGCGTGATAAACATCCGGGGCAGTCCGTAATTCCGTTGTGATGGGACGTCCATAGGCTTCGCGGTAACGTTCAATCGCCGCCTTGGATTGCTCCATTTGTGCGTCTGTATAGGTGAAGATAGCCGAGCGATATTGCGGCCCGACATCATTACCTTGACGGTCGCCTTGCGTTGGATCGTGATGTTCAAAAAACACTTTGAGGAGTTCGTCAAAGCTGATGACGGACGGGTCGTAAACAACATGGCACATTTCCGCATGCCCGGTTTTTCCGGTGCAGACGAGACGATAATCCGGCTTGGGCGTATGCCCACCCGAATACCCAACGCTGGTCACATGAACGCCGTCCAGTTTCCAAAGAATACGTTCCGCGCCCCAAAAACAGCCAAATCCTAATTGGATTTGTTCCATCCCTTCAGGAATATCCCCAAACATCAACTCACCATTGACGTAATGCGTACGGGCTTCGCAAAGGCTCAAATCCATCCGGCTCATAGGTCTCAATCCATTATCTGTTTTAGCGCATCACCCAAAAGTTTGACGTAGCGGGCGACACCTTGGTCGTGGCTGATGTGGTCCTGACGGATTTCAATTGCAAGATGCGGCAAAGCGCGCGGGGCCACGTGCAGATCAATCGTATGGTTAAGATCATGCGCGGAATAAGGTTCATTAATCCCAACGGAGAGTTTTGGCGCCAAACGGTAAAGCGCATTTTTGAAATCCTCCGCCGTCCCTTCATCATGTTTGACGAGCAGGCCCATATCCAGTGTTCGAACGTCGCCCATGGCAGGCTTTGGCGTGAAAGAATGTAGCGAGACCGTGAGCGGCGATGAGAGCCCGTTCAGTGCTTTGGTTATGGCGGCGTGATAAGGCGTATAGAGCGTTTCAATGCGTTCCGCCCGCTCAGCTGCGTCCACATTTTGATTGCCCGGAATCAAAGTGCCGTCTGAGCTTTTCGGTATCAAACTCTGCATGTGCTTTGACCGATTGGGATCAATCAATAATCGCGAAAAACCTGCCACGACTGCGCCGCATCCAAAGCGGAAACACAGACCGCGAATCACGGCTTCCGTCCCGATATCCCAAGCAATGTGGCGTGTCAGATCCTCGCCAGACAGACCGAGGTTATTGTATCGCTCCGGGATGTGATGCGAGGCATGGTCGCCGAAAATGAACAGCGGCGCCTCTGATGTGGGCGAGATTATATGAAAGGGGTCTGACATGAACCGCGCTCTTAACAGATGGCTGCGCAATGTGTGAGAGATTGTTTCAGTTCGTTAAATTTGCCGCGGAACGGACAGACAAAAGGCCGCAATCGAAATTGCGACCCTGTATTTGGGGTTCGCTCGCTTAATGCCCCATGTCACAACTATATCGGCCATGGTAATGCGTCCGACGCGCGCTCAGATGACGGCGCGGCGGGGCGTGTGTCACTCGCGCCGGCTGGGTATAGACCGTGCGGCGCGTGGTAGGCTGGGTATAGACGACCCGCTGGGTGCTGGGCCGAGATTGGCTGTAATAACCGCCATTGGTGGATGACGACGTGTAATCCCGCGCGCCATATGTCTGGTGGACATATTGGCTGTTATTGCCGGATGGCGGGTAAGTCACTGTTCCTGTTAAATAGGTCGTGCCTTGGGACAAGGCCCCCGCACCATAAGTCGGGTCAGAATATACGGGGTGGGTCGAAACCGTCACGCGGTCCTCATAATAAGGCGAACTGCCATATTGAGTCGTTCCATATTGGACAGGTGCGGGCTGAATGGCGCCATATTCAGAATGGCCATATTGGGTGGTCGGCGGGTTAGCATACACCGTTTCCGTTGTCTCATAGACAGGGTCACAATCGACGGTCTTATCCGCGATACCTGCCCCTGCAAGACCGCCTAAAACCGCACCGATCGCGCTGCCTTCTGTGCGCGCGCCATTGCCTGAGACTTGCGAGCCGACAACGCCGCCAACAACGGCTCCGGCAATACCGCCCAAAACCTGCCGCGTGTCTTCATTCGATTTACAGCGCTCATGCGCATCATACCCAGAATTTGCGGCGGCAATCGCCGGAGCCAGAGAAATAGCGACGATTGCAGCCGTTGATGATAAAAGAGTCTTCATAATTACCTCCATCCAGTTCATCAGACAGAGGAGATATATCCGCTGAACATCTGATGACGGTTAATCGGTAAGAAAAATGGCTTGAACGCAATCTGAAACAAAAATCCATCTCACGTTCATTAAACGAGCATTCATAAAGCGAATAAATAAGCGCTCTAAAATCGCCTAAAGAAGGCCGACCGTTCGTGATCTCAAACGCCAAGTAGAGGATGTTTGGCACGAGAAACGCCCGCAATAGATACTGTGAGTCGATTGCAGTGTAGCGCCGAACCGCTGCGCGGTTCGGTCCCTTAAAATCTGATTAGCAATCTAATTTTCGGCGTCACGCACACACGTCATTATACCCAACCCAAGTATAGAGATAAAGACAATACGGCGGAGAAAATAGAAATACAAAGAAGAGGCTAATTTAATGGAAGATTTTAAATCCCAAACACAGTCTCTTTCACCAAATCGTCGACCACGGCATTAAAGGCATCGCGTTTGCGCAAGCCTGCGATACGAGCCTGCTCATAGATGTTTCTTTGTCGACAGGCAGAGCTGCCACGCGTGACAATTTCGCGGGCATGTTCGACCTCTTTGAGGCATCCAAGTGCGGCAGCGTCTTCAGAAATCCAGTCGATTAATTCTTCCAAAATATCCGGATAAGGCACAGCCTTGCCGCTGCCGAAATCGATGAGCTGACCGGAAACGCCATGACGCTGTGCCATCCACCGATTTTCCGATATCAGGAATGCAGGATAGACGCGCCATTTCATATTGTCCTTTTTCAGCCGCAAAATCCGGCTGGTTAGGGCTTGGTAAATCGCCGTGACCGCAATCGCATCATCAAGCCGCGTACAGACATCACAGACGCGCATTTCCAGAGTCGGAAAATTTGCACTGGGGCGAATATCCCACCAAATCTTTGTGGAATCTTCGATCGCACCCGCCGCAATAATCGCATTGATGAGCCTTTGATATTCAGAATAGCTTTGTATTTGTTCCGGTATACCCGTGCGCGGCATGCCATCGAAAACGGACAAGCGATAGGATTTCATGCCCATTTCCTGACTTTCCCAAAAAGGCGAACTTGTTGTCAAAGCCAGCATGTGCGGCAGAAAATAGCGGATTTGGTTTTGCACATCGATGCGGTGGTCCGGATTCTCCAAACCAACATGGACATGCATACCGCAAATCATCATACGGCGTATGGCACCCTGCATATCGCTATCAAGGCGCTCATAGCGTTCGCCTTCTGTCGGGCGCTGACGTTTCCAAGGTGTGAAAGGATGGGTGGAAGCCGCCATAAGGCGCATATCCATACTCTCCGCAATACGGGCGATCTCGCCGCGCAAATTCGCGATTTGCTCACGCGCATCGGCGACGCTTTCGCAAATATCGGTGGCAATTTCGATTTGGCAACGCAAAAATTCAGGCGTAACGCGATTCCCGATTGCGGCCTGGCAGGCTTTCATGAACTTCTTTGGCGGACTGATAACCGCATTCCGTGTCACGGGATTTACGAGGAGATATTCTTCCTCCACACCTAATGTCAGCTTTTCGACCATAACCCCCGCTCTCTTGCCCTAATGGCTAACAGCAGCTCAGACCTCATGTAAAGTGCAGATGAAAAGGGTTGCACGCCGAGCGCTGTACGCTATATCGCGCCTTTCATCAGACACCGCTCCTCTGATGATGGGATATTACCTCTGAATGGTGAGGTGGCCGAGTGGTTTAAGGCGCACTGCCCGAGCCGCTATGCGGCTCAAACATTTTAAGGTAAGCGTGCGCTTATCTCAAACCCCTCGGGTCAAACCGAGGTCAATGCCTCTGTAAGGTGAGGTGGCCGAGTGGTTTAAGGCGCACGCTTGGAAAGCGTGTTTAGGTTTGTAGCCTAACGTGGGTTCGAATCCCATCCTCACCTCCAGATGGGTTTTCAACTAAGCAATCTTCGCTGAAAATCCAGGCTGTCTCTGCCCCTTCACAAGATATTTCATACCGC
>JAHDFA010000018.1:21220-28631 GCA_020628495.1 Hellea sp.
ATCTTCGCTGAAAATCCAGGCTGTCTCTGCCCCTTCACAAGATATTTCATACCGCGTCCGATATCTGCGCCAATGCCGTATAAAGCTGGCACGAAGAAGAGTGTGACAAACAGCGCGAATAGGACGCCGAAGGCCAGGCTAATCCCAATTGGAATAAGCCATTGCGCCTGTAATGACTTCTCGGTCAGCAGAGGGAGTAAGCCAACAAAGGTCGTCAGCGAAGTCAGCAGAATGGGACGGAAACGTCTTGTCCCGGCCTCAATCAAGGCTTGCGCCCCGTCCATGCCTTGGTCTCGCAAGCGGTGCACATAATCCAGCAAGACCAGATTATCATTCACTGCCACGCCAGCCGCCGCGAACATCCCCAATATCGACAGAAGCGACATTGTTGCACCCATTGTCAAATGCCCGATAATCATGCCGCAATAACAAAACGGGATCGCCGCCAGCAAAATCAATATGGGTTCAAAATAGGATTTGAAGGACACGGCGACGATAAAATAAGCCACTCCGATCGCTATCAACATGAAGGTAAAGAGCTCGGCTTGGAACTCTGCCTCGCCTTGTGCACGGCCAATGTTACCGCGCTTCACATTTGGATGCCGCGCATCAAAATCTGGGAAGAAGCCGTCATTTAATTCCTCACGAATTTCATCAATGCGTTCTGAAACGACTTCCGCGGAGACAATAATTGCACGTTGACGCTCTCGTCGTAAAATGCGGTTCGTGCCGGTTTCAAATCTTAAATTGGCGACGGTCTCAAGCGGTAGTTCACGACCATCATTCGTCCGGATCCGGATGGAGTTCAGGAAATCGAGAGATTCTCTATCCACACGCGGATAACGGACATAGACGCGCACATCTTCACCGTCACGCGGGAGGCGTTGCACCTCTTCGCCAAAGAAACCTTGGCGGACCTGGCGGGCCACATCGGCGGTCGTTACACCTAACGCTTCCGCGCCTGGTTTGAGGTCAAATTGTACTTCCTCCGTCGCGCTCTCCATATCATTGACAACATTGAACACGCCTTCATAGCTTCGCAACTGCGTCATCAGATCATCAGCAGCGGCGTCCAAATCCTCGAACTCCTTCGCGTTGAGCACATATTGAATAGGCGGACCATTATTACCGTCTTGGTAATTGACATTAATGCTTTCGGCATCCGGGACTTCACCGATCAGGGCGCGCAGACGTTCCGCAGTCTCCTTCGCCGTCAGCGCACGTGTTTCCGGCGGTACGAGCTTCACAAGCGCGAGTACATTATTGTCGCGAGACCGCGTGTACCAATTCTCAATGAGGTCTCCGTCCGTCTCGGCGATTTCTTTTTGCAACTGCTTTTCAGCATGTTGCAATTGCGCCAGCACTTTCAGTGTCCGCGCATAGGGTGTACCCTCTGGCAGTTCGACCGAAATTTCTATTTGATCCGTCTCGCCTTCGGGGAAGAAGGACGATTTAACGAGACCATTCGCCACGACGCCCACAGTTAAAATCATCAACCCGATAAAGAGTGAGGCCGTCAAATACCGACGGCGCAAGGCGACCGTAATAAACGGTCTATAAAGCGACTCCGCCACCCATGTCAGGCTATCAGCGATTTTCTTCTGAAATCGCATTATCCGGCTTTTCGGATTAACGGGTTTCAAATGCGCTAGATGAGCCGGTAAAATCAGGAGCGATTCCACAAGTGAGAAGAACAGCGCCAAAATTACAACTAGTGAGATCGCGCGCGTGAACTCGCTGGTTCCGCCACTCAGATACATCCAAGGCGCGAAGAAAATCATGGTCGTCAACACCGCGAAGATAACCGGTTTAACGACCATATTTGTGCCGTTGACCGCGGCGTCCAAGCTGGCCTCGCCGGTCTCCGTTTTAAAGTGGATGGCCTCGCCAACGATGATGGCGTCATCTACAATCACCCCAATCACCAAGAGAAAGGCGAAGGTTGAAATCATGTTGAAAGACACGTCAAAGAGCGGAAGCAATGCGAGACCGCCCGCAAAAGCCGTCGCAATTCCGATGCTGACCCAGAAGGCGATTTTGGGGCGCAGGAACAACATTAGAGTCAAACACACTAAGAGTAATCCCGTGAAAAAATTCTTGGCGATTGTATTAATGCGGCCCGTATATTGTTCGGCTGCATCTTCCCATGTTGTTATGGATATACCTTCGGGCAGATTATCTTTGGTTTCTTCCAAATAGCGGGTGACGTTTTCGGACATTTTAACGATGTCCATATTCGGCCCGCTCATCACCTGAACAAGTATGGTGCGATTGCCGTTCACAGTTGCGAGCAAATCGACCTGTTCAAATCCATCAATAACAGTCGCGACATCTGCAACACGAATGGTTGCACCGCCGGGGTCTTGTCGAACAATGATGTTTTCAAAATCAAACTGCGAATCCGCCTGATTCTTTGTTCTTAATTGCATGTTGCCAATGCTGGTTCGGACTGTCCCGGAGGATGCATTTACAGACGCTCCGCGAACGGCTTGTGCGACCTCGTTCAAAGTCAGGCCATATTGCCGTAAGGCATCTTCAGAGACTTCGATGGACACTTCCTCACCGCGCACACCGAATAAATCGACTGAAGGCACATAACCCATTAAAGCCACCTCTCGGCGGGTCTTCTCAGCAAAGCGCTTTAAATCACGCTCAGAAACACTTTCATCACCTGAAACTGCCAGCCGGATCATTTCTTGTTGATTGCGGAAGACATTGATTTGCGGTTCTTCAGCGGCGGGCGGGAAAGCATTGATAGAGTCCACGGCGCGCTTCACATCCGCCATGAGAACTGCTTCATCGACCCCGTTTTTGCCAACGACAGTGACAGATCCTCCGCCTTCACCTGCAAAGGCCCACATGCGGTTGACGCCTTGGACTTCGGACAGCGCTTCTTCCATGCGGACGATAATTTGTTCTTCGACATCTTGCGGCGATGCTCCGGGCCAAGCGACATATGTCGATGCGCCCGGAAATTCGACATAAGGCTCCAACTCGCGTTCAATTTGAATATAGCTGACAATCCCGCCAACGAAACAAATCAACATCAACAAATTTGCCGCAACAGGATTGCTCGCCCACCATTTGATGATGTGTTTCATTCGCCCGCCCCTGTCTCAGAGGTCTGTTGGGCAAACGCTTCACCCGGCTTTACGACTTGAATTTTCATACCGTCGGCAACGCCGCGAATGGGTGAGGTGATGACGGCGTCGCCAATAGATACACCGCCGCGCAATATGGCTTGATTTCGGTCACTGGACAATACGGAGACCGTCTGAATCGACAATATGTCATCTTTCGCGACATAGACCTTATCTTCTCCGCGCAGTGCAGAGCGCGGAACAATCATGACATCGCTCAATTTTTGACCGTCGATAGCCGCCTTGACGAAAATCCCAGGCGCAAGCGGTGTGCCGTCGCTGGCCCCTGCTCCAAACGGGTCACGCACCTCTGCATAAGCGAAAAGAACGCGAGTATTTTTATCAAAACGGCTATCGGTCCGCACAATGCGCCCCTGCCATTCAGCCATTGTCCCAGCGATGTCAGCGGATAAGGTTACGGGAATGCCGCCATTCGTGCCCTCGGCTTCATAGCCCAAAGTCAGACCCGCGCGGCGCAGGTCTTCATTTGTCATGGGCAAGCGTACATCCATGACATCAACGGAATAGATTTCACCAAGCCGTGTTCCGGCGGTCACGAACTCGCCTTGATCAATATGACGTATCGTCACTCGTCCATCGAAAGGCGCATATAACGACGTCCGGGCGAGCTGAAGTTCTGCTTCCGACAAACGCGCCTGCGCTGAGGCCAATTGCGCTTCGGCTTCTGCCATTTGCGGCACGCGAAGGGTCAAGGGTGTGGGATTTCCGCTTCGGCCCAAATCCTGCCAATCCTGACGCGCGAGAAGAGACTCGGATTTCTCACGGGCGATGACAGTTTGTGCCTGCGCGACATTCGCGCGGGCTTGGGTCACGCGGAGTTTAAATTCAGCGGATTCAATACGAACCAACAGATCTCCTTTACGAAAGCGGCCACCTTCAATGAATTGGGAAGACATATAGGTCACAAGGCCGCTGACCTGAGGAACCAGATTAATTTCGGTTCGCGGCTGGACTTCGCCTTGAACATTTACGGTCAAAGTGACGTCATCGCTGACCGCAACATCGGTTAAGACGGGAATGGCTTTAACGACATCCTCTTTTTCTTCAGGCTCAGGCTTCAGCGCGCTCATAGCGGAAAATCCAACGACGGATCCGATGATGACCAAGAGCGGAAGGAAAAAAATGAGAGCCCGCCAAATCCAAAGCTGCTTACGCGGCGCATTTCCAGGTTGAGAATATGGGTTTGCTGTCCCGAAACCACGCGGATTCCGGGCGTTGTGTGAATCAATCATCTTCGTCTCCCATCGGTTGGCACACCGATAGTCTTCTTATAAAAAGAATATTATCGTTTTTCAATATATAATTATCGTTTTTCAGAATTTTTGTCGCAGAATGTCGCAAGCGGGAGAAATTGCCTTTGTCATAGGCTTACCATTTCGGTTCCATCCTCGCGGTTGGCCTGCTAACCGCCGCGCATGACTGAGCGCCCGACCTTTCCGAGACCCGCATTCGCATGGCAATTGGGCGAAGCCATCGCAAAATATGAAAACCCGTGGATGCGGGTGGATGACATTCCTGCGAAAGATCCCAATGGTAAAGACGCGCTTTACGGCTTGGTCCACTTCAAAAATCTCGCCGTCGGTGTGGTGCCGTATCAAGACGGGTATATCTGGTTGGTTGGGCAAAGCCGGGTCGCCTTTCAAAGCTATAGTTGGGAAGTCCCGGCCGGAGGCGATCATTCAGGAAAAGACCCAATCGGCACTGCACATCGTGAGCTGAAAGAAGAAACAGGATTTACCGCAGGGCGGATGGAAGAAATTTTGACGCTTGAATTATCCAATTCCATCACGGACGAGTTCGCCCGTGTTTATCTAGCCACAGATCTCACGCCGGGGGAAACGGAAATGGAAAGCAGCGAAGACATTTCCATTATGAAAATCAGTTTGGACGACGCACTTGACGCTATAGATTCAGGTGAAATTCGTCATTCGTTGGGCGTTGCGGCAATATTGAAATTGGACCGTATGCGCGCAGCAGGTCAGCTAGATGGACGCTGATGTCATCATTATCGGTGCGGGTGCAGCAGGAATGATGTGCGGCGCTATAGCCGGACAAAACGGTAAATCCGTTATCATTTTAGACCATGCAGAGCGCGCAGGCGAAAAGATCCGTATTAGCGGCGGCGGGCGTTGCAACTTCACGAACTTGCATTGCGGACCGGATAATTTCATCTCGCAAAACCCGCATTTCGCAAAATCCGCGCTTAGCCGTTACACGCAATATGACTTTATAGAATTGGTCGAGCGATACGGAATTGCCTGGCATGAAAAGACAAAGGGCCAACTCTTCTGCGACGGACGATCGCAAGAAATTATCGATATGCTCCTCGCTGAATGTAAGGCTGCTGGAAATGAAGTTCGATTGGGTACAGAAGTATTTGGTGTTGAGAAAATGGGTGACGGTTTTGTTGTCACAACGCCGACACAAACGCTCGCAACGTCTGCACTGGTCGTCGCTTGCGGGGGACCCTCCATTCCCAAAATGGGCGCGACCGGGTTCGGGTATAAGATCGCCGAACAATTCGGGCTGGATGTCGTCACACCCGAACCGGCGCTTGTACCGCTGACCTTTACCGATCAATTAAAAGACCCTATCGCGGCACTTTCTGGTGTCAGCGTAGACACGATTGTCAGTAATGATGCTGCCAGTTTTGACGAAGCCATGTTGTTCACACATCGCGGATTATCCGGTCCGGCCATTTTACAAATCAGCTCTTACTGGAATTCCGGCGAAGCGATCACAATTGATATGTCGCCGGGCCGGGACACACTAGCCGAATTAAAAAAAGCGAAAGCCGAAACACCCAAATTATCACCGGAGAAATGGCTCGCGTCTCATCTCCCTGCCCGATTAGCCGCTCATTTGGCCGCGCAATTCACCTATCAACGTCTCGCCGACATGCCGGATCGCGAACTCGCAAATCTCGCCCTGCAAGTCAGCGCTTGGCATGTCCGGCCTGCGGGCACGGAAGGTTACCGCAAAGCGGAAGTGACGCGCGGCGGCGTGAACACGGACGAGTTGTCGTCGAAAACCATGGAAGCGAAATCCGTTCCCGGTCTCTATTTCATCGGCGAAGTCGTTGATGTGACGGGCCACCTCGGCGGACATAATTTCCAATGGGCCTGGGCCAGCGGGTTTGCATGCGGACGATCGCTATAAAAATGCGTCCCATAGCAATTTCAGGCCTGTCAGGAAAATCAATCCGTACATAATGCGGTAGAACACGGTCCCATCGATACGTTTCACCAACCAGACGCCCATCAAAACCCCTATCGGCGCGATCGGCAAAAGCATGGCGGATGTCGTCAGATTGGTCATGTCCAATTGACCCAGCGCAGCATAGGGAATGATTTTGACAGCGTTTATGATGAAGAAAAACATCACCGCACTGCCCGCATAAATCCGATGCGGCAGGCCTTGTGGTATGGCATAGGCTTGAAAAGGCGGGCCACCCGCATGGGCGATAAAACTGGTAAATCCCGCCAAACCGCCTGCAATATGCCCTGCAACTTTACTGTCCTTAATGGCGTCCAATCCAGATTTGGAGCCAAACCAATTATAGAGCGGAAAGCCGATCGCAATCAGTCCGACAATAATGCGCACGGCGTTGTCTGTCACAAAACCTGCCAGCGCCCACCCCACACCAATCCCAAAAACTGCCGCAGGCACCATTTGAAGAACTAGGGCTTTGTCGAATGACTTTCGATAGCTCCAACCACTCACCCAATCCATCACGATAAGGATGGGCAGCATAATGCTCGCAGCTTGAATGGGCGAAATTGTCAACGCCATGAGCGGAACGGCGAACAACGCCAAGCCGCCAAAACCGCCTTTGGAAATACCAGTAATAATCACGGCAGATATTGCGCTGACCCAGAAAAGTGGATTTTCAAGCATTCTCTCTTGTGAGCTTTGAAATCCGTGTAGGCAAATGTAATTTAGCTGCTAAACAGAAGACATGAAAACGATCGATTTGAACGCGGATATTGGCGAAGCTGACACACCCGAATGGGCGGCGTCAGAGGCCGCCATTGTCGACGCTATCTCCAGCGCGAATATCGCTTGTGGTGGACATGCCGGAGACGCGGCATCTATGCGATTAACTGTACGAAATGCCAAAGCGGCGGGCGTAACGGTCGGCGCGCATCCCGCCTATCCCGACCGCGCAAATTTTGGCCGGACAACTCTGGTTCTCGGGCAAGATATTGATGCGAAAGCGCTCTCTGATACGCTGCGGGCGCAGATATTGG
>JAHDFA010000019.1 GCA_020628495.1 Hellea sp.
TTTGCGCCCGGCCGTTCGGGGTTAGAAATCGCTCCAGTGTAAAACCGGAGGGCCGGGCGCAAGGGGGTTCCGCGTGGATTAACCTGCTTTTTTCTTCTTCGCACCGCCATTGGCAGCTTTCGGCTTGCTAATGCGGGCTTTCAAAGCGGCAAGTTCATCCTCAATCGCATCATTGGCTTCCAATTCTGCAAACTGGCTCTCTAGACTGTCGCCACCGGCACCGAGATCAAAGCTCTCGACATGGGCTTCCAGCTCGTCAACCTTGCGCTCCATTCGCTCATAGCGGGCAAGCGCGTCTTCGACCTTTGTGTCACGAACCATGGTGCGCATCTTGATCTGACCTTTGGCAACAGAGCTGCGCATTGTCAGCGCCTTATGCTTGGCCTTGGCTTCGTTCAATTTGGTTTGCAGCTTGGCGAGGTCTTCGTCAGCTTTGGCAACGGCTTCGTCGAGAACCGCGATTTCGCGTTCGACAACATCGACCATTTGCTCGGACTGTTGCTTCGCGGACAAAGCGCCGCGGGCGAGGTCTTCACGACCCTTTGTCAGGGCTAGCTCGGCTTTGGCTTCCCAGTCAGAGGCGCGGGAGGCGTAGTCGTCAGCTTTGCGTGACAGTTCTTTGCGTTCTGCAATATTGCGCGCGGCATCTGTGCGGACTTCGACCAGTGTGTCTTCCATTTCCTGGATGATGAGGCGTGCAATCTTTTCCGGATCCTCAGCCTTGTCGATCATAGAGTTGAGGTTCGAATTAATGATGTCGCCCATGCGGGAAAAAATACCCATTTTATATCTCCTAAAGTGTGTTTTCGTCTTGGTCTTGTAAGGGGGTTAAAGAAAGATTTTGGCGATCACGATGCCGGCGGCGAAGAAGCCCCAGCACTCAGCTGGTCGTGTTGTCAGATATCTGACGAAGCGCGCCCCTTTGGCGCGCCAGTCAGTCGATGTGTTGGGGTAACGGTCCATCTGCGTGTCGTCTCCTAAATGGTTGAGTAGACCCAAACCCGGGAGCTAACGCGGGAACCGCGGATAGCCGCCCGGCGGGCAGAACGTGCACGGCGTGCAACGCCTGTTGTTAATTCGGTTTCGGTGGTGGCACCCACGGAAGCCATGTCAGTGTCGATTGTACGGAAGGTCATTTTTCTCTCCTAAGTCTTCCAGTTTCAAGAAAACCCTGGGTTGGCACACCCTGGGGGTTTTCGTTTCGTCTCCTGTCTGGCGAGTGGCTGTTGCCTCCCGCCGACAAACAAAAGATGGCAGGCTGCGACAAAATTGTCGAATTTTTTTAAATTATTGATTTTATTGTGTTTTTCATTTTCTTCGAATTCTGACACAAAAATGAATGGTATTTTTCACACATATTTGGTATATATTACTAGACTTAATTAGCTATTCGGACTAAATATGGCCGCTCTACCTCCACAACCCATAGGCCAGAGCCAATCCTATCTCGCGATTCTAGACCGTGTGTCCGATTCTGCTGTGCTGGAACGGCCCGTTTTACTGGTTGGAGAGCGCGGAACAGGCAAAGAATTGATCGCAAAACGCCTTCATTTTCTCTCTCCGCGCTGGGAGAAAGTCTTTATAACGGTCAATTGCGCCGCCTTTACGGATGAGAGGCTGGATGAGGAACTCTTCGGAGAGAGCTTTCTTGACGGGCGGGAAGATACCAACGGTAAATTTTATCACGCCGACGAGGGAACAATTTTTCTCGACAATATAGATAGTGTCTCCCCACGCCTACAGGAGAAGCTGATGGGTGCGGTCGAATATGGCCGCTACGAGGCCAGCGGCGAACATGCAGAGCAAGAGGTCGATGTCCGCGTGATTTCCGCAAGCGCGGTGGATCTGCCAGCTGCCGTGTCGCGCGGAGCCTTTCGCGCAGACTTGCTGGACCGCTTAGCCTTTGAAGTTTTGACCCTGCCGCCACTGCGAGCCAGACGAGACGATATTTTGCCGCTGGCGGATCATTTCGGGAAGAAAATCGCGGCGGAACTCGGCGCGGAGAGTTTTCCGGGCTTTACGGCAGAAGCCAGCGAGGCCTTTATGGCGCGGGACTGGCCGGGAAATGTGCGCGAATTGAAAACGATTGTAGAGCGCAATACGGCAAAAGCCTGGCTGGCGGATGAAACTCTCTCCAATCCAATCGGTGCAGGACCCGCGGGACCGCTGGAATTTGATCCATTTGACAGCCCGCACCGGGTGCAGGACCGCACATTCACGGCTCCGCATCTACCGTCCGAACAAAATGCCGTCACGCCGCCGCCCACATATATAAACCCTTCCCCGCTCATCGAACCGCCCGCAGCTTCTGAGAACGAAGGATTTCAAACCCGCGTCTTGGCATTTGAACGGAAACTGATTGATGAAGCCTTGCGGGTGAGCGACAATCATCAGGGCAAAGCGGCAGAGCGACTCGAGCTGACCTATCACCAATTTCGCGGGCTGATGCGCAAACATGGTTTGAAGAAGTAGTCTTCAAATTTGTCGCTAGTCCTAGATGAAGCTGAGGTCTAAGCTCCTTTTTAAAAGGGGAAAGATTGATGCGCTCACTAATATTAGGAACGGCCAGTCTGTTTATCCTATCCGCTTGTCAAGCTGACAGGCCCGCGACAACCGACGCACCCGAAACACCCGTACAAACGACGAAAAACGGTGACATCGAACTGATTGAGACAAAAATTGCCCTGTTTGGCGATCTCCATGTTCACACGACCAATAGCTTTGACGCTTTTATCTTTGGCACGCGCACCGATGCCAATGATGCTTACCGTTTCGCCAAAGGCGAGGCGATCGACAATGGCGCAGGCATTAAGGTCAAATTGGACGGCCCGCCGCTCGATTTTTATGCTGTCACGGATCACGGCGAATATTTGGGCGTCGTCCCGGCTATGCGGGACCGGAGCACGTCCCTGTCCAAAACGGACACAGCAAAATCCATTTTCGGCCTGACGGCCACGGACCGTCGGGGAAGTTTTCTGCGCGTCGGACAAACCATCGTCAGCGGGGATGAGATTGAAGAAATTTATGACCGTGACTTAATGGATTCGGTCTGGGCCAGAAATGTTGCGGCCGCCGAGGCGCATAATGACCCCGGCACATTCACGACTTTCGCCGGATATGAATTTACTGCCATGCGCATTGTCTCGGATACGGCAGCTGCCAATCTCCACCGCAATGTCATTTTTAAAGACAGCGCGCCGTCCCGCCTGTTCACCACATTGGATAGTCCGCGGCCGGATCAGCTGTGGGGTTGGATGGATGAACAGCGCAGCGCAGGACATGACGTTCTTGCCATCCCGCATAATTCCAACGCCTCTAACGGCATGATGTTCGCATTTGGCAGTTATAATGGCAGCCCGATGGACAGAGCGGAGGCCGAGCTGCGCCTGCGAAACGAACCTGTCGTTGAAATCACACAGGTCAAAGGCACATCGGAAACACATCCATTGCTGTCGCCCAATGACGAATGGTCGAATTTCGAAATTTATGACAATCTCATTGGCGGGCAACTCCCCTCTTATGTGACGGATGGCAGTTTTGTGCGCCAAGGATTGGCGCGCGGTTTCACGCTCGAAGAACGACTGGGCGTTAATCCGTTTCAATTCGGCGTTATTGGTAGCTCTGATACGCATATATCGGGCGGCGCATATGGCGAAGAACGCTTCTTCGGAAAATTTGCGCACGATATGAGCCCGGAAAGCCGTCAGACCGTCCCGCCCAAAGGCGCGAAAACATGGCCGGAAAGTTTCACACCTGAAACAGATTTAATTGCCACACCTCAATATGGCGCGTCCGGACTGGCGGGCGTTTGGGCGCGGGCCAATACGCGCGGCGAGATTTTTGATGCTATGGCAAAGAAGGAAACCTTCGGCACGTCGGGACCGCGCATGAAGGTCCGTTTCTTCGCAATGCGGGACCGCGTCGGAGAGGATATTTTGGATGCGCCTAATATGGTTGATCTCGCCTATGCTGCAGGCGCACCCATGGGCAGCAAATCAGAGGCGGGCCGCCAAGCCCCACAATTCCTCGCTTGGGCCAGCCGTGACGCAAACTCCGCCCCGCTGGAACGGATGCAGGTTATCAAAAGCTGGATGAAGGATGGCCGCCCGCAGGAACGTGTCTATGATATTGCCTGCGCCGACGGGCGGAACCCGATTGAGGGACGCTGCCCCGACCAGAATCTGACCGTTGATTTATCCACCTGTGAGCAAAGCGGAAGCGGGGCGGCGGAGTTAAAAACCCTATGGGTCGATCCGGATTATGACGCGAAGACGCCGACAGCTTATTATGTACGCGTTTTGGAAGCTCCCAAATGCCGCTGGAGCACATGGGATGCTGTCCGCAACGGTACGGCACCCAATCCCGATATGCTGTCATCGGTTCAAGATCGGGCCTGGAGCTCTGCGATTTGGGTAACTCAATAAAAAACCGTCCCGAGGGACGGTGTTTTTATGAATTGGTTGCGGGGGTAGGATTTGAACCTACGACCTTCAGGTTATGAGCCTGACGAGCTACCGGGCTGCTCCACCCCGCGCCAAGAAAGGGGCATATATGAAAGCCTGCGAGTTTGTGCAAGCGCTTATATGCAAAGCATATGAATTTCCTCAGCTATATCCCCCAGCATCGTGGGTGATGGAGAGGCTACTCTTCCACTCTGTTCCCGTTCTCATCCAAGAGCGTCCCATCGAAATCCGTGACGTCATAGCGTAATTTGGTTTCAACGCCGGTCCGGGTCACGGCCATGCCACGGTCAATTTTCGGATGATATTTCCAAGCGCCGACTGCAACAAGGCTGGTGACCTCAAAAACTTTGTCGCTGCATTCTGTCGTCTCGGGGTTTTTGACGTTTCCTTTAGGCGATATATCAAAAGTGACACGACAATATCCGCTGTAATTTATCGCCGGTACGGGCGGCGGCATGCGGTAACAGGGTTTTGCATCGCGGTCCGTGCGGTCCATTTTTGCAAACTCGGCTTCGCACATTTTACCCCGCATAAATGCCTTTCGGAAATCAGGGCCAAGTTTCACTTCATATTCATTATCCCAATACGGATATTTGGCCCGCATACCCGATGGATCCATCTCAATCTCATTTGGAAATGTAAAATGACCTAATTTATAGGGGAAAATAAAGACGGTGCGGCCCGGAGATTTGTTCAAACTACAAGGCGTATAACAGCTCTCCAAAGGTTCGCCCGTAATCCCGTCATGCAAAGTAACAAGGGCGCGATTTGTTCTGGAACCGTCTGGCGAAGCGGCGCGGACGGGAATTTTAATCGAGGCATTATAGCGTTCAGGAAAGGTTTCTACTTTTTTGACGATCCGAAAATCCGGGTGCTTCAACTTTATGTCTTCAACAAGTCTTTGTTCCATCGTGTTCTTGATCTGCGCATGAGCGGCCGAAGACATCAAACCAAAAGAGAGGATAAGAGCTAGAATTTTTGGATATATCATGAGGAAAGTGTGCCAGATCTATTACACAGCCTCAAGCCGTTAATATGAAAGCACACGCTGTCAAAACCGCAAAGAAATAATACTCAACATAATCTGCTACGCGCCTTAAAGCACGTCCATGTCATCCGCGCCGCTCGCCCTTACCCGTTGGAATGTTTTCAACCAATCCTGGCCCATCATGTTGGCCAATGGCGCAGCGCCGATTGTGGGCATTGTTGATACTTTAATGGTGGGCCGCTTTGTGGGCACGGGCGCTTTGGCGGGTATTGGACTCGGCGCCGTAATCTACGGCATCGCCTATTGGGGATTTGGATTTTTGCGCATGTCCACCGCCGGACTTGCCGCGCAAAGCGACGGGGCGGGGCGCGCGGATGAAGTCCAAGCCCATATCTTACGCGCAATCCCGCTGGGCATTCTGATTGGGCTTCTCATTTTTGCGCTGCAAATTCCGCTCCTCAAGGGAGCTTTCGCAATTTTTACCGCCAGTGCCGAGATTGAGGGCAGCGCAACAGATTATATCCGCGCGCGGCTCTGGGGCCTGCCTGCCACATTGGGCACAATTGCGCTGATGGGATGGTTTGTCGGAATCAGCCGCGCCGGTCTCGCCTTAGGTTTGCAGATCGTTCTGAACATTGTGAACATAATTCTCTCTCCAATTTTTGTCATTGTTTTGGGCGGGGGATTAATTGGTGTTGGCTTGGCGAGCGCTGTCGCCGAATGGGCAGGTTTTGCCGCCGGACTGTTCTTGATGATCCGGGAGATCAAACGGCGCGGTGGATGGCAGGCAGGTGCCTTTACCAAAAAAGTCCTATTGGCCCGTGACGCTCTATCGAAACTGGGCGTGGCCAATGGGAATATTTTCATCCGTACTATGGCGCTGACTGTTGGGTTTAATTTCTTCGGAAATGCGGCCGCTACAGAAGGCGAGACCTTCCTCGCGGGTTATCATATTCTCATGCAGATGATCACCATGGCGGCGCTGGTCTTGGATGGTTTCGCACATACTGCGGAAGCCGTGACGGGCGCCGCTTATGGGGCCAAAAATAAACCCCGTTTTGACCGCGCCGTCAGATTGACGAGCGAGTTTTCAATCGGCTTCGCGCTCTTAATTGGATCCCTCATATATGTGGCAGGGCCCTTTCTCATTCGTCTGCTCACGACAGACCCAGCCGTCATTGCAAGCGCCATGACTTACCTGCCCTATTGCGCTCTCGCGCCTATACTCGGTTTCGCAGCCTATCAGATGGACGGTATATTCATTGGGACAACGCGCACAGCCGCCATGCGTAATGCGGGTATCGCCGCCGTCATATTCTATATTGGCGCACATTATTTGATTTACCCGATCTTAGGAGCGGCTGGTATTTGGGTCGCGTTTTTGTTTTATTATGTCGTCCGCGCGCTCACACTCGCCGTCGCCTTCCCCTCCATTCGCAAACATATGGACATAACTCATGCGAATTAAATTGGCAGATTTTTCGTCTCTAGATGTTCAAGAACTCCTGCGGGATTATGTCGCCTTCGCACAACAAGACATTTGCACCCACGCGCTGGATTTGGCGGAGCTTCAAACGCCTGACATTCAAATGTTCACCGCTCGAAACAACGCAGATATGTTGATGGGATGTGCAGCGCTCAAACGCCTCACCGAAAGCACTGGCGAAATTAAATCCGTTCGAACACATCCCGATCATTTACGTAAAGGCGTCAGCCGCAAGCTTATGGCGCATATTGAAACCACCGCGAAAAAAGCAGGGTTAAGCGCGCTCTATTTGGAGACACATAATACACCACCCTATGCTGCCGCGTGCAAATTATACGAAAGTCTCGGTTTTCAATATTGCGGACCCTTTGGCGATTATATCCAAACTTCGAGAAACGTTTTTATGATAAAGTCTCTGTGAGCGTATTGAGGATCATTATTATTCTGGCCCGGAATAGAGGGAGCTTTCTAATTTAATCCCGTCCCAACCGCCTCACCAATCGACAAAAACCCATCCGCTTTTGCGCGCGCTTCCAAATCCGCACAGATCTCTGCGACGAGCCCAGGGCCGTGATAGACAAGCGCCGAATAAAGTTGCACGGCTTTTGCACCCGCTTTGATCTTCGCATAGGCTTGTTCGCCGCTGCCGATACCGCCGACACCAATCAAATCGATCATGCCGTCTGCGGCATCCGCAAATTCAGCCAGAATGCGCGTGGATTTCTCAAAAAGTGGCTGGCCGGATAATCCGCCACCTTCCCCGCAATGCTCGCTTTGTAAACTTTCGGGTCGGTCAAGTGTCGTATTGGAAACAATAATCGCATTCATCCCGTAGGTACGCGCCTGTTCGACAATGCGGTCGATTTGCGTGACATCAACATCCGGTGCGACTTTCAGGAAAACCGGCACGCTCGGCTCATCACCACTCAATGCAGCGCGGGTTTCTGCAATACGGCCCAGAAGATCTTCCAACTCATCCGCGCCTTGGAGCTTCCGCAAACCCGGTGTGTTGGGAGAGCTAATATTGATCGTGAAATAATCCGCATGTCCCCAAAGGCGGGTCAGGCCCGTGACGTAATCTGCAGCACGGTCTTCGCTGTCTTTATTTGCTCCAAGATTGGCACCGACAATCCCGCCATTACCTTTGCGGGCCCGCAGCCGTTCAGAGAAATGATCCAAACCGCGATTATTAAATCCCATCCGGTTGATGACCGCTTCATCCTCGATCAAGCGAAAAAGACGCGGCTGCGCGTTACCGATCTGCGGGCGCGGCGTAACTGTCCCGCATTCGACAAATCCAAATCCAGCGCCCAGCATCGCATCCGGCACGTCGCAATCCTTGTCAAATCCGGCGGCCAATCCCACGGGGTTAGGCAAGTCCAATCCGCCAACGGATGTTTTGAGCAGGTCGGATGTAATCACCCCGCCCTTAGGCCCAAACCCCGAACGCAAGAGCTTCACCGTTGTCACATGCGCCCGCTCCGCAGGCAGGCGGCGCAGCAGCGCCGTTCCGGTTTTATAGATCAGGCTCATGGGACTCTCAGTTCGCAGTTAAATCGTCAGGCAGCCTATAAACAGCTGCATCAGGCGAGACCAGCCAGACTTGCTTCACAGCTGAGCGTGGCAAATCAGCGAACAAGTGCGGAAATTCTGCTCCGCCGCGCGAAATTTCATATTTTAAATCTGCCTCAACAGCTGATGCCTCAATCCGCAGCAGCACAATTTCGGCCTGATCCGCATACCATTTATCCAGCGTTTCCTTTAGCTGAGAGGCGCAGGACATGTGAATATACCCGTCCGCAATATCAACCGGAGACCCCGTAAAGATGGAGCGAGCCTGGAAATCCGCCCACTGATCCGGCGTCAGCACTTTATATATATAACGGTCACGGCGCATATGATTCCTCTTTCCCTCAATTTCCGGTCATGCACAGCCATAGGGCAAATCCTTTCGGAAGGCGCACAGAAAATGCGCGTCGCCGACTTGCCCATATTGATGCCGGCAAACCGACTCGCGTCGCCTCTCTCCTATCCGCAGGACATCCGCATGAAACAAGAGTGGAAGGGAACTCCAATGCGTAAATTCGCGAAAATTCTGAGCGGGGCATCAGCACTAGCTGTTATTGTCCCCTCAATGGCACTGGCACAGGATGCGCCGACTTTAGAGAGCTTGGCGGCAAATGACGCCTTCGTCTTCAACACATTGCTTTTCCTCATTGGCGGCTTCCTTGTCATGTGGATGGCGGCAGGCTTTGCCATGCTGGAGGCGGGCTTTGTCCGCACCAAAAACGTCTCCATGCAGTGTTTAAAGAATATCTCGCTTTATTCAGTTGCGGGTCTGATGTTCTGGATTGTGGGCTATAATTTAATGTATGGCGGTACGCCGAACTTCTTTGGCGCATGGGATTTCACGGGGTATGAGTTCGCCGCGGAAGATGTTGATACAGGCTATGCATCCTATTCCGACTGGTTCTTCCAAATGGTTTTCTGCGCGACGACAGCTTCAATCGTCTCAGGCACCGTCGCTGAACGGATCAAATTCTGGCCATTTATCATTTTCGTCGTTTTCCTGACCGGCATTATTTATCCAATCGTCGGCTCTTGGGAATGGGGCGGAGGATTCCTGAATTCAGAAGGCTTTGCGAACACCTTTGGCGCAGAATTCTCTGACTTTGCGGGCTCGACACTCGTTCACTCCACCGGTGGCTGGGCCGCTTTAATCGGCGCGCTCGTGCTGGGTGCGCGAAAGGGTAAATATGTTGACGGTAAGGTGCACCCAATTCCGGGCTCCAATATGCCGCTCGCCACGCTGGGTGTGTTTATTCTATGGCTTGGTTGGTTCGGCTTTAACGGCGCGTCACAGCTGGCCATGGGCACGATCGCGGATGCCGACTCTATCGCCAAGATCTTCGTCAATACGAACATGGCGGCTGTCGCCGGAGTGATTGTCGCCGTTGTCTACACGCAGCTGCGCTACGGCAAAATTGACCTGACCATGGCGCTAAACGGTGCATTGGCCGGTCTCGTGGCGATCACGGCAGAACCGCTCACGCCATCTGTGCCATTCGCACTTATGATTGGCGGTATTGGTTCACTACTGGCCTGTCTGACAGTTCCGCTGCTCGACAAGTTCAAGATTGACGATGTTGTCGGGGCCATTCCGGTTCACTTGGTTGCCGGTATTTTCGGCACACTCATTGTGCCGCTGACAAATGGTGATGCCAGCTTCATGGCGCAGCTCATGGGCGTACTCGCAACAGCTGTGTTTGTCTCAGTCGTCTCCGGCATTATCTGGTTCGCGCTAAAAATGACCATCGGCTTACGGGTTAGCGAAGAAGACGAATATGTCGGTCTTGACCAAGCTGAAATCGGCGTTCCATCCTACCCGGAATTTGTGAACAGCTAATCCAAAACCGGGCCGGCCCCAGCCGGCCCGGTTTCATTTATATTGCTCGGTATGGGGCGACCGTGCCAGACCCGCCTTTGCACTTTTCCTGTGCAGAGGCGGGTTTTTTATGCCCCATACATGTGCGCGCTTTGCTTGCGCACAAACTATCCCCGCCCCTGCACAGCGTTGGGGCTCTGACTGCTTTACCTCCGCAACAAACCAAAATGTGCAGGGGAAAGCATATGAAACGTCTTCTTAAATCCGCAGGGCTGGCGCTTGTCGCCTCCGGCCTGCCTTCGCTCGCAATGGCACAAGATGCCGCGATTAATTCCGGTGACACGGCTTGGATTCTGACAGCCACCGCGCTGGTGCTCTTTATGAGCCTGCCCGGTCTGGCCCTTTTTTACGGCGGTCTTGTCCGGTCGAAAAACTATATTTCCGTTTTGATGAAGGTTTACGCCATCGCAGCGCTGGCCTCTATCATCTGGGTTATTGCGGGTTATTCCATCGCGTTTGGCGGAGCCAATGGCTGGTGGGGTGGATTAGACAATCTTTTCCTCAAGGATTTGGGCCGCGACGCGGTTTCTGGCACAATTCCGGAAAGCGTGTTTCTAGCTTTCCAAATGACATTTGCGGTTATCACGCCAGCCTTGATTGTTGGCGCTTTTGTTGAACGCGTGAAATTTCTGCCCGTAATGATTTTTACGGCGCTCTGGCTATTGGTTGTTTATGCACCCGTGACCCATTGGATTTGGGGCGGCGGTTGGCTCTCCAGCTACGGCGGCGGCGTTGTTGATTTCGCAGGCGGTCTGGTCGTTCATGCCACGGCAGGTATTTCAGCACTGGTCTATGTCTTTATGCTCGGCGCCCGCAAAGGCTTCCCGCATGATTTGGCTGTCCCGCATCGTCCAGCGATTGTGATGATTGGTGCATCCATGCTCTGGGTTGGCTGGTTTGGCTTTAACGGCGGCTCTCAATTAGCCGCCGATGGCGGCGCAGGCATGGCCCTTCTCGTGACGCATATTTCTGCCTCCGTGGCGACATTGGTTTGGGTCGCCATCGAAGCCCTCACAAATAAAAAGCCAACATTGGTCGGCGCAGCGACAGGTACAATTGCCGGATTGGCGACAGTCACACCCGCCGCAGGTGTGCTTGGACCGGGCGGCGCATTGCTGATTGGTTTGGCTGGCGGACTGATCTGCTACTTCGCAGTTCACTTGATCCGCGTAAAACTGAAAATCGACGACAGTTTGGATGTCTTCGCGGTTCACGGCGTGGGCGGTATGCTTGGCATCTTGCTCTTGCCATTCCTGTCAGCAGAATTACTCGGCGGCACAGGTGACGGCGTCTTCATGACGCAGCTGGTTGGCACGGTCGCCGTTGTGGCTTGGTCAGCGATTGCCAGCTTCATCATCTTACTCGTGCTGAAAGTGACACTTGGCTTACGCGTCACGGAAGAGCAGGAATTTGAGGGTCTGGATGTCAGCCTTCACGGCGAAAACGCTTATAACTAAGCGCGGTCTCGTATTAAATTTTAAAAAGCCCGCTTATTTGAGCGGGCTTTTTATTTGACCTGATAGGCATATAGTCCTATCGAAAGCATATGCTTTCTCACACCGAAATCTGGGGCGCGATAGATCGTCTGGCCCTAAAACTATCTATCTCTCCATCGCGTCTGGCGCGCGATGCAGGGCTGGACGCAACCAGTTTCAACAAGTCCAAACGTATTACTTCGGCCGGAAAACCGCGTTGGCCATCGACCGAATCCATTTCCAAAGTGCTGCATACCGTCAATATGGATTTCGAGGACTTTGCCTGTATGGCCAAAAACAAGGGTGCATCGGGTCCGGCCATTCCCGTTATCGGTCTGGCCCAAGCTGGGGATGAGGGCTTTTTCGATGATGCGGGCTTTCCCTGCGGCGGGTCTTGGGAAGATGTCCGAGTTCCTGGCGAAATGGATGATAATGTCTATGCGCTGGAAATCTCCGGCGACAGTATGGATCCTGTTTTGCGCGCGGGCGACAAAGTCCTGGTCGCGCCCAATGCGAGCGTGCGCCGCGGTGACCGCGTGGTTGTTAAAACGTTGGAAGGCGAAGTCATGGCCAAAGAGCTTCGGAAATTGACGGAAACAATTGTCGAATTGGCCTCACTCAATCCTGAGTATGAAGACCGCAAACTATCCCGCCAAGACGTGCAATGGATCGGACGGATTATTTGGGTCAGTCAATAATTTAGAATTATTGGCAAACCGTTGCGGCCTCTCCGCATGGTATCACAATAAATCTAATCATTTCCCTCTATAACGGGGACATCCCCGTCCAAGAACATCCCTGCATAATCGCTGACAATCTCCCGATTTTCGATCTGTGTCAGCGCCACGTCAGCATAGCCTTTTAAAACATCGCCGAGGTGATCAATGGGTTCCGTCGCCGCAATGTGGGACAATATCATGCGGGCTTCTTCTGTGTCCGGAAAATCTGTTTCATCCAACGCCAAAAGTGAGAAGGCATAATTTACGCCGATAATGATGTTATCCGGCTCATTGCTCCGTGCATTTTGAAATAATCGCTGACCTTCTACGATTGTTGCATCAAACCATTTTTCCGCATTGTCATTCCCGGCTTTTCGCGCAATCGCCAAATGCCATGCACCGAGCAAAGCATCGCCTCGTGGATCAGCTGGAAAGTCCCTTCGATAAGCCTGCACAATAGCTTCTGTTTTCTGCGGCAGCTTCTTCATCCAGGCTGAAACATCGCCTGTTTCGCGAGTCACGAACCCATCGGCGATGGCATATTGCAGGCGGGCATTTTGATGAGCGGGGTCCAGTTCCAATGCCGCCTCTGCCAATTTTCGTGCGCGCTTGGCTTGCTTCTTATTCTTTTTGACGTCACCCAACATAATTTCGGTAAGAAGAATTTCGGCTGCCAAAGCATAACCTTCCGCAGTTCCTGATTGCTCTGCTTGCTGATAAGCGACCACATATTCGCCTTGCGACATAGCGCTTCGGACATCTACCACATCGCTTGCCAATGCGGGGACACTCATTATGAGCGACACCAAAATGGTCAAGGCTATGCGTTTCCGTAACATCAGTCGCAATGTTACGCTGAAGACCTTAAACCGTAAAGGGCAGAACCGATGATGTCCCGTTACAGTTTATGAGCGCAAATCACTTTGTAGAGCCGCTTCAATCAAATCTGCAGTTTCATCCGGACCGTAGATCGCAACAAATGATCCGAAACGTGGACCCTGACTTTGGCCGAGGCAGACCTCGTAAATCGCTTTGAACCAATCGCGAAGGTTGTCGAAAGCATGATCTTTGCCGACAGAGAAAATAAGGGTTTGCAAGGCTTCGCCGTCAGTCGCGTCTGCCGCAGGCACGGCGCGGAACCGTTTGACCAAATCCTCCAACGCGGCACGTTCTTGATCCGAGGGATCTCGGTATGCCTTATTCGGTTTCACGAAATCTTCGTAATAGGCAATGGCATAATGCGTCAGGCGGTCAAGACCGGGGCTGTTTTCGGGTGAGGCGTCCGGCGCATATTTACGAATGAATCCCCATAAAATATCCGTGTCAGATGCATTGGCCGCGCTCACCAAATTCAGTAGAAGCGCGAAGGTGAGCGGCGGATTTTCATCCGGCGGAGTCCCGTTATGAATATGCCATATCGGATTATTCGCGCGCTGTTTTTCATCCTGCCGCGACCAGCCCGAGAGATGCTGATAATATTCGTCCACTGTCTTGGGTATGACATCGAAATAAAGTTTCTTTGCAGCGCGTGGCTTTGCAAAATTAAACAGAGACAGGCTCTCCGGCGGTGCATATTTCAGCCAGTCTTCCACCGAGATACCATTGCCTTTTGTCTTGGAAATTTTCTCGCCTTTTTCATCCAGAAATAATTCGTAGACGAATTGAACCGGCGGATTGCCGCCAAGGATTTTGCAAATGCGCGAATAAAGCGGCGCATTATCCTGGTGGTCTTTGCCGAACATTTCAAAATCGACGCCCAGCGCGGCCCAGCGCATACCGAAATCAGGCTTCCACTGCAGTTTCACATTTCCGCCCGTGACGGTCAGCGTGACCTCCGTGCCGTCTTCATCATCAAATGTGATGGTTCCGGCTTTTGGATCCGTCGCTTTCATGGGCACATAAAGAACGCGGCCCGTTGTCGGCGATATGGGAAGAAAGGGCGAATAGGTCGCGCGGCGTTCTTCGCCTAAAGTCGGCAACATGACTTTCATGATGTCGTCAAATTTCTCCAATGCCCGCAAAAGATATTCATCATAGGCGCCGGACCGATAGAGTTCTGTCGCGGAGCGGAATTCATATTCAAATCCGAAGCTGTCGAGGAAGGCCCGAAGCCGCGCATTCATATGCGCCCCATAGCTGTCATGCGTACCGAATGGGTCCGGAACATCTGTCAGCGGCCTTTGCATATAAGGTTCCAGCTCCGCCGGATTCGGCACTGTACCGGGAATTTTGCGCATACCGTCCATATCGTCGGAGACACAAATCAGCCGCGTCTCAACCTTACCTTCGGTCAGCGCGATAAAGGCGTTGCGAACCATAGTTGTGCGGACAACTTCGCCGAACGTGCCGATATGCGGCAAGCCGGAGGGACCATATCCCGTTTCAAAAATCACGGGTTTATCTCCGCGCTCAATCCCACGTTTTCTCTCAATATCGAGGCGACGTAAAATGGCGCGGGCCTGATCAAAGGGCCAAGCCTTGGAGGTCATGTAAATATCAGTGGTCATGCGCTGGCGATTAGGCCCGCAGCCCGAAAGGGTCAAGCTGTCAAGGCGCTATCGTTTCCACGTAAAAGACAGCGCGGCGGCGTCTTCGACAAATTTATAGGCCTCGCCGGAAGCTTCGCGGCGCATATAGGACAGGGACACATCGGCATCACCAATCCGGTACCCCAAACCTGCCTGTGCATCGCCCACAATAACGCGGTCCTGCAAGTGGAACTGTCCGGCGGTAATCCGGCCAATCGAGTTTGGTGAATATGTCACTGCCTCGGCATCCGCGCCGGCGAAGAAATACCACGTATTGCTTTCAAATTCTGAGCCTTCGCGCAGATCTTCGCCGATTTCGATGACGGCGCCAACGGCTGTCGAGCTGATTTCATCGTCGAAACGCATAGAGGCGCGCGGGGTCAGTGATAAATCCAAGCCTTTTTCAGAGCGGCGACGAAACGTATCTGTAAGGCCAAGTTTAATGCTGTCATCCCGGCGGAGACAGCCCTCCCTACCGCTTGCGCATTCGGGTGTGGTCAAATCCAGTTTAAAGACGGTAGACCCGACAGCCTCTAGCGGCAAATCAAGCTGAGGTCCGGACTGGCTCCGAAAATCAGGTCTGCCCGGTAGGTTAAAGTTCAAACCTTCGCTGGTTTCCGGAACGCTTGTTTGCTTGAGTGACTCAACGTCCGATGCGGTTTTATCTTGGGCTGATGCGGAAGCTGCAAATCCGAGGCAAAGAAAGGCCGTCAACGCAGCCGCAAAGTGCCGTGATGCCGTCTTCAAAAATGTTTGCCCCTTATGTGGCATAGATTTGCGCCAATCTTTCTGTCCCACAACACCCGAAGGTGGAGGGCTTTTAGCACTATTATTTTTCTTATGCCATAAAAATATGACAATCATAAGACGTATATCAAAGACATGCGTTCCAAATAAAAAAGTTTTATGAAGATTTATACGTAAATCGCCTGAACGGAACATGAAAAAGGGCCGCCATGGTTAATGACGGCCCATTTGACTGAGGTTTTCGGCACTTTGTGCCTGACAATGACGACCCAGGCCGCGCAGCGAATTAACCGATTATTGGCAGGCCAAACATTCGTCGTAATCCGTCGGTGCAGCGGCCAGCATGGCTTTTTCCATGTCGGTCTTGCCCTCTTTGGACTCTGATCCGGCAAATCCGGCGCGCTGAATGGATTTGGAACGGCAATAATAAAGCGATTTCACGCCTTTTTCCCATGCCGTCCAATGCAACATGTGCAAATCCCATTTATCAATATCGCCCGGCAGGAAGATATTGAGGGATTGGGCCTGACAAATCATCGGCGCGCGGTCGGCCGCATGCTCAATAACCCAACGCTGATCAATCTCGAACGCCGTGCGGAATGTGGCTTTCTCATGTTCGTCCAAGCACTCGAGATGCTGAACGGACCCTTCATTTTCTAAAATTGTCGCCCAGATACCATCGGTGTTCTTACCTTTGGTCTCAAGCAGGGCCTCCAAGAGTGGATTTCTGACTGTGAATGAGCCGGACAATGTCTTATGTGTGTAGATATTGGCCGGAATAGGCTCAATACCCGCGGATGTACCGCCGCAAATGATGGAAATAGATGCGGTCGGCGCGACAGCCATTTTGTGAGAAAAGCGTTCCATAACGCCCATATCGGCGGCGTCCGGACAAGGTCCGCGCTCTTCCGCGAGCACTTTTGACGCTTTGTCCGCATCGCCGCGAATTTTAGAGAACAGACGCATATTCCAGCTTTTGGCCATAGCGCTTTCAAATGGAATGCCTTTGGCTTGCAACATCGAATGGAAGCCCATCAGGCCAAGACCGACGGAACGTTCACGCATGGCAGAGTATTTCGCGTCATTCATGGCTTCGGGCGCGCCTTGGATAAAGCTCTCAAGAACATTATCGAGGAAGCGCATGATGTCTTCGACAAAGCCCGGAACGTCCTTCCACTCATCATATTTCTGCGCGTTGATGGATGACAGGCAGCAGACAGCCGTACGCTGACGGTCATATTTATCCTTACCTGTGGCGAGCATGATCTCCGCGCAGAGGTTTGACTGCTGCACCTTCAGACCGGCATCGCGCTGATGCTTGGCAAGCGCCTTATTCACCGTGTCGGAGAACACCATATAGGGCTCGCCCGTAGCGAGACGCATTTCCAAGATCTTCTGCCAGACTTTACGCGCATCAATATACTTTATGATTTCGCCTGTATGCGGGCTTCTGGTTGGATATTCTGTGCCTGCGGCAACAGCTTCCATGAAATCATCCGTGATGTTCAGACCGTGATGCAGGTTCAATGACTTGCGGTTGAAGTCACCTGAGGGTTTGCGAATTTCGAGGAACTCTTCAATTTCCGGATGATGAATGTCGAGATAAACAGCTGCAGAGCCCCGGCGCAGCGACCCTTGGGAAATGGCCAGCGTCAAGCTGTCCATCACGCGGATGAACGGGATAATGCCGGATGTTTTGCCCGCACGGCCAATCTTTTCACCAATAGAGCGGACATTGCCCCAATATGTGCCGATACCGCCACCATTAGAGGCGAGCCAGACATTTTCATTCCAAACATCGACGATTGAATCGAGACTGTCATCAACGGCGTTCAGGAAACAGGAAATCGGCAGGCCGCGATCCGCACCACCATTTGAGAGAACGGGCGTCGCCGGCATGAACCAAAGTTGGCTCATATAGTCATAGAGACGCTGCGCATGGGCGGTATCATCAGCATAGGCCTGTGCGACACGACCAAACATGTCCTGAAAGCTTTCATCGGGCAGAAGATAGCGGTCCAGCAAAGTACGCTTGCCGAAATCTGTTAACAGCTCATTTCGGGCTTTGACCTGTTTTGGTCGGTCCGGCTTGGGTTTAAACTCAAGCTCAGGCTCGCGCGCTATGACGGTTTCGCTCATCGGAATGCCCGACGGCGCATTTGCATCATCAAGATCTGCAGCCAGAATATCCATAGAGTGTGTATCCAGTTGGTTGAGTTCCGCTACCGTATCAGCCGAGCGAAAGTCTTCATTTGCTTCATTCATTGCCTTCTCCCCAAATAGCCCGCACAAATCCATCCCTTGCACGCAGTTTTGCGTGGGTTCCCTCAGAGACGTTATGTAGGGTGAACCGTTCCGTTCCACTACATATAGTGTTGATTTGCCCTAAAGCGTCAACACCTAGTGTGTCCCTTTAACACGAAAAACAGTAAACAGAGTCTTAACCCTTTGGATTTTCGGCGTATTTTTCTGAAACCTCCGACCTATCCACAGACTGTGCACAGGCACAGCTCCGCATGGCACCGGCCTTGTAAAACAAAGACTTGGGTACGGAATTGGCAGGTTGGTTCGGGGCCGAATTAAAGGCACGAAAAATGCGCCGCAACATCCGATTCGAATTAACACCGCAAAATTTGGAGATGCGCTTACAACGCTGCGAGCCATATTCCCATTCTATTGCCCTGATTTGATTGAATTCCCGACGCCAAGCGATAGAAGCGTCATGCGGTATTTCTTGCGAGTGGCGGGACCCCATGGCTTTACAGTTAGCTGAAAAATGAAAATCTTACTTGTCACGGATGCTTGGCACCCGCAGGTCAATGGCGTTGTCCGCACATTGGATCAAACCGTTGCCCATTTGCGTGCCCGCGGACATGAGGTGGAGGTCATCGCCCCCTCCGATGGATATTTCACCCTGCCCCTGCCGACTTATCCCGACATTCGCCTCGCCCCCTTTGCCTATAATGATGTGAAGCGGCGCATGATTGCCTTTGGCCCAGAGGCCATTCATATCGCCACGGAAGGTCCGCTGGGACAAATGGCGAAAATGCTCTGCCATAAATGGGCAATGCCGTTCACGACCAGCTATCACACGAAATTTCCGGAATATATCAAGGCGCGGATGCCCATTATCCCGCTTAGCTGGTCATACCGTTTTGTACGCGGATTCCACAATGCGGGCGGACGCACCATGGTGACAACGCCCAGCATGGTCGCGTTTTTGCAAGCGCGCGGCTTTACCCGGCTGGCGCCTTGGGCGCGCGGCGTCGACACGGTCCTGTTCAATCCGGACAAAAAACAGGCGCCAGAGGATGTTTATGCCGGATTGAAGCGTCCTATCTGGGTGAATGTTGGCCGTATCGCCGTTGAGAAAAACCTCAAAACATTTCTCGATCTCGACTTACCGGGGACAAAGGTCATTGTCGGCGACGGACCCCAACTCGCAGAATTGAAACGCAGCTATTCCGATGTTGTTTTTACGGGTTCGAAATTTGAGACCGAGCTGGCGCGGCATTTTGCAGATGCGGATGTGTTCGTGTTTCCGTCCAAAACCGACACATTCGGGCTCGTCATTATTGAGGCCATGGCATCGGGCCTGCCTGTTGCAGCCTATCCCGTCTCAGGCCCGGTGGATATCATTCCCGGTTCGAAAGCAGGCATTGTCGATGAAGATTTGCGGCGAGCCTGTCTGGATGCGGCAGAACTGAACCCCGCAGACGCCATCACACATGCGGAAAAATATAGTTGGGAGGCCGTTACCGATGTCTTTTTTGACTTGCTGACGCCGCAATATCGGCCGCGTAAACGTTGGCGGCGCGTTCGGCGCGTGACGAGACTGGCAGCCAGTCCCTATCACGCCATCAAAAAAGGGGTCAGAAAAACGCTGCAAGCCCTACGCGGGTCGCGCTAAATCTTTTCGCGCTCCAGAAAGGCGTCAATTTTCGCAAAACATTCATCCCGGTAGACATCGCGTTCCAAGAATAATTCATGCAAAGCCCCCGGAATGACGACATAATCACATCCGGCGGTCTTGGCAAAATTTTCGACACTGGCCGGGTCAACAATCGGATCAGCGCCGGCCCCCAGCATCAAGCCTGGGATTTTTAAGTTGGCGGCGTTTCGATTGACGTAAGCCATTGAGGCCAGCGCCGCGCGAATCCAACCATATGTGGGTTGTCCGACACGCAGGCGCGGTGTGGATTGGAAAAATGACGCCCAATAGCGATATCGATCCTTATCCGAAGTCAGCTTATTACCCTGAAACGGAATGGGCAATCCCGAGCGTTGTCGCTGGAAGGGCAGATTGTGTTTGTCCAGCCCCAGACGCGCCAGACCTGATATCACGGCCCGTAAAAACGGTGTTTCCAAGTCAAACAATCCCAACATAGGGGCGCTGCAAATTACAACATCAGGGTTTAGCACACCTGAGAGAATTGATTGCAGAACAATGGTCCCGCCCATGGAATGTCCCATGGCGATATGCGGACGCGGCAGCAACGGCGCAAATTCTTCTACGACAAACGCCAAATCATCCGCGTAGATTTGGAAGTTTCCGATATAGGATTTGAGGCGGTCTTCCAGCAAACGATCTGACAAACCCTGACCGCGCGGATCCACCATCAAAACATTAAACCCCTTTTGAATGAGGTCAGCGGTCGTCTCGAAATATTTTTCGATAAATTCAGTACGGCCGGGCGAAAAAATAATGGATCCGCGCGGATTATCCGTTACCGCCGTGGCCAACATCACGCGCAATCGAACGCCGTCCTTCTCCAGATAATAGGTTCTCAGCCGCGGCTCTAATGCCGCAGGAACGGGCCGTCCGCCCGGAAGGACGATTTCAGCTTCTTGAAAATTCGGAAGGGGAGAGGACATAAAAATGGCGCGGTCAGACATCGAGACCGACCGCGCCGTATTATTTTACATGTTTGCGAAAAGACTCTGAAGGCCCATGGCGACTGACATGTCGCCCGCAACTTTCAGCTTGCCGGACATGAAAGCCATCATAGGATCCATAGATCCGGACGCCAGCGCAATGAAATCCGCTTTGTCGACACTGATCGTGCAATCGGCTTCATTATCTGCGACTTCAGCCGTTGAGCCTGATGCAAAGATTTGTCCGTCATCACCGAAATCAAACTTTACAGATTTATCCAAACCACCGGCTTTGCTCAGCGCTTCAGTCATCTTTGCTGCGATTTCTGCATTTTCCATTGGGAACTCCATTCAATAAATCAAATATGCCCACAATATATGGGGCCCGATAGGCTCTATTGCCAGTGCTATTTTGCCCCCTTTACTTGGGCTTCCGGAATTTCAAAGTTGCACGGTCCGACTCTCCAATATTTTTATAAGCCTCCGCGTTGAAATCCTCTGCCTCGACAGTCCCTTCTGCGGGCAGGCGAGAACGCGGCGGCAAGGTCCAAACACCGAAGGGATGATCTGCCGTATCTTTCGGGTTGGCATTGATCTCGCTGGAGGCGACGAATTCAAACCCCGCACGCTTTGCCAAATCCTTCATATAGCTTTCCTGCACATAGCCGGTTGCGCCTTTCGGATTTTGCACAGCTGTTTCAGGGAGGCGGTGCTCAACAACACCCAAAATGCCGCCCGGCTTCAGCGCGTCATAAAAGCGGTTAAATGCGTCTTGCGCATAATCACCGCCCATCCAGTTATGAACATTGCGATAGGTGACCAAAACATCCAGCTTTTCTTGGCCCTCTGCCAAGATCGGGCCGGAATCTTTCAAGAACGCAGCATATTCAATATCGCCATAAACTTCCGCATCGGAATATGAGTCCTTATAGGCCTCAATGCGTTTATCCAGCCGCTCATTTATGCCTTCCGGATATAATATGGCGACATATTCTCCGCCATTGGCCGCCAGATAAGGTGCCGTTGCCTTTGTGTACCATCCCGGCCAGATCTCTCCGACACGTTTTCCGGGTCCGACTTCGAAAAATTCCAACGTCTCTTTCGGGTTGCGGAATTTGTCGCGCTTTGCATCGTCAGCACGGCGGGGATGGGTCAATACGGAATTTAGCGAAACGGTTTTTGCGACCGCTTCAGTTTGAGTTTCAGGCGCATCCGCTTTTCCTCCGCCAGAACAAGCGGTTAGAGCTGTAGCGGCCAATAAGGCTATAAAGGTCGTATGAAGGCGCATGGAGATCTCCCATTTCACTGCGTCAATTAGAATTGCGAAAGAGATAGGGCGCACCGCGCAAATGTCGAGTAAATTTCCCGTGGGGTGCTGCGCCGCGCCCCATGCAGGCTATGTGCCGCGAAATTGCAAGGCGGATATGCCGTGACATCAAACGGCATCGCACTTAGCAAGTTCTCATGCGTGAGAAAACTCCGGTCCATATTATCTATGACGGCGATTGTCCGTTTTGCCGGCACTTTGCCGGTATGGTGCACCTGCAGGAGGATTACAGTGCCGTAGTGGTCAATGCGCGCGAGCCGCACCCCTTGGTAGCGGAGGCCACAGCCCGCGATCTGGACTTGGACGAAGGTATGATTGTGATATTGGACGACACGTTTTATCACGGCGATGAAGCCATGACCCGCATGGCGCTGATGATGTCCGATAACGGATGGCTCCGGCGGCTCACCATATGGGTGTTTGCCAGTCCGCAGCGCAGCCGGATTTTCTATCCGCCGCTCAGGTTTTGTCGCAACATTGTGCTGAAATTATTAGGGCACGGGAAAATAGATAACATCCGGGGCGGATGACCTAAATCTCTGAAAATAAAGACCTTCAAACGCTTTCAGCCTTCGCAAGTTAAAAAATTTCACATCCCCCTCTTGACCGGCAGGACTATATTCCCATTTCGATGACGCAAACGCCGACAATCGGGTTTGCGTAACGTCTGGGTCGCCCGAATGGGGGCCCGTAAACACATCGCTTAAAGAAGGATGAGACTATGAGACCTTATGATTTTTCCCCCCTTTACCGCAGCTTTGTCGGTTTTGACCGTATGGCCAATATGATTGACAATGCCGCCTCTCAGGCTGCCAAATCCGGCACAGCCTATCCCCCTTACAATGTCGCGCGCCTGTCAGAGGATAGCTACCGCATCGACTTGGCCGTCGCAGGCTTTACCGCTGACGACATCGAGATTGAAACCCATGAAGGCGTTTTGACAGTCACGGGCAATCAGTCCCCGACGGCAGAAAACGATTCCGTTGAATATCTCCACCGCGGGATAGCCGAGCGTGGGTTTGAGCGCCGCTTCCAACTGGCCGACCATGTCCGCGTCAGTGCCGCTGACCTGACCAATGGCTTGCTGAGCATTAATTTAGTGCGCGAAGTGCCGGAAGCTTTACGTCCGCAAAAGATCGCCATTAACGGCGCATCCGCGCAATCTGACGGAAAGTTAATTGATGCCAAATCTAGTAAAACCAAAAAGGCTGCCTAAATCGTACTAAGGTTGTTCAACCGCGGTGTGATGCTCTCCCCCTTGTATCTATCTGCACAGGTTGAACACCTTATCATGGCGTCGTCTGGTCTACCCCTCCCAGGGCCGGGCGGCGCCTCTTTTTTAACAAAGCCAAAATTTGTGAGCCGCTGAGCTTTGGACTCTTTCCATCTGCAAAAGCCTTTTCCACGGCCGCCAAAATCGTCGCATTATCTGGCGCGGACGTTCCGGCCATGCCAGCGCGTTTGACAATTTCCCCTTGCAGATAATCAATCTCTGAGACCCGCCCCGCCTCCAGATCATCCAACATGGAAGATCGGGCCTTGGCATCTATTTTCACAATTGTCTGCATAATCAGGCGGTAAGCCATATCGGGCAGTCGCAGTGTTTTCATCAACGCAGCTGGCGAGCGGCCATTAAACGTCCCGACGGTTACACCATTAGCTTTTGCAATGTCCATCGCTTCGTCGACACAGGCCGCGAGGGCGCGGCGGTAATCCCGCTGCATCAACCCATCACGCAATGTTCCGCCCGCAAGCGTATTCAGTCCATTATTGAGATTTACAATCATCTTGGCCCATTGATCGCCCAGAATTGCGTCCGACACCTGCACGCCCTGCCCGGCTTTTTCCAAGGCTTCGACCAGTGGGCCAGTTCCCGCATGCTGATCGACAAGCAGGTCTCCTGCCGTTCCGCAATGAAAAGCGCCCGGGTCAGTCGGTGTAACATTAAACGGGACAATGGCGGGGACGATGTTTTCGGGCGGCAAGATGGCTTGCAAGGTTTCAGGATTGCGTATGCCGTTTTGGAAACTCACAACGACGGCTTTGGGAGCCTGTTTCAATATCTGTTGTGCGGCGAGTTCTGTATCCTGACTCTTCACGCAGAGCGCGATGATATCCGCACCTTTCAGAGCAGTCTCTTCCGTTTGGAAATCCACCGCCTCGCAAACAACAGACTCCCGCTCAAAATGTGTGAGTTTTAAGTCGTGTTCAGCAATTTGCGCCGCGTAGCGCGCGCGGCCAATCAGCGTGACCTCTGCCCCGCCGTCAATTAAATGCCCGCCAATCCAACACCCGATAGAGCCCGCACCTAAAATTACGATTTTTGTCATAGCCCACACTCACATGTGGAAGGCTGATGTCAATGATCGCGTCTATTTAATGGTCATGATGGTCCACAGGCTGTGAGGTTTTAGAGGCGGGTTTAGACGCGAGCGGCCACGTGCTGCTGCCATCCATTGGCAGTTTTTCCGTCGGGAAACCAAGGCAGTGCGCCTGCGGCTCCGCGATATAGAAATCTGTCGGGAAGTCAGTTTTATCTACGACAGCAGCTTTGGCAGCATCGGATAATTCAAATCCCCAGCGTTCCAAATAATCACTCAAATCCCGGTCCAAGGCGTGAGACAAAGCGAGCAAATTCCAATCATTATTGGACAAGGCCCGCGCTTCCGTTCGGGAAAATGCGCCAAAACCGAGACCCTCTTTCTTAGCGTCCCAGGCCGCATCATTATCATCGGCGATATTGAACTCGCGCTCAATAATATGTTGGCGCGCCAGCAGGTAATATCCGTTCTCCAGAAGACCTAAATCCTGCGCGGCCATCATGATTTGCAGATTGATCGCGGCGCCTTGGTTCCATTCCGTGAGATTTTGATCCCGCATATATTGCGCCGGATCGGCCTGTGAGCGGCTGGCTTGGACCGTTTCAAACAAAGCCTCATAGGGCAGGTTCTGACACCCCAACTCTGACGTATTTCCGGTCTCTTTAAAAAACTCCGTTTTGGAGAAATAGCTGTAAGGGTTGGTCGTGGCGTGAACCGGCTGTCCCGTATATCTGAAACGGCTGCGTTCCAATCCATGTCCCAACTCATGAATGTCGCCATGACCGATTGGGTTGAAATTCCAATAGGCGTCATATGGATTACCCGAACAGCCATAACCGCAGGTCGCCTGATCCGCATTCATGTGTTTCACCGTGCTCAACGAATGTATTTCCAAACCATTGATCGCCGCAAAGTCATGAATTTCAGGTACAACATCAATCCCGTCACCTTTTAATCCTGCGAGAATATGAGGCAGATTATGAAGGTGATGTTGCGTGGCTTCCGCGACTTGAGCCGCACTTGGCCAGATGGGATGGTTCACAGTCTCACGCATTTTTTCGAGTTTCGAATGGACTTGAAAACCGGGCGTAATTAACTCTGCCCAATCATAATCGCCTGCAGCTAATTTGGCTTCGAAATTGGCATCATCTTCGGCGCTGCGCCAGACGGCATGTTCGCCCACATTTTCAAAGATAAAGTTGGTCTCCATATCCTTATCATCAAATCGGATTTGGACAGGTCCGCCATAGGGCGAAGTGAAGATAAGTGTTTCGCCCGGCGCAATTGGCATGTCTTGTGACGAGAGATGTTTGGGGCGAGAATAACCATTTTCATTAAATTCATGCGTCGCGCCAGAGCGCAGCAGGTTGACGCGAATATGTGTTTTCACATCAGAATTATCCGTCCGCTGCACACGCACAGTTTGGCCCGGAATGGCATAGACCCCGGCCGCAGAATAATGCCGACGCGCCGTTAGGGAGACAGTCCGATTTGTCGGGCTGACATGGGAGAAGTCAGAGCGGGAGAAGTTGCCCATATCCGCTTGGACGGGCGCAGTGCGGCGCGCTGTGTGCACGACATGATCCGCGAAGACCGAGCGAATGAACGCGCCCCGATCGCTCCTCACTTTGTCCATGGGGTATGTCACCTCTTGACGATATTTATCCGCCAAAAGGACCAAGGCCTTATCCCGCCGCTGGCCGTCCTGCGCAAATATGTCTATCGCCGATCTATCTAAATTATCGAAACGGGTTTTCAGCGTTTGGAAGACCGGTAAAACATCAGCACTATATCCATGGTCGCTCGGGCAGGATTTGTCCTCACAGGCGGAGAGATCAAATGTGAAACTATCGTCACTCAATTGCCCCAGAACGATTTCCAAATTGGCATCATCTTCCGACTTTTGACCAATCGCTTGCGTGCCGTCAAAATTCTCCAGTGACAAATTCCGCCAATAATTATCCCCCGCATAATCGGCGCCCAAGAGCGGCAGAAGCTCTGCACCCAAATCGGTCAGCCCGCCATCATGATGCATATAGAGAACCGGAATTCCGGCGTCTAAGCCCGCTTGAACAGTTGAACTGACGACTGACGCCTCTCCGTTCTGACTAATAATTAAAACATCCGGGAGATCGTTCAGACATGCGCGCAAAGCGTCGTCATTACAGCTGCCCGCCGCATTATACGTCACGCGGCCTGCATATTCCCGGTCGAGCCACTCCCGCACGGCGATCTGGTCCGGAAAATAGAAAGATTGCGACATTTGCGCGATAACCACATTCAACTCACCCGTCGCAAGATCATCGCGATCCGTTAGCCACGCCAAACCGTTTTTCATAAATGCCGTCATGCCGTCATCGGACCCGCCGCTATATTCATTTCGCATCGGATTGGACCCAAGGGCCAGATGGCGCGCCTCAGCGGATTGCCCTGCAATGGCCAGCCCATAGCGCTGAACCGTGCGATCAGGCCGCGTCACGGCATTGGACGTCAGCAGCGTGACAGCATCGGCTTTCGCGCGCAGAAGTCCGGCGTCATGTGTCGGGTCCCATGAAATGGAAGACAGCGTCTCCGCCGTCGCATTGAAATCCTCATCCAGTCCAAAAAACGCCGCCCGGACGATATCGGCATCTTCAACAGAGCAAGCAATTTGACCTGAAATATCTGCAATTAAATCTTCCGCAGACACCGCGCCCAGCTGACCCGTGCGCACGGATTGATCCACGGCCGCATCTGTCTGTCGCCCGGCACAGCCTTTTTCCACAGGCACAGGCGGAGGCGAAGCGGGAGGCGTTACACCCGTTGGCGGCGTCACAGGCGCAGTAGCACTGCCTGAGCCACCACCACAGGCGGACAGACTGAGGACCGAAGCCCCCATAATAAGGCCTTTGGCCAATGCAGGGGCTAATCTTGTATGGGTCATCATCAAACCTAAAGCCTTGTCCGTGTGCCTGTTTGCCGTCACTCTGAAAGAATATGGCGTGGACAGGTTTTCCATCTAAGCCAAACAGATGAAAGAACAGTGCAAGGGACACGGTTAATGACGGATAAAACACCGGGCTGGTCATATATAAAAGCGTCCATGCAACCTGAAAATGACGGGTTTCGGGTTGATATTCCGGCCCATTGGAAACAGGGGCGCACCGCCTATGGCGGATTAACCGCCGCGCTGATGTTGG
>JAHDFA010000020.1 GCA_020628495.1 Hellea sp.
CGCCCATATATGCGCCGTGGCGAGCGGCGCTTTGGACACAGACGAATTCGGAAGATTGACAATGGTCACTTTGACATTTCCAGATGGTGCAACCCGCGACTATGAGGCGGGCACAACGGCGATGCAGGTCGCGAAATCCATCTCTAAAGGATTGGCGAAACAAGTGCTGGCAGCCAAGCTGGACGGCACGCTGGTGGATGCGTCACTGCCGATTAATGACAATGCAAAGATTGAGCTCGTCACCGCGAAGGATCCGGAAGGTTTGGAGCTAATCCGTCATGACGCGGCGCATGTGCTGGCGGAAGCTGTGCAAGAGCTCTTCCCCGGCACACAAGTCACAATTGGCCCCGTCATCGAGAATGGATTTTATTACGACTTCCACCGCGACGAGCCGTTCAGCGAAGATGATTTCGCTGCGATTGAAAAGAAGATGGCTTTCATTATCAACCGAAACGATAAATTCGAACGCGAAGTTATGGACCGCGATGATGCGATTAAGCTGTTCCGCGGCATGGGTGAGGAGTTCAAAGCCGAGCTAATCGAGGACTTACCCGAAAGCGAGACCATTACCGTCTATAAACAGGGCAAATGGTTTGATCTTTGCCGCGGACCGCATCTGCCGAGCACGGGCAAAATTGGAAAAGCGTTCAAGCTGATGAAAGTGGCCGGCGCCTATTGGCGGGGTGACTCCAATAACCCGCAGCTCCAGCGGATTTACGGAACAGCATGGGCGACGCAGGAAGAGTTGGACGCGCATCTGAAGCAAATTGAAGAAGCTGAAGCGCGCGATCATCGCCGTTTGGGACGTCAGCTCGAATTGTTCCATTTCCAAGAGGAAGCGCAGGGGCAGGCCTTTTGGCATCCAAATGGTTGGACGCTTTACACGACGCTAATGCAATATATGGCGCGGCGACAGCGCGAATATGGCTATCAAGAAATCAAAACGCCGCAGCTCATGGACCGCAAATTCTGGGAAGCGTCAGGCCATTGGGAAAAATATCGCGAGAATATGTTCGTCGCGGAAATCGCCGAAGAAGACAAAGTTCTCTCGCTAAAGCCGATGAATTGCCCGTGTCACATTCAGGTGTTTAATCAAGGGCAGAAATCCTATCGCGACCTGCCTGTGCGTTATGCTGAATTTGGATCTTGCCATCGTTACGAGCCGTCAGGCGCGCTGCACGGCCTGATGCGGGTGCGCGGTTTCGTGCAGGATGACGGTCATATTTTTTGTAAAATCGATCAAGTCACGGATGAGGTGAAAGGGTTCACGGAGCTGTTGAAATCCGTTTATGCTGATCTTGGGTTTGATGATGTGAAAGTGAAATTCTCGACTCGCCCCGATATACGGGTTGGGTCAGATGAATATTGGGATATGTCCGAAGCTGCGCTGAAAGAAGCGGCAGATGCGTCAGGTTTGGAAGTTGAACTTAATGAAGGTGATGGCGCGTTTTACGGCCCGAAACTGGACTTTGTTCTGCGCGATGCGATTGGTCGTGAATGGCAAGCGGGTACGATCCAATTGGATCCAAACCTGCCTGAACGTTTAGACGCCTCTTATATTGGAGATGATGATAAGAAACATGCTCCCGTCATGTTGCACCGGGCCGTGTTGGGATCATTTGAGCGGTTCCTCGGTATTCTCATCGAAAATTATGCTGGTAAATTCCCGCTCTGGCTCTCACCGGTTCAGGTCGTTGTTGCGACGATCACATCGGATGCGGATGACTTCGCGGCAGAGGTTGTTGCCAAGCTAAAGGCGGCTGGTCTTCGCGCGGAGCTGGATGTCCGGAACGAAAAAATCAATTATAAAATCCGCGAATTGTCAGCTGACCGCAAAATTCCGGTGATTGCGGTCGTCGGACGAAAGGAGATGGACGAAGGCAAACTCGCCATTCGTCGCCTCGGCTCACGCGATCAAACCATTCTTTCCGTCGAAGATGCTATCGCAGCGTTCACCGCAGAGGCCACACCGCCGGATATGCGCCGCGGATAGGGCAGTGGGGGCGCTGGTAAAAATATTAAACGGACATGCCAGTCTTTGGGTTGGTTTGACCATTCTGTTCATGCCCATATTGGCCTTGGCAGGCGGATTGGGTTTCCAGCTTGTCGGTTTTCTTATCGGGGTGTCTGCAGCTGTCGCTCTGATAACTGATAGGTTTGCCTCAAACTATCTGCGAGCGGCATGGCCAATCTGGCTTTTGGCCATGGTCCTCTGGGCTTGGGTTTCGACACTTTGGAGCCCGTATGACGCGCCATTTTGGGGCGGTAATGCCTCAATATTATTCGGCCTTGTCATAGCCTTGTTATTCGTCCCTGTGACATTTCTGAGACTGCCTGCGCGTCAGAAATCAGCGCTGACTTTGACCGTGATAAGCGCGGGCTTGTTAGGAGCAACGCTCTTGTTAATCGACGCGGCCAGCGGATATGCCCTTTCACTGTGGGGGGATCCGGCCTTGCCGGGAGAAGATCCGCGTCAAAGGCTCAGCGATGCGGAAATGAATCTAGGCCGTGGCCAAGTCAGCTATGCACAGCTACTTTGGCCCGTTGCGGGTTTGCTCATTGTCCGGTTCAGGCGCGGCTGGATAATGGCGCTTGCTGCGTTTCTGGCGCTCATGCTCTCGGCCCAATTGAATAGCCTCTCTATTGTTATTCCGACTTTGATAGTGGCAGGTGTTGTTGCGCTTATCGCCTGGCAGCGGCCTAAATTTGGTGTGTCGATGGCTTTTGCTTTGGCCATAGCGAGCATCGCTTTGGCACCGATTCTGGGGTTTATATCATCTTTCATGGATGTCGATCTCATGCGCAAAATGCCTCTGTCATGGGAACACCGTTTGCGTATGTGGACCTATAGTTGGGAGTTGATTCAACAAGCGCCGTTGATAGGACATGGTTTCGATTCCGCCCGTGTGTTTGACGAGCTGACTTTTCGTGCGCCTGATGGCCGTAATATCACAGTCATGTCCATGCATCCGCATAATATCGGACTGCAAATTTGGCTGGAAACAGGTCTGGCGGGCGTCGCGCTTTCCATCGGAATGTTGCTGTCGCTGATGAAGGTAGCTCTGAAAACTTGTACTGGCTCCGCTCGGGCTTTTGCTGCTTCCGGCTTGGTTGTCACCATTGCGACAAGCGGCGCTGTGACCGTTGGAGTCTGGCAACATTGGTGGTGGGCCTTGATTGTTTTGGCTGTGAGTTTGGTCTGTTTAGTGCCTGAAAAGCACGCAAAGGTAGATGAACAGGATATGAGTGTCATTTAACAGACTCTTAAAATCCCTTTACACTCATGGGGTTGGGGGCCTATTGGACCCATCCGGGGGCGAATACTCGTGGGCGCAAGGAGTATGAATTTGACACAGATCGTCTCATTGCCGGTCGGTAAAACCAAATCTGTCGCGAAAGCAGACAGTCAAGTCGGGATGCCACCAGAGGCCGCTAAAAAACGGCCCATCAGCGTGATTATGGTTAGTTATATGACCGGACCCGCTTTGATGGAGGCTATTACAGCTGTCCTCGAAGACAGGGATATTCATGAATTAATAGTAGTTGATAACGGTAATACAGAAAGTGCGCGTGCACGTTTGTCGGAACTTACGGCAAGGCGTACACGTGTCAGGTTCTTACAAGGGCACGGAAATATCGGTTTTGCGCGCGCCTGTAATTACGGTGCGAATTTGGCCACCGGACATTACCTGTTTTTCTTAAATCCTGATGCTGTTATTTCCAAAGGCGCAGCGCGTCAGCTCGCCAATGCCGGGGATTGCCTGATGGAGCCGTGGATAACGGGTGGCTTGTTACGCGACGAAACGGGTCAAGAACAGAGAGGCGCACGTCGCCGTGCATTGACGCCTTTATCAGCACTGGTCGGATTTTTACCAATCTTGGAAATTATTCCCGGCCTAAGGTCCATTCACCGCGAAGTTGATCCACTGCCAACCCACCCTGTGCAGATAGACACGATTTCGGGGGCATGTTTAATGACTGACCGTCCGAGTTTTGAGAGAATGGGCGGGTTTGACGAGCGTTATTTTCTGCATGTGGAAGATATCGAGATTTGCCGCCGCGCGCGCCAAATGGGCGGGCAAGTCGGATTTGTCCCCGGTGCCACCGTTATGCATTACGGCTCAACATCCAATGTCCCGCGTGTGTGGATTGAAAAGGAAAAACTCAAAGGGTTTGTTCGTTATTTCTGGAATTACACGCCCGGGATCACCCCCAAAATCCTGACCGTTCTGGCGGCCCCGTTCATGGCGATTGCTATTGTCGGGCGCGCCTATATGTTAACACTTAGTTCGGCTCTCTTTGGGAAGAAACCGCGCAAGGTTCCGCCTTCAAAATAACCAGATTGAGTGGAACGCCTTTCGAATAATTAAAGCCTCCAATCTGTTCGGATTTGCTTAGACACGCATCTCGCGACGTCGCCGCATCGAGAAGTTTCCGGTTTAGGTCTGCCGTATCTTTATGCAGTGCATTTAATATCACGAGCCGTCCGTCCGAAAGATCAACCTCGCCGCCTGTAAGGTCAATATTTTGACCGACATGGTAGATAAGGCTAGGTTCCGTATATTGGGGACTGTGAATATCGCCGCTATCTGTATTTGGGGCAAATCGTGTTAATTCCGCTGCGACGCGTTCTGATGTTTTGAAATCCGTCAGATTTGGCAGGATATATCCATATGCGCCGGCCATAATAAGGATTGAGGAAAGCAGGCTTGCGCCAAAAGCCAAACGTATCTTATTTCCACACAAAGCAAACCCCGCAATCAAGGCCAGAACACCAGCAATCCCGCAAATAATATACGTGCCAATTACAACCGCTTCGCCGCCATAGGCGCTTTGTGCATAAACTAGGCCGCTGAAGATTGCGGCTGTGCTGACAATGAAGAGCAATCCATTGATAATACGTGTTTTGTAAAAATCGGTTCCGGCGCTCATTGACAATATCGCGGCGCCCAACATCAAACAAAGGGCCGGAAAAACCGGCAAACCATAATGTGGTAATTTGGTTGGCATAATTTCTATAAGTATCCAAAATGGCAAAGCCCAGCAGATAATTAGGCGCATTGATCGGATGACAGGATTATCACGCCCTGACCTGACCGATCGAAAAGCATATGCGATGCCCGGGAGTAGAAACAGGCTGGCCGGCCATAGCGTGGCCCAAATCACCAAGCTATGTGCGCCCGGCGGTGCGCCGTGATCTTCCTGTCCGGATACGACTTTGCCGCCGAAATCATTGCCCAGGCTTTCGATAAAGAATGCCCCGTCTGTTATGATGAACATCGTAATGGCCCATGGCAGCCAGATTAAGACAAAGACGAGGATTGCGCCCCAATTCAGCAAGGGCCGGGCCCAAGATAGATTACGTTCCCAAATCCATAATGAGAGGACGCTGAGCAAGGCTAAGACCGGTCCAATTGGCCCTTTGATCATGATGGATACGCCTAATGCAATCCAGAATGTCCAGACTTCCAATCGTCCGCTACCATTGCGTAAGCGGCCCAGACTGGCAAAGATGACTGTTGTCGCGCCGCATAATAAGGCGTCAGTTTTGGCGATATGACCTTCAAAAACAAAGATGAGCGAGGTTGCTAGCAATGCACAACCAAGCAAGGCCGCTTTGCGCCCAATCATGAGCAGGCCGCCCCAATATAGAGCCAATATTGTTAGTAAAGAGGCCAATACGCTTGGAAGGCGCTGCGCCCAGATGCGGTTCTCGCCATCCCGCGCAAAGACCTTTATCATCGCTGTTTGAGCCCAATAGGCGGCGGCAGGTTTCTTATTCCGTGCTTCATCCTGTAATCGAATGTTCAAGAGGTCATTGGTCTGAGCCATTTGCACGCTGGCTTGCGCAAAGCGTGCTTCATCGCGATCAATAACGGGCAGGCTGGCCAGCCCCGGCAAGACCATGGCCAGTGTCAATACCGTCAAGAGAATGACGTGCCATCGGCGTTTTGTGAGATGTCCCAACATAAATGGCGACTAACCTATTGGGCGAGCGCACAAAAGCGTTTTCGCCTTTGATGAAGCGGAGTTTTCATGACATGAAACGAAATATGTCGAATAATCAAAAAAATCTTGATGTTAATGCTGAGCCGCTCATTTCGGTTGTGGTGCCCGCTTTTAACGAAGCAGAAAATGTCGAAAATCTGGCTTCTGAAATCGCGAAAGCGCTGGTCGCAATGCCGCATGAAATGATCTTTATCGACGATGCCTCGACGGATGACACGAAAGCGGTTCTGACGGATATGAAGTTGCGCTTTCCATATTTGCGGGTGCTGTCCCATCGCCGGAATTCGGGGCAGTCACGTGGTGTGCGGTCCGGCGTGCAGGCCGCCCGCGCGCCTGTTATCGCGACATTGGATAGTGACGGGCAAAATGACCCGGCGGATATTCCCTCGCTTTATGCGCAACTGACACGCGCGGATGCGCCGGACACGCTCGCCATGGTGGGCGGACGGCGGGCCAGGCGCATCGACTCGGCGGCAAAGAAATTGGCATCTCGTTTCGGGAATGGTGTCAGAAAACGTTTATTGAAAGATGACGCAGACGATACAGGGTGCGGCCTAAAGGTATTCAGGCGTCAGGCCTTTTTGGAGCTCCCTTATTTTGACCACATCCACCGCTATATTCCGGCGCTGATGCTGCGCGAGGGCTATGCCATCGAGTTTGCCGATGTGAACCACCGTGCCCGTGAATTTGGCGAGAGCAAATATACGAATTTCGGACGCCTTAAAGTCAGCATTGCGGATTTGCGCGGCGTTATCTGGTTGCGAAAACGCATGAAATTACCCGGCGGTGTAGACGAGCTCTAAGAAGTTAACACACCGTAAACGGTTGGGTGGGTAATGTTTTACAACCCAATTGATTCGAGCTTGCGCTGTGCGATTTTTTACCGTTTTTCCGCTGATGATTATTCCCGTTGTGGTCTATAATATCTTGGCCTTGGGCGGCGCGACTTTGTCGACGATTGAGAGTATGCGCTTGCGTCTGGATACAGATGTTTTTGCTGTGCCGATGACGAGCGGCGCAATCTGGCACATCACGCCGGGTCACGCTCTGGTTTCAGGTGCGCTTCTCATGTTGTTTTTCGAGCTCATCAAATCCACAGGAATTGGCCGCGCGGCCGTTATGAACCACGCCTTTTCCTTGATTTTGTTTATTGTCTGTTTGGTTGAGTTTCTGCTGCTTCCCGCTTTTGCAACCTCCGTCTTTTTTCTGATTATGGTCATGTCACTTTTAGATGTTATGGCCGGTTTCATGGTGACGATCGCGGCAGCGCGGCGGGACTTTGCAGTTGCGGATGGCTTTGGTGACTGAACCTTCGCAAACCTCTTTTCATGGATAGGTCGGCCGGAAAAGGCGACCGGCTGAGCCGCATATTTGCGGGCTCGGATGATGATGTGACGTTGTCCCTGATGCGCGCTGTGCCATATCATCTAACGCCCGGCAGTGAATTAGATTTCAATTTACCCTCTCAAGCGGCCAAAATTTTTGCAAACCCATTAAATGATTTGCCCAAGACAGATTCGGATTGGATGTACCGCCTGTCGAGCGAAGATAAACGCACACGGCAAAAGGCGATGCGGCAGCTCAGCTGGGACGGCGCGGAGTATAAATGCATTTATCAATGGCGAAGTCTTGACGGAAACCAAATCTGGGTTGAGGAACATGGCCGCCGCATATCGGGCGAGGGTGACAGGCCGACACGCATTGAAGGCGTTATGCGAAATGTCACATCCCGTAAAATCGCGCAAGACAGGGCGCAATTTCTGGCCAACCATGATGGGTTGACAGGTCTTGCCAATGCGGAGTCTCTGAAGCGGACATTGGACCATCTTGCTGCTCTGACACAGCGTCAACGAAGCGATGGTGCGCTGTTGCGGCTTCGCCTGACTAATATTCAGGACGTGAATGATATCTACGGATATGAGATCGGTGACAGGCTTTTGAAAGATGTCGCCAATCGCCTGTCCGAGATTGGGAGAGCCCCCGATGTCGTGGGACGGATTGGCGGGGCAGATTTTGCCCTTATTCTTTATGGGGCATCTAAGGAAGACGTGCAGGCTGTTACCGATCGTCTCTTTATTTTGATAGACCAAACACCCATTAAGACGCCGTATGGCGTTCTGCGTGCCGAGATATCGATCGGGTCGACGCAAATGCGTATACAAGCGGGAAGCGCAGATGAGGCTTTATCTCAGTCGCGTATCGCGACTGATAACGCAGGGGCCTCGCAGCTCTGCCAATATGAAGACAGTATGGCGATGGATGAGTCACGCTCGGCCCGCGAGACGACAGCCCAAGATATTTTGGCCGCCGTAAATGAACACCGGATTCAGCTCGCCTATCAGCCAATTATAGAGGCCAAGACATCCCGTCTACATCATTATGAATGCCTGCTGCGGCTGCGGCGCGAGGACGGGGAAGTTATCAGTGCGGGCCGATTTATCATGGCGGCTGAGCGTTTGGGCTTGGTGGCTGTATTGGACAAGCGGGCGCTTGAATTAGCGACAGAAACATTGCGGCAAGATCCCGATATCCAATTGGCTCTGAATGTGTCCGCCGGAACGGTGAAAGACGAGGACGCAAGTTCAGACTATATCGAAACTTTGAAAGCGCTCGGCCCGTTGGCGAAAAATATAACGCTGGAGCTGACTGAGACGCTCGCGCTGGATGACCCTGCTTTGGCCAGCGCATTCTCCAATTCTGCCAGAACTCTGGGCTGTCATTTCGCCATTGATGACTTCGGTTCGGGATATACGACTTTTCAGAATTTAATGGCGATAGAGGCGGATACCATCAAAATTGACGGCACACTGATAGAGGGCATTGCGACAGATATGAACATGCAGACTTTCGTTCGCATGATGGTCGATTTGGCCCAGACTTTCGGCGTCGAAACTGTTGCCGAAATGGTGGATAATCGTGCGGATGCGTTAGTCTTGCGGCGTCTGGGTATAGATTATCTCCAGGGATTCATGTTTGGCATTCCGTCTGCTGCACCAAGCTGGCAAAAGCGCGCATCATAATCTAAGCCAAACCTATGCGCGAAACCGCAACACGATTGGAAGAATTTTACGCCAGCCCATTGGGCGGGGCTGCGCGGGATATGGCCGCGCGACGTCTGGAAAGTTTGTGGCCGGACTTGGCGGGCAGAAATGTGTTGGGCTATGGTTATGCGTGGCCTTATTTGGCACCCTATGAAACCGGCACCAACCGTGTTGTTCTGGCCATGCCGGAAGGCCAAGGCGCGATTGCGCATCAAGGCCGCCGCGGCGTTGCCACCGTTTTGACCCAAGGGAAGGCTTTACCATTTTCCGACGCCGTTTTTGACCGCATTTTGGCCATTCACGCCGTTGAAGAGGCCGAAACCACCTCTGCAACATTGGCAGAGCTTTACCGGGTTTTGGCCCCCGAAGGCCGTATTGTGATTATTTGTGCCAATCGGTCCGGGATGTGGGCGCGGGCCGATAGCCTGCCTTTCGGAGCAGGGCGTCCTTATTCGCGCCGTCAACTCAATGCGGCGTTGCGCCGTGCGAAGTTTACGCCGACGGTCGGGGCGAACGCACTCTATATTCCGCCCATTCGCGCCTTCACCCGCACCGGAATTGTCCGAGGCGCAGAGCGGTTTGGCGAAACAGTTTGGCCGGGTTTTTCAGGTCTTGTGCTTGTAGAAGCAATAAAGCGTCTTTATGCGCCGTCGGACGTCGGTCACGCGCAAAAAGTGGCTCGACCCAAATTTGCGGGTGTTCCGGCGATGAACCGGACGCGCGCCAGTGAAACAGGTGTGAACCGAATTGATGGCTGACGAAATTCCGAATATCGAAACCGTAAGGCGAGAAATTGACCGCGTGGACACGGCGTTGCTCGATTTGATTGCGCAGCGATTGGAACTGTCAGCACAAGTCAGGAAAGCAAAAGGCGGCATGCGCGTCTGGCGACCGTCGCGCGAAGATAGCCATGTGCGCCAGCTTGCCTCTGAAGCGGAAGCCACGCAGTCCTCCTTGGTTTCAACCATCTGGGCGGAATTGATGAGTGCCAGCCTTGCGGCGCAAGGCCCCATGCGTTTGCATGTCGCGCTGGAAGGGGACGCACTATCGAATTGGTCGCTGGTGCGGGACAGGTTTGGCGCTGCGCTGGATGTGCGGACATATCCAACAACCAGCGCGGCTTTGGCCGCATGTTATGCCGAGGATGAAGGCGTTGCCGTCTTGCCGTCGCCCGCACCGCCTCCGGGCGGCATGATAAATTGGTGGACGGCGCTGGGTCCGGGCGGAGCGATGGAAGGACTGCATATTTTGGCAGGACTACCCCGTACGGGACATCGCGATTGGCCCCGCGCGGTTGCCGTGGCAGATGTAGTTTTATCGCCGTCCGGCTCCGACCAAACGCTAATCTGCGTCAAGGATGATGGCCCGGCACCTGAAGGGGCAATCCTGCGCGCAGAAAGCGGAGCCTTCCGGTTGTTCAGTTTGGACGGATTCCACAATATTGACCCGACTCCGAAGCGCAAAGTCATCGGATGTCTGCCGCGCCCGATTGGATAATATGATGCGCTTTGAAACCCTCCTCATTATCGGCGGCGGCCTGATTGGTAGCTCTATTGCGCGGGCGGCCCGGGAAAAGGCGCAGTGTAAAACAATCTATATCGCCGATACATCGGAGTCCGCTTGTAAGACCATTACCCGATTGGGTATCGCCGATGGCGTGGCCGATGGGCCCGCCGATCATTTTGCCGCGCAGGCTGACCTCATCATTTTATGTACACCGTCAGCCCGCCTTGCGACATCGGCCATGGCGTTGATGCCATCCATGAAAACCGGAGCCGTTTTGACGGATGTCGGCTCAGTGAAAGAGCATTTCGTGGACGCTATGGCAGGTCGCGTGCGCAACGATGTTCATTTCATTCCCGGTCATCCGATTGCCGGGACAGAAAATTCCGGGCCGGAGGCTGGTTTTGCAGCACTTTTTGAGAATCGTTGGTGTGTCCTGACACCGCCCGGAAATGCCGATGAAAAGGCGGTTGAAGACCTCACGACATTTTGGGAAAAACTGGGGAGCGATGTCGCCGTGATGGATCCGTCCCGTCATGACATTGTGATGGCGACAACCTCTCACCTGCCGCATTTGATTGCCTATACCTTGGTGGGCACAGCGATTGATATGGAAACGGTCACGCGCAAAGAAGTTGTGAAGTTTTCCGCCGGCGGTTTCCGCGATTTCACCCGAATTGCCGCATCTGATCCGGTTATGTGGCGGGATGTTTTCCTGACAAATAAGACGGCAACATTGGAAATGGTGGACCGCTTTATCGAGGATTTGACTGCCTTAAAGCGTGCTATTCGCTGGGATGATGGGGATGCGCTGCTGGATAGTTTCGCAAAAACGCGCGACATTCGCCGCCGTATTTTGGATTCTGATCCGGACTAATTTTCAGGAAGTGGCTCTAAGGCGGGCGGTTCTATTTGCGCATCGCGGCCCCGCGCGTAAGCGAGCAGCAGTTTTGAATATTCCTGCAACAGCCGTTCCGACCTATCCGCGGATTTATACCATGTTCGCGTATCCGCGCGTTCTACGGGGTAGGGAGTAATCCGAATGCGTCCGGCTGCCGAGGCGATTTCGACCTTTGCGCGGGGCATATGATAAGCGGATGTCACCAGAATAATATGGTCATAATCCAAGGCTTTTGCCCAACTTGCAGTCTCACGCGCATTTCCGATTGTGTCCTTCGCGGCATAATCCAAATCAAGACAACATGCCGCCAATGCAGCGGACAGTCCCGTCACATTTGAAATCTGCGCCGCGCCATTATCCTGATGCACACCGGAGATCAGAAGTCTTTCGCCTTTTTCTGCCTGTAAAAGGTCAACACCCGCTTGCAAACGTCCGCCGCCTTTCCCGGTCCAGACAACAATTCCATCCGCGGCAGGAAGGGTTTCGGGGGGTTGGATGCGGTCAACATGTTGCGCAAAGGCAATAAAACCGCCGAGCAGGAGTGAGAGCGTGCCCAGAAACAAAAAAGTTAGAAACCTCGCCCATCCTCTGCGTTTGGATTGCGGGCGTTGGTACTTGTGTTTTTTATTCCGGCGTCTCACAGGCGTTTACGCTCAAACGCCAATTGCCGGGTTGCTGTTACGCCCGCCGCGGCCGCACAAATAATGGCAAAAATTATGCCCAATCCGATAAGCCAAACGACATCAGAAACGCCTGCGGCAAAACCCGCCCAGCCTAATCCGCCCCACTCCCCAAAAATAGACAAGCAAAGCCAGAGCACTGCGGAAAGCCCTAATCCAATAGCTGCGCCTAAGGTGCCTCGCCGCGCCGCTTGGCCCACAAAAAGCTTGGCAATGAATTCATCGCTCGCCCCGACTTGGACGAGCACGCGGATGATTTCTTTTTGTGCCGTCATGCCGGCCCGCGTGGCGAAAATATTGACGGACAAAGCCGCCAATAAAATCAGGGCCAGCGTGCTAATTCCAATGGTCACTAATCGCCGCGCCGTCGTGCTTAACTGATTGGCGTAGCGGGAGTTATCATCAATATTGACTGACAGGCCTGCGTCATCCAGCGCGGTTTGCGCCTTTTGTACTGCCAGATTCTCTCCGGTCAGATTAATCAGACCCGGGACGGGCAGGCTGTCGGGTAGCTCAGCATTTCCCAGCCAAGGTTGAAGCAAAGCCCTCGCTTCGGATTGCGGGACGATTGAAATATCTGCGCCGGGAAACGTTTCGCCCAGCACATATCGCGCGCGTGATGTGGCCTCTTCCCACGCACCAGCTTCGTCGAGCATCACTTGGACTGTGAGTGTGTCCGATAATTGGCGTTGCCAATCTCCGGACAGGCGCATTGAGCCGCGCGCGAACAAAAGCGCACACCCTGCGAGAAGGGCCATGATAATCAACACCACCCACAAGGCTCGCCCATTGCGAAGTTTACCGGGCAAAAGCGGGGCTTCCTGCGGCGCATTTCCTGTCGCGGGGCTCATTCCGGTTTACCTTTAAAAACGCGCCCATCCTCTATACGCAAAACGCGAGCGTCCAATTCGTCAATCAGATGGGTGTCATGGGTTGCGATAAGGACAGTTGTTCCCATCCGGTTCATTTCTGAAAATAATCGCAAAAGCCGCCGCCCAATGACCGGGTCAACATTACCTGTAGGTTCATCCGCAATTAACAGGTCGGGTTTCGCGATAACGGCGCGCGCAATCGCGCAGCGTTGTTTTTCGCCGCCCGACAGTGTGGGCGGGTAGGCCTGCATGCGGTGGCCGAGTCCCACCCATTGGAGCAATTCAACCACATCATCATTATAAGCTGCTCTGGATTGGCCGGAGACGCGCAGGGGCAGAGCCACATTCTCATAAACGGATAGATGTTCAATCAAATGGAAGTCTTGCAGGACCACGCCAATTCGGCGCTTGATGGCTTGACGCTCCGGATTGGACAGCAGGGCGCTATCCCGCCCAAACATGCGAATGAGCCCGCGCGAGGGGATAAGGGATAAATAGCAGAGCTTTAATAGCGTGGATTTCCCTGCGCCGGATGGGCCTGTCAAAAAGGTGAAACTGCCTTGCGGCAAATCCAATGTCGCATCGCTCAGGACTTCCGGCCCGCGTCCATAGCGCAGGGCCACCCGTTCAAAATTAACGAGGTCGGGTAAACTGGACATTTGGGCCTGTTGTGGCACGGTCTGCAGACAACCTTTTACTGACTCGGAAGATGTTAGAGCTGCTATGATACTGACCTGTCCCGAATGTTCCACAAATTATATGGCGAAAGATGGCACGATTGGCCCAAATGGACGATCTGTAAGGTGTGCCAGATGCGAAACCGTCTGGTTTGTTGAAGGTGTCGACCCAGATGCCTTGGCTTTGGAAGATAATCAAACCGTTTTGATTACGGAGGAACCGGATCCGCAGCCTGAATTGCCCTTCTCGCCGGAAGTGAACTCATCGGTCACGGTCGGGGCGCACACATTGCTAAGAAACAAGGCCGATGCCGAGAAACTGGCGAAACGCAAACGCAGCATTCGGTTGATATGGGCGGTGCCGCTCCTGATACTGACAGCTGCCGCGATAGCGGTTATCGCCAAACGACAAGCAATCGTTGATAGCTTCCCCCGGACGGCGAGTCTTTATCAGGCTTTCGGATTTGAAGTGAAAGCCGGTGGACTGGATGTTAGAGCGTTGAAGAGTCAACGCTTGACTGTGGATGGGGAGCCCGTTTTGCGGGTCACGGGGACAGTGGTCAATTTGACCGACAAGACCATTCCCGCGCCGCCAATACAATTTCGTTTGGAGAATCGATCCGGTGAGCCCTTGGCAGATTGGTATGTTGAAGCCGGAACAATTGACGCAGGGCAGAGCGTTGAAATTGAGACGGATTATCCAGCCCCGCCAATCGACGGCGTGGAATTAAGATACCGTTTCGTGCCGGACGGATAGTCCCGCCTTAAAAACGCTCCAAAAGTCTCTCAAGATATTCTCGCTCTTCGGCTTCGCGTTGTTGCTCTGCCGCGCGGCGGCGTAATTCTTCCAGCAACTCACGCGAACGGGTGGCATTATCGCGGTCATCAATATCGGCGGTATCATTGCCGCTATCAAACCCGTCATCGCTGCGGCCCAGCGGGTCATCGCCTTCTTGGTCGCCTTGCTGTTCGGACACGGCTTCGGCCAAGGCTTCCCCGGCATCACGAAGGGCACGAATAGCGTCCTGCTGAGCCTGTCCGGCCCCGGCCAAATTACCTTGCCGTAACGCCTCTTCACTGCGGCGCATGGCGCCTTCTGCCGCGCCGATACCTTCGGCGAATTGCTCTTGTAGCCCAGCCAGGCCGCCTTTGCCGTTTTCGCCGGGCTCCGTGCCTTGGCCGGGTTCAGCTCCTGACTCGGAGCCTTCACCGGGGCTTGTGCCGTCTTGTCCTTCGGACTGACCTTCACCCGTTTCGCCATTGCCTGTCTCGCCGTCTCCTTCGCCTTGCGCAGGCAGGGTATCACCAAGGTTGTCGAGAAGATCGCGCAGCTCGGCTTGACGGCGTGCCAATTCTTGCGGGTCCAGCTCTTCTTCTGACTGGTCATTGCGTTCAGCTTGCTCTGTCTCGTCTTGCAAATCACGCTGCTTACCCGTCAGGTCAGCTAGATCTTCCAGCTGCTTCTTTTCTTCCTCTGACATGTCGCCGCCCGACGGCTCGCCGCCGCCACCTCCGCCGCCGCCTTGAGATAGCTGGATTTGCATATTTTCGAGAACTTCCGCCAAACGGGCGAGGGCCTTGCGCGCGCCTTCCGTATCACCGGCCGCATTGGCGTCCTCAATGGCTTTGAGCAATTCCTGGATCTCATCCAGACTGCCCATTGGTGGTCCGCCGCCGCCACTATTGCCTTCAGAAACATTGCCCTCTTCCTGCGCTTTGCGGCGCAGCTCTTCTGTGTAGGCATCGACGGCCAAATTATAGCGTTCGAATAAGGTGTCGATTTCACGCTTGCTAGCACGTCTTGCTATGCCCTCGCGCAAAGCCGCTTCAGCTTCGCGCATTTCTTCCAAGGCTGAGCCGAGAACACCAAATTCAGCCCGTAAAGCAATCCGCCATAAATCCTCCGGCAGGCCTTGCAACTCGTCAATGCTTTCCGCGTGTCGCATTTGCGAGCGTGCATGGCGCAGACCCATATAGACAGCCGGGTCTTGGAATAATCCTGCTGGTTCGTCTGTGACGGCTTCAATCAGCAGCGTAGCACGCTGAATGGGGGCGGGGGCACGGTCCCAATGCAGGCGCGGCTCATATTCATTCCAATATCCATCACTGGGTTTCCAAGCAGGTTTTGGCGGTGGGGAATAGGTTTCGTCCAAGCCCGCCATGACAAGAGTTCGCTGCTCGGTAATGGCTTTGGCCAGAGGTTCGACAAAAATCTTATCTGGAACAGTAAACCAAGCTGGTTCGGACATACCTGTCTGGCCTGCACCGTCCGTGGCCACCAAGCGCCCGATAACTTTACGTCCCGCATAACGCGTTTTGGACAAATCCACTGCGGCAGAGGCTTTCTCAACAGAGGTCTGACCTGATGACGGTAGCGCAATGTCTGCGAATATGGTGACGTTTTCAAAAGCGGTTGTTTCGTCCGTCTGATCCGTCAAGAGGGCCATTTCCAATTGCAGTTTCTCGACACCGAAATCATCAGTAAGATCGTAAACAACGACGAGGCGATCACGCTTATCGGCTTTGGGCGGTTCCACGATCTCCACTTCAGGCGGCAGATCATCTGAGACATTCAGGGCGAATACTTTGCGCGAGAGACCGACGCGAAATTCTATCTGAGATGTATCTGAAACAATTTCCCGGATTTCGAAACTTTTAGCGCCCAGCCGGCTTGGCGTCAGAAATCGCGAGCGCCAACCTTGTGTTAGTCGCGGGCGCGGAGCTGTTTTAGTTCCGGAAATTCGAGCTACAAATTCACTACCGGCCGGGACGGCGACATCGGCCCCGTCCCCGTCCTTGAAATAAACAGGCGGACGGCCTGTATAGGCCGGCGGGTCAATCCAGGCTTCATAGGTGATTTGGCTGGCGCGGACCGGGGACTGCCAGCCGGGTGAAACGGCGCTTCGCAGTCGTTCGAATGAAAATCCCGCCATATAAATCGCGGTCGCCAGTAGAATGAGTGGTAAAATGTAGCGGAGGTAATAAGGATCGATAGGTGACAGAGTTGGCCGAGCCACAGCGGGACGGAGCAGGCGGGCTTTATCCAGCGCCTTTTTTTGATGGGTCGGCCAAACATCAGCAGATAAGGCCGGGCGGTCATCCAAAACGTCTAGCGGACGATGGGCCTGTCCTGAGTCGAGTTCAACGCGGCGGCGCGCATCGGATGTTGACGGACGCCGCAAGGATAGGGCCTGTAAAATGGAACGCGATACAAAATAAAGTGTAATGGCCAGTACAATAAATCTGACCGGATCGCCAATCCATTGCAAAATTCCGACCCATGCACTGAAAGTGAATAGCCCGATGGCTAGCGCTCCGGGCGCAAGGGTTGGGGCATAGCGTTCCCAGAACAGGCGAATTTGCGCACGCCTCACGAGGCGCCCGGCAGCGTGTAAAACTGTGTCCAGATTCTCTGACATCGGTTTGACTATAATCGTGTCAGCTTTGCTGTCGCGTTAAATGTCCGTGACATTTTCGTGTTTTGTCAGCCAGTCCGGCATAGATTCGGCTTTTAAAATGTCCTCAACAGATGGTCGTGACCGGATGACGGCATATTCATCGCCATTGACAAGCACTTCGGGGACAAGTGGACGGGTATTGTACTGGCTGGCCTGCGCCGCGCCATATGCGCCTGCGGAATGCAGAACAATCAAGTCACCGCTTTCAAGCTTTGGCATTTCGCGTCCCTTTGTGAAGGTGTCGCCGCTTTCGCAAATCGGCCCAACGACATCATAAGTTTCGATCTTGTCCAGATCCGGCTGCATAACCGGTTCAATATCGTGATAGGCGTCATAAAGGGCCGGGCGGAGCAAATCATTCATGGCGGCGTCAATAATCAGAAAATCGCGGTCTTCGCCGCGCTTCACATAAAGAACTTCCGATAGAAGAACTCCGGAATTGCCTGCAATCATGCGACCAGGTTCGAAAATCATTTCCACATCCAAATCAGCCGTGAGCCGTTTGACCAGCGCCGCATATTCAGATGGCGGAGGGGGCACTGCGGTGTTGTTTCCATAAGGAATGCCCAATCCGCCACCAATATCGAAGCTGGAAATAGTGTGACCGGCTGCGCGCAAGCGTTTGATAAGGCCGCTGACCTTAATGATGGCAGCTTCAAATGGAGCCAGGTCTGAAATCTGGCTGCCAATATGGACATCGACACCGACAATTTGAATGCCGGGCAGACTGGCCGCTTCGGCATAAGCCTCTTCAGCCCGTGACCATGCAATGCCGAATTTATTCTCTTTTTTTCCGGTTGAAATCTTTGCGTGTCCGCCCGCTGTCACGTCCGGATTCACGCGAAAGGCAACCGGCGCGTTTTTGCCTAGCTCAAGAGCGACTTCGTTTAAGGCGCGAAGTTCTGCGAGGCTCTCCACATTGAAAACGCGAATATCCGCCATTAGGGCGTCCCCCATTTCCGCGCGAGTTTTCCCTACACCTGAGAAAACAATTTTATTGGCCGGGATACCTGCCGTGAGTGCGCGTTTTAACTCACCGCCCGATACCACATCCGCTCCGGCACCCTGCGCGGCAAGAGTAGCAAGGACCGCGATGTTGGAATTTGCCTTCACGGAATATGCGATCAAGGCTTTCGTATCCAAAAAGCTATCTGCGAAAACGCGGTAATGGCGAGTAAATGTGGCTGTGGAATATACATAGACGGGCGTGCCGACCTCTCCTGCTATGCGGGACAGCGGTACATCCTCGGCGAACATTTCACCGTTTTGATAATCGAAATGACGCATGTTTTAGACGTCTTCCAGCGGGTCTTCATCTATAAGACCAAGGTCATCCTCATCATCTGCATCCAAATCTTCATTTGGAACACGTTCAGGGTCGACCTTCGCATCTTCGCCAAAAAGTGGTGGCGGTGTCTTTAAAGTCCCTCGAATGCCACAACCGGACAATATACTCGCCGCCAAGAGTGACAGTATCGTCATTTTTAAGCTGAAGCTCAGCTTGCTAGGGGAGTGGGGTGTCATGGCTTTGCGTGTCATCATAAAGAGCGCTTAACGGGAAAACAGGTCGGATGAAATATACAATTCTGCCATTTATTGTCACTGCGCTGATTACAAGCGTCTCGACCGCCTTTGCAGATACGCAAAAGTTACGTGGTGAAACCTTCTGCTTCCCGGCTAAGGACGTCCCGAAATTGGTCAGTGAACTGGCCGAGGTGAAAGAGAAATACCGCAACATTGTCGATGTGCGGCTACAGCCAAGGTTCATCATCAAAGATGACGGCACTTGGCCGGATCGATTTTATCTTGCCAAAGACGGTGAATTGGTCGCAGATTTGCCATTTTCACGCGAAACAGGGTCTGTTCCAAGTTTTATAGAGGCAGCGTCAACCCGGTCCGATACGGACATATGTGTTGATGATCCCACGCGCGCAGATCGTCCGGAGGACGATGAAGGCCTCTATTTTGAGATGGGCTTATCGCCGCTGTTCAAATCAACGCCCGGGCAGCACAATCTGGCTGAGTTGAAAGAGGCGGCTAAAGACGGAAAAAAATTCTATAAAAAAATGCTCCCCGGAGCGCTCGCGATTTTTATGCCGGATACGGACTATTTTGCGATTAAAATGGTTGACCGGAAAGCTGTACCGACGGCTTTTGCGATATTGGGTGACACTAAAAATCCGATTGAGCTCGAAACCGTCAAAGATATGTGGGTTATGAGCCTTGACGATATAGAAGATATGGATGCGGACGGTATTACGATTACAGGAGGCGCTTATGATCTCCAGCCCGTCCCGTCACCGAAAACAATGCGCCAATTTGGTATGGGCGACGCAGCCAATGCTGAATAAAACGCTCCTAATGGCAGCACTTTGCGCGGGGGCAGTGCCAGCTTTCGCGGGAGAGCCCTGTCGGTCAGCAAAAGACCTCGTTAATGTGGCGCAAAATTTCTATGGCGATAATCCGGAACTGACCAATGTCATTACGCCCAAATTCACCCTCGGTTTGAAGGGGATAAATGGAGCTGCTGACCCGACAGCTATGCGCTATAGATATGAAGACCAAGAGGTCATGCTGCCTGTTCTTGACGGATATCTGACGGAGATAGAGACGCTCGCTTCGCTGTCAAAAAAAGGCGAAATTTGCCGCATGGTGAATGGTGAATTGGCTGCAACGACTGAGGGCGATTCGACCGAAGCCAGTATGAGTTTTTCATTTCCGTTCAAACGTCAGGACGGCAATTTCACGATTGATGAGATAAAAGAAGGAGCCAAAGACGGTTCCAAAATCATGAACGGTCTCGCTCCAGGAGGATTGGGGTTTGCGGTGCCGGGATTGAAGGGTATCTCGATAGCCTCACCTGAGGGCGCGAAGACAAGACCTGAGTTCTTTTTCAGTCGGAACGGTGAACCCGTTTCTGTCGACACCTCTCCAATCTCGCAGTCGGTTCTGGTCAGTTTAAAAGATATAAAGAAGTCCAAAGCGGATATGCTAACCATTACCGGACCTTATCGTTTGCACGCGATTTTCAAATTTAATCCTGACGATGTTGCGAAATCCGAAGCCGCACGGCGGGAAAAAGCCGCACAGTCTGAGAATTGAGACGCTTGCAGTCTGTGACGCGGGCGTTAACTTGACGCAATGAGCGCGAGATTTAACATTGATAGTCCGTGTAAGTTGATTTGCACTCTTGATATTGTTGCGGGTGTTTGCACGGGCTGCGGGCGTACACGTGCCGATATAGCTGGATGGATGAATTACAGTCCAGCTCAACGTGCCTTCGCCAATATCGAAGCATCGAAGCGCATGAAAAAGCTGAACCGTAAAGAGGGTGCAGAATGACGGAGTCAAAACCCGATAGGACGGAAATGTGGAAAGCCGTGAAGTGGACAATGATACTGCTCGTGGCCCTTTTAACGGCCGTTGGCGTTTATAAGGCTTACAAAATCGCGACCGCTCCGGCCCGCGTTGTCAGTGACGCGGCGGGGTCTATGAAATCCGGTGCAAGCGCCGTCCTCAACCGCTTACAGGTTCCGATTAGTAAACAACGTCGATTTGATAGTGCGGCTAATCGAGCTTTTGCTCGTCTTAATTCAATGGAATCCATTCCTGCTGAAGGCGTGAAAACTCGTGGCTTTCGTTTGGCGAATTTTCGCGGTGCGCAAGATAGGGTCTGTGAGCTTTCATATGATTTCGGGGCAGGTGAAGTGCCTGTTTATATTGCGGCTGATAATGCCGCACATGAAGCGGCGAAAGCCGTTGCAGCCAATACTGACCGCTTGATCAGAATTGTCGTGGTTAGCCCCGAAGAAACTCTCGGCCTTAACGCGGAATTCGACCCGCTTACAAAACACTGGAACCTAGCTTGGCGGCCTAGCTCCATCAGCAAACCCTATGCGGATAGTTGGGCAGAGGGTCCGATAACAGAGATATTAAGCCTCTCGGCCAAGAGTTGTCCCTCAGAAATTTAGGCCAGCTTGGTTTTCCAAAGCGCGACTTGTTTTCGAACTTCGCTCGGTGCTGTTCCGCCATAGCTCGTGCGGCTGCTGGCAGAGGCGAGCGGGGTCAACACGTTGAAAATGTCTTCCGTGATTTGCGGCTCAACGCTTTGCATGTCTTTAAGATTTAAAGCATCGAGAGTCAGCCCCCGTTTTTCCGCCATGGCTACGATGGTGCCTGTCACATGATGCGCATCACGAAACGGCATATTTAAATTCATAACAAGCCAATCCGCTAAATCGGTCGCTGTTGAAAACGCCGCGCCCGCAGCTTCTGCCAAACGCTCCTTGTTTGGGGTCATATCCGTGACCATTCCGGCCATGGCAGCCAATCCTAATTCGAGCGCGTCAAAAGCGTCAAAAACGGGTTCCTTATCTTCCTGCATATCCTTGGAATAGGCGAGAGGTAGGCCTTTCATCACAATCGTTAATGCCGTCAAAGCGCCCATGATACGGCCAACTTTGGCGCGGACCAATTCTGCCGCATCCGGATTACGCTTTTGCGGCATGATGGAGCTGCCTGTTGTGAAAGCATCCGTGAGGTGAATGAACTGAAATTGTGCGCTGGTCCAAATGACGATTTCTTCCGATAAGCGTGATAAATGCGTTGCGCATATATTTGCAGCGCTGAGGGCTTCCAGCGCAAAATCACGCGCTGACACGGCGTCGAGCGAATTTGCCATGGGCCGTTCAAAGCCTAGCGCGGCTGCCGTCATGTCACGATCAATCGGGTAGGGCGTACCTGCCAAAGCTGCGGCCCCAAGCGGGCTTTCATTGAGACGTTTATGGCAATCCTGAAACCGAGATCGGTCCCGCGCGAACATTTCGGCATAGGCCAGCATATGGTGACCAAATGTGACGGGTTGGGCAGATTGCAGATGGGTGAAGCCGGGCATAATAACATCCGCGTGTGCATCGGCTTGATCGACAAGCGCGGATATCAAAGCCGTCAGTTGATTTTGAAATAGCTCGACATGTTCACGAACCCATAGCCGGAAATCCGTTGCAACTTGGTCATTTCGGGACCGGCCTGTATGAAGTCGGCCTCCGGCATCCCCTATTTTATCTTTCAAGCGGGCTTCGATATTCAGGTGAATATCTTCAAGTTCTGCAGACCAAGGAAATGTTCCTGCCGCAATCTCTTCGCCGATTTCGTCCAGACCTTTATGAATTGCATCTCGGTCTTCCGCGGTAATAATTCCACGCGCAGCCAGCATGTCGGAATGCGCTTTTGAGCCCGCTATATCTTGCTTGGCCAAGTGCCGGTCGAAATCAATCGAGACGTTGATTGCCTGCATTAACGCGCCGGGGCCTGCGGCAAAGCGGCCCCCCCACATCTTCTGGCCTTTTCCGTTTGGCTTATCTATTTGGTCGTTCATGACGTCCTCAATTTTCTCGCTCGGCAATGCAATTCGCGCTCTCATACTTATGGGGCTTTTCGCCGTGTGTTTCGTAATTGTCCAGTCCTGTCAGGCCCCTGCAACGGGGTTAGATGTATATGCCAAAGACAGTCTTAAAAAACTAAGCGTTCGGGAAGCGCCGCCTATGCCGCCCGCGACCGTTTTCAGTTCTGCAGATGGGGCAACATTCAAATTAGAAGAGTTGCGCGGCAAAACTGTGGTCCTAAACGTTTGGGCTACATGGTGTGCCCCCTGCATAAAGGAAATGCCGTCATTGGATCGCCTGCAGAATTTGCGCGGCGGAGATGATTTCCAAGTTATAACAATTTCCATCGACCGCACGAAATATGAGCCAGCCAAATTCTTTGCGGATAATAACATCAAAAATCTCAAGCCTTGGCATGATGGATCCTACGCTATTCCCGGCAATCTCCAGCTCCGCGGATATCCTACGACCGTGATCTATAACACTGATGGACGAGAAATCGGAATATTAGAGGGCGAGGCAGAATGGGACAGTCCAGAAGCCCTCGCATTAGTTGATTATCTCACACAATAATAGGACTTGCTCTATATATGTAATAGTATTACGTTACATATATAAGAGGAGTTGATTATGTCACGTCGTTTGAACCGTATCTCTCAGTCAGATCAGGACGGGGTGAATATGACACCTATGCTTGATATCGTTTTCATCCTCCTCATTTTTTTCATTGTCACCGCCGTATTTCTTGACGAGCGTGCCGTCGATTTTACGCAAGCTGACGGCGAGGCTCCCACCGGTGTAACAACAGCAGTCATCAGCATCGTTGTTGACGCAGAAAATGCCATTTCTGTCGAAGGCCGCGTTGTTCCCATAACTCTCGTCGAGTCCGAAGTGCAACGGCATCTGGTCAACCGTCCAGGTGCTGCCATTGATTTGCGCGCGGACAAAACTTCCCGATTGGAAAACGTTGTTTCAATCAAAGACGATATGGAACAAGCCGGACGAGCCGTGAGGTTCGAAACTTTCACGCAACAGCTCTCGACGGCGTCGTCGCGAAAGCCATGATCCGGTTCAGTTACCCATCGAAAAATTATTTCGAATTTTTTTGACTATGTTCAGAAAGTCATTGATCGATAATTATTCTACAATCGGGGCCTTACCGTCTTCTGCTGTGTCATCAATCACGACCCATCCACGCTTGAACCAGTCCTCATTTCTAAGAGTCATTATCTTCTCGTTCCGCTCACGCAGGAAATCGTCAATGTCTTCGCCTAGCGCTGAACGTGATGTTGAAGAGGTTTGGATGTTTGATGCCAATAACCGCCGGCCGTGTCCGCCTGTCATGTCCGCTACACTCAAATCGGGGTTTCCAATTCTTTCAATTCCGTTTGCTTGATATTCCGCAAAAACTTCCGGACGCATTCTCTTTCTAAAATAGCTGTCCAGTTCGGCGCCCAGTCCGGGGTAATACCATGCCGAAACGTCGCGAAAATACGGGTTTAGCGTTCCTTTCTCATAGGCTCTGAGCGAGTTTACAAATTCTTTGGCATTGCTTTCCAACAAAGACTGTAAATTGGTGCCTGTGAATGCCGCATTCGCCAAAGACGGAGAGCTGAGATAGCCGAGATGAAAAGCGTATGGGATATCTTTATTTTTCCAATTCGGGAATACAATATTCTCCCGGATGTCACGGAGTGAGAGGGCGTGACCATCAATTTCGATTAGCTTTGCCTCATGTAATTTCGCATCAGACCCCTCAATTGGTTGGATGCTGTTGGGTTGACGTTTGGGGCCGGGATGGTCTTCCAAAATCGTAGTCACAAGGACGAGGTTGTGGAGGTTAATCCAATAGGCCAATTGTTCATTTCTGGGCAGAGAAGGAATGTCTAATTCATTGCCCAGAGCGATGAGTTCATCTTTATATGCCTTCATCTCCAATTTTACATCTTTGGTCATGAAGCCATAAAGGATTTTATTTCCTTCCAGCCTAAGCCGAGATCTGTTCCCCCGCCGCAGACGGCTACCGATTTGTGGCTCTACTCTGGATGCCGGCTGACGTGTGCTCGGGCCCATATATAAGACGGTCTCGCCGAGTACGAAATCCCAAGCATCATAATCCAAACGGGTGTTTACGCTGGGCCGCGGAGAAAAATATTTTTCTAGAGAGAACATCTCGTTTTCAAAACCGTCCGCTGACGCAGCATTTACCTGCATTGGCAGTGAAACCAATAACGTGCCGAGGGCAGCTGAAACTATCAATGAATGAAAAATGGATTTAGGCATATTGTCTCTCCTTTCTGGCCTATGTCGTCAGAAAGATTATGCCCTTGGCACAGGGCTCTCGCTGAACTTGTAATGTTGCCTTACCACATTCTTACGAAGCTGTGGTGAAAATGTGTTCATGTATTCTTCAATATAATGCGAGGTTTGCGCCAAACAGGGCCGAAATATGGCCGGATTTACCTGTCGTTTACCTTAAATCCCGTTCACTTGAGTGATTGGGCGAATGCGGCCACACACCCCTCATGCGCTGGGGAGGTGTTGGAAAACGGAGAGTATTATGTCCAACGTCAAGACGCTTACCACGATTGCTATCGCCGCTTTATTCGCTGCCCCCGCCTTTGCGCAGGACGCAGAGGAAGGCACGTCCATTCTCGACACATCGCCTGATACAGTTGCGACAGATTTTGCCGCAGCGGATCTGGATCAGGACGGCAGTTTGAATGCCGATGAATTTGTGACCTTTGCCGTGATGCGGGCAGAGGCCGGTGACGAGACCTTTAAAGACATCGTTATGGGCGGCGAATATGACGCCACATTTACGGCCCATGATGCGGATGCATCGGGCGGCATTGAAGCGGCCGAACTGGCCGCACATGCCGATGATATGTCAGACACAGAGATGATGGAGCCTGAAGGCGAAGACATCCTTGTGCCGGATATGTAAATCCCCCTTTCGCCCGGGCGTGTTTGTCCGGGCGAAAACATCATCTTTCTCGGAACCATTGCGGCTTTCATTCGCTCCTAAAGCATAGCAACTTTACAGGAGACCCTATGCAAGCCCTCAAGACCGAGAACCTTGAGCTTACCCTCGACGACCAAATCGTCCAAATGTCCGTGAACGGTCCGATGACATCGGAGACCGTCCAATCCTCTTTCGACTGGATTGAAAACGTACAATCCGAATCCGCCACAAATGACAATTTGCAGCTCTGCGTCGAAATGCAGGCCGATAATTTTTCCGACCTGGCCGAGGCGAGCCAGCAATTCCGCCGCGTTGGCGAAGTGCTGCGCCGCGCCCATGATATTGACCGCTGCGCCCTGATTACAGACAGCAACTGGATCCGCACATCCGCCAAAGTCGAAGGCGCCGTTATTCCGGGCCTCGAGCTCATGGCCTTTGCCCCCGAAGAGGCCGACGCCGCCGTAAAATGGCTGCGCGACGAACCCCTGCTTGAGGACAGCGCCCCGGAAACAATCGCCGAGACCGCGGTTGTCACCCCGCAATCCCCGCAAAAGGCAACGGCAATTCCGCCATCGCCCCCCGCGCCTGAAACGAAATCGGGCAGCGCCTGGGATAATTTCACGGTTGCCGGGCTGGATTTATAGGCTCCGCCAGAACCGAATATGAAACCCCGCATTGTGCTTTGCCCGGTGCGGGTTTTTTATGCGCGCAGATCTCTGAAAAAGGGCGCTTAAAAAGGGAGGATGACCCGGCCCCGGTCACAGCCGGCCCCGGTTCATCCTCCGTCACTGGAAGGGAAATGGAGGTTTCCCACCCCCGTTAAAAAAGGGTGCGGCGAATGTCCGCGTTGGGGAATCAACGTCGCCTCATCCGCCGCACCGGGGGTCCCGATACGCCCCGTTTCGGGATCTCATCTATAGAACGGGATTCGCACGGCGCGCGTGACGGGCGTCACGTTTGACCATTTTTCTTTGCCGCCAGCTCCCGCGCCGTGGCGATTTCCAGCGTGCGCCGCGCGGCC
>JAHDFA010000021.1 GCA_020628495.1 Hellea sp.
GCGAACTCTCCGCGCCCGCTAAGTCACAACGGTTGTCTTGTTTATTTCACGTGGTTTCAGCGTCACAATCTCTTCCGCAATGGTCGGATGGACGGCACAGGTTGTATCGAAATCTTTCTTCGTCAATCCGGCCTTCACGCAAATCCCTAAGGCCTGGATCATCTCACCGCTATCATCGCCGACAATATGAATGCCGATGACTCTCTCTTTGCGGCCCTCCGTTATCAACTTCATGAAAACACGCTGCGGATCGCCGGATAGGGTATTCTTCATCGGGCGGAATTTCGTTGTATAGACCGTGACCTTATCGCCGAATTCACGGCGCGCTTCGCCTTCCGTCAAACCGACTGTCCCAACAGGCGGGCGCGTGAAAACGGCGCTGGCAATATTGGAGTGATCATAGGCATCTTTTTTACCCTTCAGCGCCGTTTCTACAAATGCGGCGGCTTCGCGAATTGCGACGGGTGTCAGATTTACACGGTTCGTCACATCACCCACCGCATAGATGTTTTTGACAGAGCTTTGAGAATATTCGTCCACAATGATTGCGCCGGAGGCATCGATGTCTACACCTGCATTTTCGAGTCCCAAAGTCTCTGTATTTGGCTTGCGCCCTGTTGCCATAAAGACGAGATCCGTACCGATTTTGCAGCCATCATCAAATGTGACGATATATCCGCCTGAGGTTTTCTTGATCTCGGTCGGGCTGATATTGAATTTTACGTCGATATTATTATGCGCCTGAACCTCTCCGACTTCGTCACGGATTTCCGAGTCAAATCCATTAAGCAAACGTCCGCCACGATAAACTTGAGTGGTTTTCACACCAAGACCCGCATAGATTCCGGCAAATTCACAAGCGATGTAACCACCGCCAATGATCAGAGCACGTTCCGGTAACCTCTCCAATGTGAAGGCATCATCCGAGACAATAGCATGCTCCGCGCCTTGAATATTTGGTGCCCAAGGACGACCACCAACAGCGACCAGTATCGTCTCTGCCGTAACAGTTTTTCCACTCGTCGTCAGGCGGACCGTATGGTCATCCACAAATTCCGCCCGCTCACGATACAGGGTCGCGCCATTTTTCTCTAAGATTGTGGAGTAGATTCCTGAAAGGCGCATCACTTCTTTCTGAATAGCATCGCGAAGAGTTGGCCAATCAAAGGACACATCGCCGACAGTCCAGCCATATTGCGCAGCCTCGCGGATGGAGGCACCGTAATCCGCGCCATAAACCAAGAATTTCTTGGGGACACAGCCGCGTACGACACAGGTGCCGCCAGGCAGGCTTTCCTCGGCAACGGCGACACGTTTGCCAAGCTGAGCGGCCAAACGCCCTGCCCGAACGCCGCCCGAGCCTGCGCCAATAACGAATAGATCAAAATCATAATCAGCCATATGAATGGTCCTTAATTTACACATGCTCACGAGCCGAAGGGCTCTATGATGGCGGGACTTCAACTAAGCAAATCAGTTGATTGTGAAGTCTGTCATGGGCTCCGAAAAGTGACGCGCTAATCCCGAGACAATTCGATTACACGCGCATGATCCGCTTCGCCGACGACAATCACATCCGCCAAATCTATAAACAGACCATGTTCCATGACGCCCGGAATTTGGCTGAGCGCCAAAGCCGTATCTGCAGGATTTGGAATGACTTTACACTTACTGTCGAGGATATAATTTCCACCATCCGTAATGAGCGGGCCTGAGCCGTCTTTCATCTGGCGCAGCACGGTTTGGGCCTCTTCACACCCCGTAGACTTCAGCGCATCAAAGACTTGTTCAGCCGTAAGCGCCATCCCGAATGGGTCAACTTCGATGGGCAAGGGAAAACGCCCCAGCACATCCACCATTTTCGAATTATCGACGATGACAATCATGCGGTCACTGGCATGGGCGATGATTTTCTCTCGCAATAGGCAAGCTCCGCCACCTTTTATAAGGTTGAAACCCGGATCAACCTCGTCTGCGCCGTCAATTGTCAAACTGATGCGGTCAACTTTGTCAGGTTCAATCAAGGGCACACCCGCCTCAACCGCGCATTCCGCCGTGCGTTTGGATGTCGGAACACCGGCAACCTTCAATCCGCCGGCGACCTTTTCGCCTAAACGGTCAATAAAAATTTCGGCTGTTGAGCCGGAGCCGAGACCCAAAATCATGCCGTCTTCAACAAAATCCAGAGCCGCCAGCGCGGCATTTTCTTTTACGACACTCATTTTTTTTTCGCTTTCAGTTTCTCTTGCGCAGCGCGGAACCTTGCGCCCCAGCCCGCTTTATTCTCTTGCTTTGACCGGGCCAGCGCCAAGGCATCTGCAGGCACATCATTCGTCACGACTCCGCCGGAGCCCAGAAATGCACCTGCCCCAATGGTGACAGGCGCGACAAGAGAGCTGTTCGAGCCGATGAAGGCACCATCGCCAATCGTTGTTTTGTGCTTGTTATATCCGTCATAATTACAGGTAATTGTGCCTGCGCCGACATTGACACCTTCGCCCAATTCAGCATCACCGACATATGACAGGTGATTGATTTTACTGCCTTTTCCAACAACAGCTTTTTTCGTCTCAACAAAATTACCGACCTTAGTGTTTTCGGCCAGATTGGTGCCGGGCCGCAGGCGGGCAAAGGGGCCAATATTTGCGCCTTCTCCGACATCCGCACCTTCCAGATGTGAAAAAGCATGGATTGTCGCCCCGCGGCGCACAGTGACGCCCGGACCAAAAACAACATTCGCATGAACAGTCACATCATTCTCAAGCACGGTGTCATAGGAAAAGAAGACGGTCTCGGGATGTTTAAGACTCACACCGGATTTCATTGCCGCCTCACGCATAACAGCTTGAAATGCCGCTTCAGCACCGGCCAAATCTCTGCGGTCATTTACACCCAAGACTTCGGCTTCCGATGCATGAACAACAGTTGCGCTCTTGCCATCGCCGCGGAGTATTTCAACAATATCAGTGAGATAATACTCTCCCTTAATGTTGTCATTCGTGATTCGGTCACAGGCGGAAAACAAATCCGCCGCAGACGCAGCAACGACGCCCGAATTACACAAGGTGATTTTCAACTGCTCTTCCGAGCATTCTTTCGCCTCAACAATCGCGTGCAAATCCGCACCATCAGTCACTAAGCGGCCATAGGCGCCGGGATTTTCCGATTCGAAACCCATAATCGCCACAGCATGCGTATCGAAAACGTCAAATACGCGCGACAAAGCCGGGCCGGAAATTAAGGGTGTATCCGCATAAAGCACGACGACATGGCCTTCAAAATCCGCCAGTGCCTCTTTCGCGCATTGCACGGCGTGACCCGTGCCCTTTTGCGGTTCCTGCACCGCGATATCCATACCTTGCGCCTCTGCTGCGGCGCGCACATCCGCATTGCCCTCACCGACGACGCAGACAATTTTCTCAACGCCAGCGCCGCGCGCCAATGCCGTGACCCAGTCGATCATTGGACGTCCGCCAACCGGATGCAGGACTTTTGAGCGCGATGATTTCATCCGCGTGCTCTTACCTGCGGCGAGAATGATTGCGGCCCGTCTGGTTGTCATGCTGTGCTACCTCTTCTAGGAACTCCCTGCTCGCCCTAGCGCATCATCCGTATGACTTCACGGAAGAATCGAGACGCATATGAAAAAAATCATAACCCGGCCGCTTTCCGGTCTTAGCATTTGCTTTGATCTGGACGGAACATTGGTCGACACAGCGCCGGATCTCGTGCGTGTCACCAACGAAGTGATTGCCGGGCGGGGCCACGGACCGGTAAATTACCGCAAAGCCCGCAGCGCGGTAGGATATGGATCTCGCCGGATGATTATGGATGCGCTGCAGGATGTGAATGATGCAGCGTCAGAGGCAGATATCGACGCAATGCAGGCGGAGTTTTTGGACCGCTACGCCAAGACTCTTGATTGGCTCTCAAGACCATTTTCAGGCGTTGAGGAGACATTGTCGCTGCTGCGAATTTTGGGGGCTGAGCTATCCGTTTGCACAAATAAGCCAGGCTGGCTTGCGCGGCCTATATTGAACAAGCTAAATCTGGACAAGCATTTTGTGCGAACGGTTGGAGGCGATGAGCCCAAGCGTAAAAAGCCATCACCGGATCATATTTTCGAAGCTGCGGGACATCGCGACTATTCGCGAATTGTGATGGTGGGCGATAGCTGGCCCGATATGCGTGCGGCACATAACGCTAAAGCCTATGCCATACTTATGACATTCGGTTATACACCTGTGCCCCAGATACGATTAAGGGCCGGAACACGGTTATCGCGGTTTCGCGATATCGTGCCGACCCTTATAAACCGCTACGGGTAGCGGCCAGAGTGTATTAGTTGCTCTAGCCGAAGTTTTCTGTCGACTTGGCCGGAACACCGTTCACCAATGTAGAGCGGACATCTGTGCGGGCAGAGCGCATAGACGCCAAAAAGCCACCTTGGACCAAATTCACACGGACTTCGTGTCCACGCTCTGCCCAATAAGCTTCGATTTGTTCTTTCAAACGTTCTGCGCCTTCGCGCGTGCAATAGTCACCTTTCATAAGGCCCTCTTATATCTGTGCGAATTCTCCGTCCCTGGTGAACCCGCGAATTTCTGTTATCCCTTAGGCATTAGATAAGAACAACCCGGGAGAATTTCATCCCAATAATAGGTTTTTCTTATAAATTTTTAGTAACCTTGTGAGAACTGCAGTTTATATGCGGGCTCACATTGACCTGTATCTACCTAACTGCCACGGGGCATTAAGCTAAGTTATTCACAGTGAAAAGCCAAAACTGCGCAATTTCGTGATTTTTTTGCTTTGATGTGAACATTAGATATTTTTATTCTGCTTTTGAAACGAGGGAGAGCGTTGTGAAAGCAAATGGAGCCACATTAGCGGACCGTTTGAAATCGCGCCGCAAAGAGCTTGGATTGTCCCAAATCTCGCTCGCTAAGGGGTGCGGGGTCAGCCAGCCGACCATCGCGAATTGGGAACGCGGCGGGCATGTCCCGCGCCAAGCCGCCCTCGCCTCTATCGCCTTTGAATTAGGTGTCGATCCCGTTTGGCTGCTCTCAGGCCTGTCACCTGCGGATCAGAATCCGGCGCACAGACATTTGTCGAAACCCATCCGAAATATCCCGATATTCGAATGGCCAACACATATTGATGAATTGGAACAGGCCCAAGCACGGGATTATGTCACGATGAGTGTCGCCGGCGGCGAGATGCTGGCGGTAACTGCGCCTTTGGATTCGGATTTCCCGCTTGGAACAATTTTGATTTTTGATAAAGCAGCCTTGCGCGAGAGCGGACGTTATCTCGTCCAATCCGGAGACTATGCCAAGATTATTGACGTAGAATATGCCGCCAATGACGATAACGGCTACATTGAAGCAAACCGTCCGATTGGACGACTGGTTCTATCTTTACAACCGCATTAGCCAGCCGGATCGCTCATTGCTTCCATATTGGCATCAGCTTTGCGGATAGCCGCTTCCAATCGATCTTCGGCAGTTTGCAGGTTCTTTTTCGGATCTTGATAAAATGCCGTCAGTTTCATTATATTCAAGAAAGACGCATTTAAAATCCGGCCCGCCAACTTCATAGGACGGTCAAAATCGAACAACAAAATCACGCGCTCTTCATCGGTGTCGTTCCAGACCTCATGCTCATAAGTATCGTCAAATACGAAAATCTCGCCCTCTTTCCACGGCGTAATGGTGTCATCGACACGAATGCGGCATTTCTCACGGTCTTTCGGAATAATCAGGCCAAGATGCGCCCGTAAAATACCCTTTGTCACGCCTTTATGGGCCGGGATATGGTAGCCGGGGGCGAGGATGGAGAACATGGCGGTTTGAAGATTGGGAACGGATTCCAGAATTTCAGACGTTTTCGGTGCAAGCGCGGCATTTTTCTCCAAACGCTGTCCGAAGCCGAACAGAACAAAAGTTTTCCAGTTGTTTTCCGTCGAGAGGCGATATTGATCCGGCGAGACTTCATGAAAAGTCGGAATAGCATCGCGAAATTTCAGGACTTCACGGGCTTCCGCCTGAATCGTTTCCCAGTTCTCGGTAAATCGAGATAGAAAATCGAAATGATCATTTGAGAGCTTCGGTGTGTCAGGAACTTTGGACTGGCGACTTTGAAATGATGCGATTTTGCGCACGAGTTTTTTACCATTGCGTTTCACAAAGGCCCTGCGCGGGTTTTTCAAATGTGCGGGTTTTTCAACAGGATTAGCCATAACGCGCGGGCTTTACCCCCGCGCGCGTTCTTCGTCCACCATGTAATCCCGTGTAATGGGCAACACATTTACATCTTTTGTCAGCTGTATCTGGAAATTCATATGTTTGCCATGGACGAAAGAGAGCTCTGAAATGGCCAGATAAAACTCCCACATGCGGTAAAACTCATCTCCCATCATTTGAATGATAGTTTCTTTATTCGCTTCGCATCTTTTGCTCCATTCTGCCAATGTGTACCCATAATGCAGGCGTAAGAGCTCGCAATCGGTTACCCAGAGGCCAGCTTTTTCAATTTCGGCAAAGGTTTCTGACAGAGCGGGAGAATATCCCCCCGGGAAGATATATTTGCGAATCCAAGCCCCCGTCGTTCCAGGGCCTCCTTTGCGGCCTATCGAATGGATCAGCGCCACGCCGTCATCCGTCAACAAATCACGAATACCGTTGAAATATTCTGAGAAATGGCCAAGCCCGACATGTTCGAACATGCCGACCGATACAATGCGGTCAAAGGCTCCCTCGACATCACGGTAATCCTGCAGCCGGATATCGACTTTGGCTGTCAATCCGGCATTTTTGACACGCTGCAGCGCCAATTCATGCTGCTGGGTTGACAATGTAACGCCGACAACATCCACGTCATATTCCTGCGCCAGAAAGATTGCCATACCGCCCCATCCACACCCAATATCCAAAACCCGTTGTCCCGGTTTCAAGGCCAATTTCGCCGCAATATGACGCTTCTTTGCCAGTTGCGCCTCTTCCAAAGTGATATCCAAAGACGGCCAATAGGCGCAGCTATACTGCATATCCGCATCTAAAAAGAGGCGGTAAAGATCATTTGAAATATCATAATGCGCTTTGACATTAGCCGAGCTGGCAGCACGCGGATTACGTTGATGCCAACGGCGGATTTTCTTTTGCCAGGCTTTGACTTTTGACCTTAGCGGCCCCTTGCGCAGACCGTCCTTATTATGCGCAAAAACATTCAGAAAATCATAGATTGTGCAATCGACCATCTCCAAGCGGCCATCCATATAGGCCTCTCCGGCAACCAGTTCCGGATTTTTGACGAGTTGGAGCGGGAGTCTAGGGTCCGTAATGCGAATGGCGGCAGATGGCTCCCCGCCCGGCCCATAAGTGGTCGAACGACCGTCCGGCAAATGAACGGTTAAAGTGCCCGCCGAGACGAAGCGCGTCATGAGTTTGTGCAGCAATGCGTTTCCGATAGACATACGCACTTTTGGCTCGAAAGAGCCCTGCCCTCAAATCACAATTTAGATAACTGCGAAGCGTTTTCGGGCTGTTTCGGAATCCCCGAACAGGGATCGGCAAATTTCATAATCTTCAGGCGTGTCCAACTCAGACCAATCTGCGCCCTTAATATTGATGGTACTAATCTCCTGCTCGGATTGTGCCAAACCGTGAATAGCGGATAAGAACCAGCTTTTTGTGCCGTCAGATGTTTTCATTAGGCGCTTTAACTCATTGCGGAAAATCTTTGGTCCGGCGTCCATAAAACGCAGCATTCCAATGGATTCGCCGTCGGTTTCCGTTAGAGGAAGCGTTTTCCCAATTGCGGTCAACCGAGAACCGTCCAATGTCACCTTCATATCATCACCGTCATAATAGCCCTTTTGGTCAATTGTTACGGAAATATTCTTCGCCGGAGCCGCAAGAACGGTTTGCAGAAGCTCGGGAGAGAACAGTGTATCACCATTGATGAGCAGAAAGTCCTGACGCATTGATTTACGCGCCATCCAACAAGAGGCCAGATTGTCAGCCACTTGGAAAAACGGATTGAAGAGCGTTTTCACACGCGGCCCCGTCTTGCGGGCCTTGATTTCATCCTTGACCATATGGCTGTTAAAGCCCGTAATCACAGTTGCAGTCTTAATACCGTGCGCAGCCAATGTATCCAGCTGCATTCCCAAAACGGACGTATTGCCGATTGGCAGTAAGCATTTTGGCAGATCCGTTGTCAGCGGCAAAAGACGTGACCCGCGCCCGGCGGCAAGAATTATGGCGTGCATGTTAGCCCTCAAAAAGTTACGCGTCTCAAACCGACCAGTTAACAGTTTCAAATCCGTAAACTTCAGCCGCTTTCAGCAATTTGCTATCCCCGTTGACGGACACGCCTTTGTCCGCAAATTTTAATACGGGCAAGTCGGAATGACTGTCAGAATACACTGTTATATGTGCGTGCTCACGTTGAAAGTCAGGAAATGTTTCCAAACATTTCCGAAGCCGGACCAGTTTCCCCGGGCCGTAACAATTCTCTGACCCGAAATGGCGCGCACAGATTTGGTTCTCACCCTCACCGGTCCACGCCAGTTTTGTTGAAATGACAGTGTCTATGCCAAGCCGCTTCGCAATGGCCTCAACCACAATATCAGCGCCTGCAGAGGCAATAAGGATGTAATCGCCCGCGTCGCGGTGGGCTGCAATCTGCATCAACGCGCCGGGACGAATGCCTGAACGGATCTCTTCATCGGCAAATTTATCGGCGAGGGCTTGCAACTCAACACGGGATTTCCCGCTAAGGCTCCACCGCAACATGCCGCGTTTAACGAATATCCGCTCTTTCGGGCCTAGCTTATAGACTAACTGTCCAATGGCCGCGCGAATCCATAAACCCAGAAATTTATGAGGATGCCCCTTCACGGCTTGGGAGACAAAACGCCCCCATGTGCCGCGGGTCGTTATGGTTTCGTCCAAATCGAAAACGGCGTAACGCTGCATGGAGTTATGCGTCCATCCAGCTGGCAATCGGACGTTTTGCGAACAACCCGGCTATCAAAGTCACGAAATTTGCTGCGATACAAACCCAAGTCCAGATGGCGATAAGCTGGAACGCCCAGTGGCCCGCACCGGCCCAAATAGCCGTCAGGATGATCCCTATCATCATGATAAATGTATTTGGATTTCTACGAGCGATAAAGAAACGCAAGCCGGAGTTAAATCGCGTCCAGACATGAATGTGGAATCCATGCTGGCGCATGAAGATGCCCTCAATCACCCGGTCAACGATATACCCACCCCAAATCGCGAGCAGCGCAATGAACAGCGGATCGGAGAGGTTATAAGCGCCGCCCAAGCCAATAAACCAAGCCCAATACCAGAAAGGCGGATGGATCAAATCTATTCCGTGATCGTAAATATTACCCCAACTGGAATATGTCATTGTTGTCCGGGCCAGTTTCCCGTCGACTGTGTCGAGGAATGTCATAGTCCAGCCGCAAAGGAAGCCCAGCGCCCAATGGGCATTCCAGAAATAATAAGTTGCCGCCAACATCAGGACAAAACCGATGGTCGTGACTTGGTTTGGGGACAAACGCAAATGCGCGCAGAGGCGCGTGACATAAAAGGCCGGAACGGGCCAAAACCACTTCGTCACAAAATCCGTGATGCCCTTATAGGAGCTTTTGAACTGGCGGCGCATGATATTGAGGATAGGTGTGGTTTTGGTATCAAGAACGTAGGGCGGTTCCTGCTTGCGCAGGGATTTAATATAGCCGTCATTGACGTCTGACGGCGCAGCGGCCTTAAAATCTGTCCCGGCGAGCGCATTGGCATCATGACCAATCAAGGCCTTCGCTTCAGCCTGGGTCGCGGATGACAAGCTTACTATTGTTCCGGACTCTATCAGGGCCAAGCGATCCGTGACGGTGAAAGATTTGGAGAGCTCTGCACTCATAATCCAATCTATGTGATGCCACACACCCCGATCGTCGATAGCTAAAGGCAAAGTCACATCCGCTCCGGCTTTTTTAAAAGCGCGGGTTTGCCATTCACGTACCGGCAGCCCCCAAATTCGTGCGTCGCTTTCACCGATCAAGCCAAAGCCCGGCGCGGCCGCCGTGTCGATGACGTCGATACCATCTTGTTGTTTCACGATTTTATTCAAAGCCTGTTTCGCGAGCCACATAACCAAACCAACCGCGACCAAATTCCCGGCAATTGCGGCCCAACCGGGGGCCATATGACCAATCGTAGCGCTGAGTGCAAAGAAAGATATGATATATACAAAAACGCCTGCACCACGCGCATAAATTGCGCGCTCCGGATGGTTGGTTGCATATAAAACAGGATAGAGTGGAGCCGCCATGCCGAGCAGTGCGGCAGCGGTAACCAACAGTGACGCAAGCGGCGCGACCTCACGAAAATCCTCCAGTGAAAAATACTCCAATATCGACGCCAAAGAGAGCCAAATAATGAGAGAGGCTGTCACCCCAAATGACAACAAAATAAACGCCGAACGCATAACGAGTCGCCAAATTTTGGCCGCTTCACCGGCACTCACCATTTTGGCGAGCTCAGGATATATTACCTGATCCAAAAGTTTGACGCCCTCAGACAGGAGTTTCGCAATCTCTTCTGCCAATCGATAAACCGTCACCCAAACCGGCCCAAAGACACCCATAACCAGCAGAACGGGAAGATGTACGTTACAGGCCGCGAGAGAAGAATCTATGTTTGCTTTCCAAACAAATGGCCAAACCCCTTTGCGTTGGTTGAAAATAGAACTTTTTGCGCGCCATACCGAACCGAGAAACTTGCGTTTTGACAACTCCAAACCCGCGAGAATGGGCAGCATGAGATAATCAACAAGCGACCCCACAAACCAAGCAATCAGATATCCCTCTAGCCCTGCACCGACCATGGCGGCAATTATCACGCCGATAAGCCTCACCCCCGTCATAATCATGGCGTGCCAGGCCAGCGTATCGAAGCGGTCAAACAGCCTAAATACGCCGATAGATGAACCCCGCAAGCGTATTAACAGAAGCGAGCAATATAAGATGACGAGTGGATAGAGTGACCGCATATCTATATCATCCGGCAACTTATCAAATATCGCCGGGAAAGTATCCTGCAGAACAATAAAGAACGGGAAGAATGCAATAGCTGCAATAAAAGCTATGACGGCGGAGATGACATCTAATTTGAAGCCAAATTTCATCAATTTTGCGAGGCCGGATGCATCTTTATTTTGGATATCGTCCATCCCAAAGCGAATCATCGGTTGCCAGGCTTGAAAAGTTGCCAATTGTGCGAACATCAAGTGATATGAATGCAAGAATAAGACGATCCCCAAAGTCGCAATACTGATTGACTTCAATGCGATAAAAAGGCCCAGAAACCCAAAAATAGCCGCTAACGCTTTTGATCCCACCATCAGGCCAGTATTTGCCGCAACGCGCTTTTCCACGCTGCGGGTCGATAGTATGGAGAGATCAGGTTGGCTCATGATGCACGGACCTGAAGAATATTTTCAACCATCACTAAATCGGATGGCTTGTCGACATCAATTGCGGCCTCGGCAAAGGGTAACAGGACAGGCGCTGCGGTAATACCAATGCGATCTGAGGCATAGTCGAATGCGGCCTGCAGGCTTAATCGCCCGGCCGCATATTTCACGCCAACAGCCACGCCAACCTTTCGGGCGAGTTTAAGCGGATTTTTTCTCAGATGCTGGACGGATTGCCAAAATGCGATAGCTTTCAAACCGTCCTCATTAGCGATGTAAAATAAGTTACAGCCTGAAACAGCTTCATCGGAAAATTTGAGATAAGTCCGCTGCGTTTCCGGATAAGCCGCTTGAATAACGCTCTTACTTGCAAGACCGACGCAAATATCGGTCCCTGCAGCTTCGGCCCCTTCGACAAAGGCTTGCACCATTTCGGCGGTCAAAAGCGCATGGTCGCATGTTGTGACCAAACACGGATATTGATCTATGTCCGACAATCCAAGCGCAACACTGTCGGCCGGGCCATCTCCGCTCTCGACTTCGTTGAGCGCACTTCCGGAATAGCCTGAAATATATATATTTTTGCTCAATCCGGCTGTGTGCAATGCTGCAATCACGCGGTCCAACATAGATATGCCCGCTACCGAGATTTCGGCCTTATGCGACACGCCTGCCGCGTCACAAAGCGGGTCTGCTACGCCCGCGCGCTGGCCAGCTAAAATCAATACCGCTTTGGTCATCACCCAATCCGTTTTTCATACATGCGGTAGGTTTTGTAGGGCTTGGCGCTCGCCTGTTTGCATATTGAAATCATACCCTCATTGTCTTCGAGAATCCATGACAACTCGCAATGGGTAAAGCCCGCTTGGCGAGCGGCTTCAAACGAGTCTTCACATAATGCAGCAATCAAGGCGAGACCCTTGCGTGTGTTGTGAAATTTTTGTCGTAACCCCATGAGCGGGATACGCGCTTGTTTCGCTTTTTGGGTTTTAAGTCGGTATATCAATTTGGCCCAATTAAAGGGCAACAGCTTACCGTCAAACCCCTTTGCAAGCTCATTTAAATCCGGCAGGAGGCAGAGATATGCTGCCAGATCACCATCAATATAGCCCATCAAAAATAGGTCTGGCGCAATCAACGGTTTCATTTCGTTGGCAAGATGTTGAATAGCGTCATCCGGAAAGGGTAAGAACCCCCAGTTTTTTGACCATGCATCATTAAATATATGCATTGCGCGCGTGATTTCGCCGTCAAAATCTTTTGCGTCCAATGTGCGCCACGTAATGGCTTCAGAGCGCTTGGCGTAATCCACCATCATACGGGTCATTTTCGGGCGGGGATATCCTTCATTCAGATTCGCCTGAAAGGCCAGCATGTCTATCGCCTTTGTAAATCCTGCCGCCTCGACTGCTGGCGCGTAATATGGGCGTCCATAGGACATCAGCACAACATTGGGCGTGTCGAACCCATCGACCAACAGGCCAACTTCTTCATTCACACTCCACTGCGCGGGGCCGACCAAGCGGGTGCGACCCTTAGCGATAGCCCAATTTTGGGCTGAATCCAAAAGCAATGCCAGGACATCGGAGTTATCAATTCCATCAAAATATCCGAAAAACGCCGTTTCTGTATCATGTTGTTTGTCATGCGCCGGATTCGTAAAAGCCGCGATCCGACCTACATCCTGTCCACCGCAGACGGCGAGAAACAATTGACGATCAAGGTCACGCGCGGCCGGATTTTTCTTTGGATCGAGTTGGTCTGCCCGCTCCAATCGCAAAGGAGGTGCCCACGCGGCCTGCCCGCGATAAATATCATAAGGCAAAGCCAAAAACCGCTTCACTTGCGCGGGCGTTTGCACCTTAACGATATCTACTTGATGTGTGGCGACCGACACAGTCCCTCCCGCCCGAAACATATTCGGACGGCTATTCCCGTATGAGGGCTAAAGGTCAACCAGATGAATGTCGATATCTATGCCTTCCATCGGGACGTAAAATCCCGTTTCAGAGAACTTCGGCAAGCGGAGAGACTTTATTTCAGGATTTCTTGAGAGACCATATGGCTCTTTCGGCTTGAAATTCCACGCTTTTTTAAGACGCCGATCGCCATTCTTATCGTGATAGCCAACGACAGCATACTCCCCGGGTAGAGGCAGGTTGATGCAAACTTTTTGCGGACCATTCTGCGCAGGTACGCGAATACGGCGCAGTTTTCCTTCGCGCTTTAGGAAGTTATTCTCCCCAAATAATTCCAGCTTCAAAATACCGCCATCAGAGACATTATGAACATTCACGCGAATCTGCAGAGCGCCGGGCACACAAGTGTCATCTTTGTCACGCGGATAAAGCTCCAGCCCCGTCTCAATACCTATGGCAGAGCGTGTATCTTTAGCCTTTTCATCATCGTCATCACCAAAATTTTGAGCCATGGCTAGAGTCGGCGCAGATATGAGCGCGAGCATGACAAAAGCGTTAGCAAATTTTGTCAGATAGGTGTTTGATTTCATAGCACCATTTTCCTAAGCCATATTAAGCCCAAAATCGGGCGTTCCCACATTATATGGGAATAACACCCGTAAGCGTAAAGGCGTAATCACAGACCTGTCATATGGGCCGACTTAACCGCTATATCCTCAAAAATGCCGCATTAAGCATCGGTGGATTGGTGGTTTTCGCCTGTTGCGTACTCTTGCTCGAACGTCTGCTTCGCATTTTCGAAATTGTTACAAATTCGACAAATCCCGGTGGTGATGCGACGCGGATGATTGTGAACCTGCTGCCTTATTATCTTGGGATGGCGGTCCCAATCGCTCTCCTACTCGGAACAATCATCACGATTGATAAATTATCCAAGTCATCTGAATTGACGGCTGCTCTGGGCGCGGGCGTATCCCTGTTTCATATGACCAAGCCTTTTATCCTGCTCGCAATTTTTCTGTCGGGCCTGACCATGTTTGTGGAAGGCTATTTGCAACCGGTCGGCAGATATAAATATCGCCAGACATTTGATCGCGTAAAGCAGCAAAGTTTCACCGCGGCCTTGCGGGAAGGCACTTTTACAAAAGTCGACTTACAAACCTTCTTCGCCGGAACGGACGGGAAAGATGGCCAAATCGGCCCGGTCTTCATTTATGAAGAAGGTGAAGATACGGCTGACGGGCTGAAAAGCTACAGGATTACGACGGCGGGCATTGGTGAAATCAATGTATTAGAAGGTTATCCCGTTCTAAACCTTGCTAAGGGTCAAGGCTTTCCAATCATGGGAAACACGCTCTCCGGCCAAGTTTCAGCAGACGGAACGTCAATTTCCAGACCTGCAGATGTAAATGAATATAGACTACGCGGTGATGATGAGCGGGAAATGACCTCATTGGAGCTCTTTGCAGATCGCAAGGGCAATTTGGACAGTCCGATTGATAAGAACACGAATAATGCGATGTTGCATCTGCGTCTTTCGAAATCAGTTCTGTTGCTTTTGCTGCCATTCATTGCCGTTCCATTCGGACTAAATTATGGGCGCAACCCCTCCTCCGCCGGGATTTTTGTCGGAGTCGTCTTTTTAGTTTCGCTGCAAAAAGCTTTGGAATTCGGACAATCATTGGGGGCTGCGGGTAAAATTCCGCCTTGGCTGGGCATTTGGGGGATTATCCTTGTGGTCGCGATCTTCGCTTTTTTCCTGTTCTGGAAGAGCGCTTATAAAATGGGTCAACCGCCCCTCACCTCATTTTCGCATTGGATTGGGCATATAAAAGGTGAGATACTCTCCGCAATTCAGTCTCTAACACATCGCAGGCATGTCAACCGCGATGTTTAAACTAGCGGCCTACATATCGAAGACTTTTGTCATTACTTGGCTGACCCTGGTTTTCGGCTTTTTGACGCTTATCGGGCTTCTGGATAGTCTCGCAAATGGCGCTGATATCGTCAAAAGCGGGGGAGGATTTTCAGATACTTTCCGCTATATGTTTTTGCGGGCACCCGTCATTTTTGATCGTATTTTTGTCTTCACGCTTGTCGTCGCCATTTTGATGGTTTTTGTGAAATTAATACGTAATCACGAGCTCGTCGCCCTTCTCGGCTTTGGAATCTCGGCGACGAAACAGGTTCTCCTGCTGACCCCGGCTGTGATTGGCGCATCGCTGATTTCAATTCTCTTTATTGACATCGCCATGGCCCCGGCCGTTCGCGCACTGCAAAGTTGGGGAATAGGGGAATATAAAATCAAAAATATTACATCAGACAACCCGCTCTGGCTGGAAGATCGCGGACGGATTATTCGCGCCACACAACGCATAAATTATGACGAGCTCGGCGATTTACGTTTCTTCTTTCGCGATGATGACGGACGGGTTGAACGCATTTGGCATGCAGAGCGAGCGACATATAAAAAGCCAAATTGGGAGTTAAGCGGGATTGAAGAACTCGAAGTCAAAGGTGCGGATGGAGAAACACGTGTTTTTAAGTCTGTCACAGAGACCCGTATATGGGAAACACGTCAGAACCCCAACTCCATCGCGCGACTGGCGGCGGAACCTCGGGATTTATCCCTGTCTGAAATGCGGAATTTTTCCAAACGCGGGAATAGCGGCTCTAAACCCAGTTTTGCCTATAAATTCTGGCATGCGCACCGAATCACACGGCCGCTAGCGGCTTTTCTGCTTCTGATAGCCTGCGCCGCGCTAATGCAGCGCACGGGCCGTGAAGATACCGGGAATAAAACTTTGATTTTGGGCATCACTATGGCCTTTATGTTTCTGATTTTTGACGGTGCCATGGCCACTTTCGCCGCGTCCGGCAGTGTCGCCGTTTGGCCTGCCATTGCTTTACCGTTGCTGGTTTTCGGCCTTGGAGGGTCCTACATGCTCCTGCGCACGGAAACGCTTTAGGGCGACACGCGCGTGACCCGGCTCTTCATCGTCAACCAGCTTTCAGAACGGGTTTCTCGTAAAGGCTCCGTATTGGAGCCGCTTGCTAAACAAAGTGGGACAAAGTGCTTTTCATTGGATCCGTTTGACGCCTTGCCTTCCGCCGTCTCCCGCGCGGCAAAGGACGGTGTCGACCATGTTGTGATTGAAGGCGGCGACGGCACCGTCCAAGGGGTCATATCTGCGTTCTTATATCAAATGGAGGCATTTGATTCCTTCCCGTCTTTTTCTATCGTGCCCGGCGGTATGACAAATCAAGTGGCCAAGAATATCGGCCTTAAATCCGCCGGGGCGCAATTTGTAAAAGCTGCTTTGGACGGGCCGATGGACGCAGTGGATATGCCGCTTTTAAATATCATCGACAGTGCCGGGCCGAGCTATGCAGGCTTTCTCTTCTCAACAGGCGCCATTCCGCAAATTACGCGTTACACAACGGGAGAATTGCACCGCAAAGGTATTGGCGGGTCTGCTGCCGTCTTGGGCGGGATTCTAAAAGGTGTACGCGGCGATGATGATGCGCTTATGCAGATCACGCCAGTCTGCATGGACGGGCTATATGACGGCCCTCATCTTGGTACGGTAGTGACAACCCTCCCAAGCCTCATCATGGGGCTGGATCCTTTTTGGGGCGACGGAGAAGAACCTCTACGCATCACATGGGTCGATCAGAGCTATAAAGGTTTGGCGAAGAATATTCTTCAACTCTGGATGGGTTTGAAAGGCAAAGACCGCAGTCCGGACGGCCTGCATTCCAAACGCGTTGAAGAAATTCGCTACCATTATACGGGTGACATTGTCCTCGACGGGGAGTTTCTTTCAATTCCGTCAGGTAAGTTTACTGTTCGCGCAACGCGCCCTGTGACATTCCTCACGTGATATGAAATCTGTGCTGGACATCATTAAGACGGAAACGCTCGACCCACCGGCGCGCGTAACAGAGGTGATGGATATCATTCGCAACCGCCATGCGGGCCGTGTCCAGGCTATGGTCTATTATGGCAGCTCTCTGCGGGAGCTGGATAATTCAGAAAAAATGCTGGATTTTTACGTTTTGGTGGACAGCTATCGCAAAACACACGGCAGCGGCCCCCGCGCGCTTATCAATCGCTTTATTCCGCCGGCAGTTTATTATGTTGAGCACACCTCCGATGACGGAACGGTCTCGACTTGTAAATACAGCATTCTCAGCCTTTCTGAATTTGAAAAACGATGCAGCCCTCGCGCATTTCTGAGTCAGGTTTGGGGCCGGTTCTCCCAACCCTGCGCCGTGCTCTGGGCGAAAGATGATTCAGTAATGGACCGCGTCTGGGCGGCCCGTGTGATCGCCGTTGAGACAATGGCAGGCGCAACGGCCCCGCTACTGGACGGTCAAGCGAGCGCATCAGAGCTCTGGGGTCGCGGATTTTACGAGAGTTACCGCACAGAGCTAAGGCCGGAAAGTTCAACAGGCCGCAGCGTGGAAATTGTCGCAAGATTTGAAGACAGATATGCCGCAATAACGACGGGTCTTTACGGCGCGCCAAACGCTGACGGACAATTCACACTCCCGATGAGAGGTAAATCCCGCGCCGCACGCAATTGGATGTTTCGACGCATTCTGGGAAAACCTGCGGCAGCCCTACGCGTGTTATTGGGCGCAGCGACATTCGATGGCGGCATTGATTATATTGCGCGCAAAATTGAGAATCATTCGGGCGTAAAACTCAATCCGACACCAGCACAGCGCAAACATCCTGTTCTGCATTCACCCGCGCTTTTCTGGAAAATTTGGCGCGAAGGCGCGTTGAAATAGGTTATTCCGCCGCTTGAAGCTTGCTCATCATGCCTGACATAATTTCGGCCTGACTCGCTTTCATTTTTGCAAAAGCATCAATGATGGTTTGTACGTCAGATTCCGTATGCGCAGCAGACAAGGATATTCGGAGTAAGCTGGAACTTTGCGGTGTTCCGGGCGGCACGGCTAGGTTCACATAGACCCCGTTTTCCATCAGCCAGTTCCACTCCATTGCAGCAACGCCTTCATTCGGGCGGCGCACCGCGATAACCGGGCTTGGATCGGCACATAAATCAAATTCAAGAGCCTTCAATCCGGCATGTAATTGTTGCGCACGGGCTTTAAGATTATCGCGTAAATGCCCACCGGACTTAATTTTATCGACGGCAACCCGCGCCGCGCAAATATTTGCAGGTGTTGCAGATGCTGTGAACATATAGGGGCGCATGACTTTGCGCGTAATTTCGAATTCAGGATGTTTTGACGCACAGAACCCACCGACTGACGCCAGTGATTTCGAGAAGGTCCCGGAGATAAAATCAACCTGATCCAACACACCCTGCTCCTCTGCAATGCCGCAGCCTGTCGGGCCAAATACGCCGTAACTATGCGCTTCATCGATAAAGAGATAGCCGCCATGACGATGGGTGACGTCGAGGAATTCATCGACGGGCGCAATGTCGCCAAACATGGAATACATGCCCTCAATTACAACCAGCGCATTCCCGCCTTCAATCTCACCATGACGGCGCAATCGTTTATCTAAATCTTCGGGATTATTATGACGGAAACGAATAGTGGAGGCATTGGTCAAACGGGAGCCATCAATGATACAAGCATGCGCATCCGCATCCATGAAGATGACATCCTTATCCCCTGCGAGACCTGAAATCGCTGCGAGGTTCGTCTGATATCCGGTCGTAAAGACAATGCAGGATGGCATATTGAAATGCGCCGCCATCGCCTGCTCAAGATCCGTATGTTCAGCATAGGTCCCATTGGCGACTCGAGATCCTGTTGTTCCCGTCCCATGGTCATCCACGGCCTTTTTTGCGGCCGCGCGACAGTCTTCGTCAAAGGTCAGGCCCAAATAATTATTCGTTCCGGCCAGTAAAATTTCGCGATTACCTATTCGCCCACGCGTCGCGGACAGAATGTCGTCAAATTTGACGCCCAGCGCATCAGCCCCGATTTTCATCATCATATCAACACGTGCCTGAAGCGGCGCATATTTGTCGAATAATTTTGTCATAGCGTCCCTTCGGATTAACGACTTAAGCCGTCAGCCCTTTCACCGCTGCCACTAATTCGCCAACGGTTTTAATGTCGGACACCATCTCCATTGGAATGGAAATATCATAATGATCTTCCAACTCCATAATCAAATCGAATACGGCGACAGAATCAACTTCCAAGTCAGACATTATGCCGGAAGACTGCTCAATCGGATGGTTCTTCGGGTTGTAAGGCTTTAGCAGCTCACAAATCTTGTCATATATCTCGGAATTAGTCGGTGCACTCATGGATTCGTCCCATCAAGAATTTGGTGGGCGATACCAAACGTTACGGGGCACGTCCAGATATGTGGTCAGCCCGCATCGCCTGAATTTGAGACCACAGTCAGCGGTGTCTCAGATTGCAAATCAATGATTCCGCCTTCCAGATATTTTGCTTTTACACGGGCGCGAGACAATTTACCTGAACTTGTAATAATCATAGTAGATTTCGGCACCAGCATCAGACGCACAGGAACACCAACTTCTAAACGAATTGCCGCAGTCACAGCCGTAAAAATCTCATCCAGAAGTTTTGGGTCGCGCGTCCTGCACTCCAAAAGCAGCATAATGTCTTTTTCATCTCCTGCGCCGCCAATCGCAAAGGCGCATGCGCGGCCGCAACGATGCGGCGCAGCGGCCTGAGCGGCCCACTCAATATCTTGCGGCCAAATATTTCGGCCATGCCAGAGAATAAGGTCCTTGAACCGACCCGTCACGACCAATTGGTCTTCAAGCCAATATCCGGCATCGCCCGTATCCAGCCACCCATCTTTGAAAAATGAAGCTTCAGTAGCTTGCGTGTTGCGGAAATAACCCGGCGAGACGGACGGTCCGCGCAAACAAACGCGCCCAACCTGTTTTTCACCCAGTATATTATTGTCGAAATCGCGAATTTCGATCTCGTGGTCGGGCAAGACTTTGCCGCAGGCGACAAATGTCCGGCGGTCTTCCTCGCGGGTCATGTCAGACGCTTCAACCGCTTCAGAGGTGCGCGTGTAGCGGGCCATGTCAATCGTGTGCTTTTTCAATCCCTGACCCAGCGGCGCAAAAGTCGCCGCCAGTGTTGTTTCTGCCAGACCGTAAGACGGCGTGAAACTGCCTTTTCCGAATCCCATCTCACCAAACAAATCTTCAAACTCAGTCAGCGGCTCCGGACGCACCATATCACCGCCAATACCGGCAACACGCCAGCTGGAAAGATCCAGTTCACGGTCTGCACGCCAGCGGCGAACGCAAAGCTCATAGCCAAATGTCGGGGAATAGGAGAGCGTTCCTTTGTGGTCAGAAATCAGCTGGAGCCATGTAATGGGGCGGCGCGTAAAATCTTGTGGGTCGATGAAATCAACCGTCATTTGCGATACTGTCGGGGCAATCATAAAGCCGATCAAGCCCATATCATGATAGAGGGGCAACCAGCTGGTTGCACGGTCTGACTCGTTGATTTTCATGCCATGCTTAGTGATGCCATGACCATTGGCACAGACGGAGGATTGCGTTCCAATAATGCCCTTGGGCGAGGATGACGAACCTGAGGAATATTGGATATAGCACAGATCATCTTTGCCAAAGGGACGAAGCGTGTCGCCTTGGGGCAGCTTTTCCAAACTTTCAAATGTCATAACCGGTATGGCCTGATCATTCAGTGCGGAGCGCATAATAGGCTCCATGGATTCAGGGCAGAATAGTGCGTGGAAATCCCCGGTATCCGCCATACGTTGAAGCTGCCGCTCATAGGATGACCGACCACCCAGCGTAACAGGGAGCGGCACAGGCGCAGCAACGAGACCCGCATATTGACAAGCGAAAAACATTACGGCGAATTCCGGCGTTGAAACGGCAGCAATGCCGATACGAGCATTCTTTTCGGCAAATGGCACCAATCGTTTCGCCATTTCCTTGGCTTTGATCTGCAGTTCCGCGTAAGAGAGAGTCTCTTTCAAGCGGGCTTTTCCATCGAAATAATTGAACCCGGTCTTGCCCGTTGCTGCATAATCCAACGCATCACACAATGTCTCAAAATCACCGTGTCTAATCGGGATTTCGCGAGATGTGGGTAAGGGTTTTGTCTCAATATCGACGTCGGCTTGGGGCATCAAAAACTCATGTATTCCGCCGCTCGCGCAGCTTTCACAAAACTCTGGCTCAATAAGCTATTAACTATAGATGTAAAGACGACCCTAACAGTCATCCAAAACGTTCAGGCCTCATAACATAATGATAGATAATGGGGTCTCACGGGCTGTTACCAATTGTGACAGATTTGTTGCAGTTTATGACACAGAAGTCGAGTACCAAGCAATATCAATGCTTATATTGACGTCATGAAATACAAGCCGGTCTGAAGGTTCGTCATGGTGGGCGACACTGAGATTGAACCATTAATACCTTCCGTGAAGGCCGTGCTCTCCCGCTGAGCTAATCGCCCATCAAAATCGGCGTGGGCGCGTCATCGGGCTCAGATCCGACTGTCAACCGCTGACCTTTCAGGAAGAATAGCTATGTTAGTCCGGATTTTGCAGCCTCTGTCGGGCCAGATTATCAGCAACGATATTCGTAGGCAGGTCTTGATTTAAGGCCATATCGAATATCGTTTCCAGTGTGATTTCAAGGTCATCCAGCTTTGTCCTCACCCAATTAGAATCATAAATTCCGCTGACTTCCGCGGCGACATTGATAATTCCGCCTGCATTCACGACATAGTCTGGCGCATAGAGTATCCCGCGCTGGCGACATGCCTCCCCCATATCGGGCGTCGCCAATTGGTTATTAGCCGCGCCGGCTATGATTGAAGCCTTTAAGTCCGGTAGCGTTGTTTTTGAAATAGCCCCGCCCAAAGCACACGGCGCATAGACGTCAACTTGAGCGGCATGAATCACATCCGGCTCAACGATCTCGGCACCCAACTCAGTTTTTGCCTGCTCTAACACCGCTTGATTAATATCGGTCACAATCAAGTGAACACCGGCGGCATGGAGGTGTTTACACAGGCCGTAACCGACATGCCCCAGGCCTTGAACGGCGACTCTCAGGCCTTCAAGCGAGCCTCGCCTCATTTTATGCCGAACAGCCACCTTGATACTGCGAAAAACACCTTCTGCCGTCACAGGTGACGGATCCCCCGACGCGGCAGGGCCATCATCAAGACCCGCGACAAAGTCGGTCTGCGTTTTGATTATGCGCATGTCATCGGGTGATACGCCGACATCCTCCGCCGTGATGTATTTTCCGCCAACGGACTCGACGGCCCGTCCATAGGCTTCGAAGAGCGCAATTCTGTCAAAATTTGTGTTCGGGCGAAGGATGACTGCTTTCCCACCGCCGAGTGAAAGACCCGCCATCGCGTTTTTATAGCTCATCGCTTTAGAAAGGCGTAAAGCGTCCGTTACCGCGTCATTGGGATCCGCATAGGACCAAAGACGCGTCCCGCCAGCCGCGGGGCCACGTGCCGTATTATGGACGGCAATTACAGCCTGCAGACCGCTCCCGGCATCGCTGAAGACATGAACGCCTTCATGTCCGTCAAAATCAGGATGATTAAACATATTAGGCCTTTAAACTCGAGAGGCCGGCGCTGGCTGCCTTCAGAACCGCCAAAGCCAGTGCACCGCCAGTGCCGTCACCAATATTGATATCCAAATCTACGACCGGCGTGAGACCCAATCTTGATAACAGTGCATCATGCGCCGGCTCCGCCGAAAGATGAGACGCGATACAGTGATCTATGGAGGCCGGATCAATTGCATGTAAAATTGCTGCCGCGGTGCAACTGACGTAACCGTCCAGCAGAACAGGTATACGCTGATGTCTTGCCGCGAGGATGGCGCCGGCCAATCCTGCGATTTCACGCCCGCCGAAGATGCGAAGAATATTAAGCGGATCGGATGTTTGTCCGCTATGTTTTGAAATTCCGGATTGCACAGCTTGAATGCGGGTCTCTGCCCCTACACCACCGGCCCAATAATTTGCGGCCCCTCCATAGAGTGCAATATTCATGGCTGCCGCAGCGGTTGCAGCACCCAAACCTGCAGCACCCAGAACAATAATGTCGGCCCCTTCCGCCACAACTTCCATACCAAATGCGATCGCTGCCGCGCAGTCGCGCTCTGACAAACTATCAGTTTTCGTGAAATCCGCGCTTGGATAGTCCAAGCCAAATTCATACACCTTAAAGGCTGAGCCTAACTCTCCGGCAATGCCTCGAACGGCGACTTTGCCTTCCGTTAAACTGGCGACCCGTGATTTGGAGGCCGCGACAACATCTTCATAACCAAGATGTTCCGCAACACCATGCGTACCCGCAAAAACAGCAATAAGCGGGCGCATCAAAACCGGCAAAGGCGCACCTTGCCACTTTGATATTCTTACCAATGGAGCTTCCAAGCGGCCAATTGGACGCAAACCTCGTCCGAGTGATCCGGCTTGCGCGACAACCTCACAGTCTACTCCCGCCTCCAATACAGGCATTGAGCCAATCAGATCGCGGATATCCTCAAAAGGTTTTTCAATAGGTTTAGGGTCAGTCATGCGTATGCCTCAATCAGGTCGAATCAAAAAATTAACCCTGATTACAGATGATGTCTTACCGCGTTCAAAACTTAAATTCTTTTCAAATTCTGTCCTGTAAAGAAATTTTATGTTGGCCAAACTTCTTACAAACACAGTTCTTATCGCGGGCGTTGCGATTGGCGGGGTTCTTTATCTGGACCAAAAGGAAAATGCGCGCGACGCAGCTGTTGCTCAGGCACAGGAAGAAGCAGCAGAACAGACCGCTACAACTTCGAAAGCTCAACCGAAATCAAAGCCCTCAGCCTCAGCCTCAGTCGTTTCGATTCCGAAAGACAGGCGATCAGGACAGTATCATTATAAAGGCCGTGTAAACTCCGGCTATGTTGATTTCTTGGTCGATACCGGTGCGTCCGCAGTCGCTTTGACCGCTGCTGATGCTCGCAAAGCCGGCGTGCGGGAATCAGATTTGCGATATGATGTCCCGATCAGTACCGCAGGCGGACGGAATTACGCCGCGCGAGTCACACTAGATCAAGTCGCCTTAGGCGGCATCATATTGCGCGATGTCGACGCATTAGTTGTGAAAGAAGGCCTGGATGTCTCTCTACTGGGCATGACGTGGCTCGGTCAATTGCAGGAAGTCAAAGCGACACCCAACGCCCTCTTGTTGCGCTATTAAAACAGTCCGGTTTTTCGCGCCATATTCAGCGCGACCAAAGCCAAACAAATCCCGAAAATACGGCGCAGCAAACCCGCGTCCATTCTATGCGCCAGTTTCGCGCCCAACGGTACCATTGGCCAAGCCGCAAACGTTATCAGCGCGAAACCTAATCCATTCACATAGCCAAGCGACCCAAAAGGCCGGTTCGCAACGCCCCATCCGCTTAAGATAAATCCAATTGTGGCCGGAACCGCGATAAACAACCCAAAGGCCGCGGCGGTACCGATAGCCCTATGAATTGGCACGCCGCATAGCGTCAGCAGCGGCACGGAGAGAGACCCGCCTCCAATTCCCATCAGCGAGGACAAAACACCAACACTGCCGCCTGCCAAGATGGGTGCGGGGCCACGCGGAACTGACTTACGGACAACAAAGCTGGGCTTTCCGAAAATGAACTGGAGAGAAACGAATACTGCGATCACAGCAAATAAAAGCGTTAAAACCTCACCCGACAAACGCGGCGCAATCCATATTGCTGCCGCAAATGCACCGATCCCAATCCAAAGACCGTAACTCTGCCACCATGACGGCCTTGGCCAAACCAAAGTCATGTCGACTGCATCTTTTATATGGTGAGCGCGTGTCGAGCGCATTGCGTTCAAAATGATGACCGCAGCACTCGTCGCGACGGCGCAATGCATCACAATATCATCGGGAACGCCAAGTTCAGAAAAAGCATAATGGAGCGCAGGCACCATCACCGCGCCGCCGCCAATTCCGAATAGCCCAGCTGTTAATCCCGCAACTGCGCCAACGGCCAGCATCGCCAAGATCAGCGTCCAGTTTTGGAGAATGATGTCCATTCAGGCTGCTTCTTGTAAGCTCTGCATAGCGGCCAAGCCCTCAGCCAGAATATCTGACGTTAAGCGTTTCTGCCCCAACCCTTCCGAAAGCGTACGGCGCCAAATTCGTGCGCCGGGCTGTCCCGCAAATAATCCCATAACATGTCTGACTAGAGCCTTGGTCGAGCGATCATTCTCCTGCCGACCTTCTGCGTACCCAATTAGACGCTCGGCAATGACCAAACGGGATGGGACAAACTTTTCAGCACCAAACCATGCCTTATCAACCTCAGTTAAAATCCAAGGTGTGTTATAAGCGGCCCGCCCGAACATTGCGCCGTCTAATTCACCGCCTATCACCTCAGCAGCGTGTGAAACATCTGTGAGCTGCCCATTTACGATGATCTCAAGGTCAGAATATTTCGCTTTCATGGCATGGACCAAGTCATAATCGATTGGCGGAATCGTACGATTATCCTTGGGCGATAAACCCTTTAGCCATGCTTTGCGGGCATGAATGATGAAAGTCTTGCATCCCGCCCCGGCGACCGTTTCAATAAAATTCGGCAGTGTGTCTTCGACTGTTTGATCGTCAATGCCGAGACGGCATTTAACCGTAACCTCCGCTTCGGTCGCCGCGTTCATCGCATTGAAACACTCCGCCACCAAATCCGGTTCAGCCATGAGACACGCGCCAAACCGTCCGGCTTGTACGCGGTCCGACGGGCAACCCACATTCAGATTGACCTCATCATAGCCATAGCTGCCCCCAATTTCAGTCGCTTTGGCAAGTTTATCGGGATCACTTCCTCCAATTTGCAAAGCCACGGGATGCTCAATGGAATCTAGCGCCAACAAGCGATCGCGCGGACCATGAATGACGGCATCGGCGACCACCATCTCGGTATAGAGGCGTGTATGCGCAGAAAGTTGGCGGTGGAACCAACGGCAATGTCGGTCCGTCCAATCCATCATGGGCGCAACACT
>JAHDFA010000022.1:0-20827 GCA_020628495.1 Hellea sp.
CCGACTTCGCGGCGCACGGCTTTTTCGACAACGGGGCGGGAGGCTTCCCACATATCAAATTCCGGATCGAGACGGCGCGCCACGCCCTCGGCCTGCATCATTGTTTTTTGCAGCAGAATGAGTTGCGGCTGTAATTCCATGTCGAAGATTTCGGTGATCTCCAGCAGCTGCATCAGGACTTTCGCCATGGACACCTCTTCGGCGCGCTTGCCGAAAATGGGCTCGCCCACGGCGCGTAGGGCCGAGGCAAATTCTTCGACGCTGTGATTGGGCGGGACATAGCCAATGTCGAAATGGACTTGCGCGATTTTGTAATAATCGCGTTGGAGGAAGCCATAAAGCGTATCAATCTCAAAGCGGATTTCCTCTTCGCCGAGGCGGCCCAAAATCCCGAAATCGAGCAGGACGAGCTGCCCCTCCGCATCCATGATGAGGTTACCCTCATGCATATCCGCGTGAAACACGCCATATTCAAATGTCGAGGCGAGGAAGGATTGAATGACTTTGGTGGCGAGCGTTTTTTTCTGCGCCTCGGGCAGGGCAAGAATGGCGTCGGAAGACAGCGCCGTTCCGTCAATCCATTCACTGACGAGGACATCTTTTCCGACCAAATCCCAATAGAGAGCCGGCACGCGGAACAGACCCGTATCCTCGGCCACTTCGGCCAACTCGCTTTGCGCGGCAGCTTCGAGGCGCAGGTCAAGTTCGAGCATCACGGCGCGGCGGGCCTCAGATACAAAATCTTTAGGTCGCAGACGGCGCAGATTGGGGACAGCGCCATGGGCGAGATTGGCGACCATAGCGATGGTGTCCATGTCGCGGGTCATGCGCTGGGTGATATTCGGGCGCAGAACTTTGACGGCCACAGTCTCGCCCGTATGCAACACGCCCTTATGCACTTGCGCGACGGAGGCGGCGGCGATGGGCTCGGATAGCGACGCCAGATGTTTGGACCATGGCGCCCCCCATTCGGCGGCCAGCATCTCTTCCGATTTCTTCATCGGGAAGGGCGGGACTTTATCCTTCAGTACAGAAAGGCCGCGCGCGAATTCCGGATCAAACATATCGCCGCGTGTGGCAAGGATTTGGCCAAATTTGATATAGGCCGGGCCGAGGTCTTGCAGCGCCCGCGCAAAGCGCTCGCCGGCATTGCCCTTGCGATTGCCGATAGAGAATATTCGGCTAATCGCGCCGATGAAACGCACTGGCCACGGCACCATTTTGGCATATTCCGCCGGCACCAAAGCATCATGTCGGATCAAAACCCAACCCGTCCGTAACAAGCGCACAAATGTCATCAGCGTCTTTAACATAGGGAGCTTATAGGGGGCAGGGAGGCAGGCGCATAGCGGCGATTTCGCATAAGAGGTCGAGCCCTATATCGATTGGCAGAATTGTCTCCAGCTTAGCTTAGTAAAATGTTCGGCGCGGACTTGCAGCGATCAAAAACTGCGTCACTTTGTGTCTGAAGCCAACTCTCCACTTGCACGTCAGCCCCCACTAGATGTAGTGCTATGAGCAGGGGAAAGCGGCATATCTCGCGTTTTGATCCGGTATCAAGACGCGAAATCTAGCCTTTTCAAGGTTTTGGCAGAAAGCAAAGGTGGGTCCGACCCATCGGTTAAAGAGAATCACGGGAGTGTCACATGGGCAATATTGGAAATTTTGAAAAATCAAAATCGGGGCTGCTGCTGCCGTCCACATCCTATAAGCCTTTCCGCTACCCATGGGCCTATGATTTTTGGCAGAAGCAACAGCAAGTCCACTGGATGCCGGAAGAGGTGCCTTTGGGCGAAGACCTGAAGGATTGGTCTATCAATCTCACCGAGGTCGAGAAAAACCTGCTGACGCAAATTTTCCGTTTCTTTACGCAGTCTGACGTCGAAGTCGGTGCGAATTATATGGAAAACTACATGCCGCTCTTTAAGCCGGTGGAAGTGCGTATGATGCTCGCCTCATTCTCCAATATGGAAACCATCCATATTGCGGCTTACGCGCTGCTGCTTGAAACGATCGGCATGCCCGATAGCGAATTCTCCGCCTTTATGGAATATGAGGAGATGGCTGCCAAACATGACTATCTCGGTAAATTTGGCGTTGAGACAGAAAAAGATATTCTGACATCCATGGCCGTCTTTGGCGGCTTTACGGAAGGGCTGCAACTCTTTGCCTCCTTCGCCATGCTGATGAATTTCCCGCGCTTGAACAAAATGAAGGGCATGGGACAGATTGTGACCTGGTCCATCCGCGATGAGAGCCTGCATTGCGAAGGTATGATTAAACTCTTCCACACTTTTGCGGCTGAGACAGGCGCGCTGACCAAAGACGTTGCGGATGACATCATTGATTGCTGCCAAACGGTTGTGAAGCTGGAAGATAAATTTATCGACCTCGCCTTTGAAATGGGTCCGGTTGAGGGCATGACGGCGGAAGACATCAAACGCTATATTCGTTATATCGCCGATTGGCGTTTGGGTCAGCTTGGCCTGCCAAAAGTCTACGGCATTGAAGAACATCCACTGCCTTGGCTGACCGAAATCACAAATGGTGTTGAACATGCCAATTTCTTCGAAGCGCGCGCGACGGAATATGCCAAAGGTGCTACAGTGGGGTCTTGGCACGGTGCAGAAGGTGTCTGGGACAAGTTTGCAGAGTTCAGGAAGAATAGTTCACTGACCGCGGCAGAATAAATTCTTTTGTAAATGTGCTTGGCCTCCGGGCCTGTGCTGCGTTAAGTCTTTGGGCCCCGCTTTTGCGGGGTCTTTTTTATGGGCCGCACCGTATCTATCACGAGACTTCCAAACTTACTGCGTGTAAAGCCTAACCATTATGTCCCTGATCCCGTTTGAAGCCCGAAATTACGATTTTCAAAGTATCTATAATTTTCGGGATTTTGGCGGATATAAAGGTTTGGATGGCCGCGCGGTGAAAACCGGACGTTTATTCCGATCCGCGCATTTGTCAGCTTTGAATGAAGCAGAGCTTGCAGCAATTGGCAGATTGGAAATCGATTTAATTGTCGATCTGCGTCACGCGCCGGAACGGGCAAGACAGCCCTCCCGCTTGCCCGAACCCGCGCCGCATATCCATGAATATCCGGATGCACCGGAGGGGCAGACAGCCAAGGTCGCGCCGCATGAGGCCTTTATGGAACATAAGCTATACTCGGCTGACGATGCCCATGGATATATGATTCGTTCCTACACGGCGCGGCCGCATGATCCGGGATTTCAAAAAATTTTCGGGGACACTTTGCGGTTTATGGCGAATGCGCAGGCGGATGATGCGCCCGGCGTTCTGGTTCATTGCGCCGCGGGCAAAGACCGCACCGGCACGCTTTGCGCGCTCATACAGGCCGCATTGGGTGTCTCACGCGACGATATTATGGCGGATTATATGATGACATTGGATGCGGTCGATATTGACAAAATCATCGAACCCGCCGCGGCTATGTTTTCACAACGCTATGGTCGCGAAATCGACGCCGACGCGATTTGGCCCATGTTTGGGGTTTACCCTGAATTTTTAAATGCGGCCTTAGATGGAATGATGGGCGCTGACGGACGCGTTGATGACTATGTCACGAAAAAAATTGGCATCTGTCCGGAAGATTTAAATAAAATCCGAGATGTATATTTAAGTGATTAAAGTCCTGAGATCTCACCCCATTTAGTTATTACATGATACATCCGAATATGACCCAACCCTGCATGTCGTATCGTTAAATTCGACAGCGTCTGAACGCCGCGGTTTCAACATAAAAGTTTCTTTTAAAGTGATTGTTGAATCGAAAAACCGAAGTTCAATCGGTGTGTATTTATATTGAATGCGGGCGACAACGATTCCTGAATTTTCATTCAGCAATTTATCGTCTAAATTTGAGGCGTCAAAACGCCCAAAATCATCGTTGAGTTGTATCCGGCCACGAGATTCCGGTGGCTGTCCCGAGCCAGGCAAAATAAAACTCTCTATGTCAACGGAGACATTGTTCAAGTCATTAACGTCGATTACGCGCAAAGTGGCAGAGATAATTTCCTCTACATCTCTGTCGTCTAAATCAGGTTGTTGCGTTGCAAGATCGCCCATAACATTTGCGGCATGAGAGACTTTTCGATCAACCGCAATTGTAGATGCAATCTCAGCCAAGCCAAAGTACATTACAATCATGATGGGTGCGATAATCGCGAATTCAATAGCGGCAATGCCTTGTTCATCTTCCCGGTAACGCTTTGACAAACGATGCGGAGAAAGTGCGCAGCAAGTTGCAGTAGATTTCAATTGAAGCTTTTCAAACAGACGTCTCATTACGGTGTCCCCGCAGTAATTTGGGTTTGCGTATCGGCATCGCAGGTTCCGCTAATTGGGAATGGTTCGTTTTTAAAGGCGGTTATGGAGATGATATTGCGAGCGCCAGACCCTTTCGGATTATCTAGACGTGTTAATATAGGCGGCAAAGCAAGCCTATAATAAAGAACGGAGCGTACAACCATCGTATCACCGGCTTCGTTTGCATTATAGACCCCGTTCGGGGTTTGCGGAACGGCGTCATCACCCGTCTTGGTCTCATCTCTTGGCGTAACCGGAGGAATATCCGGCATCACGATTGTTTTGAAACTATCGCCTTCGACGACATCAACGCGAACATTTTTCCAGCAATTTCCCATATTCTTCATGTTTTCGCACACAAGGGCTTTAAATTCATCCGCTCCGCCGCAAGCTTGGAAATTGCCAACGCGGATAAGGCGCCCGGCCTCTGACGTGGCATGCACCAAGGCGGAGTTGACGAAAAAGACAATCGCTAACTCTATAATGCCGAATAAAAGGGCAAAAAAGGGAAGGGAAACAAAAGCAAATTCGACGGCGGTCGCGCCGTCTTCATTCTTACGAAAGCGCTTCGCAAAACGCAGTGCACGCCTTTCAGCACGCCGCATTATGTTATCTGAAAAAAACGTCATTATCCCACTCCGTCTTCCGTTCGGATTGTTTGACTCGCAAAATCAAACCTAATGATCTCAAAACGGTTTGGGACACAACTTAAGTGCAGGACGTTAATAAACGTCCAAAGAAACAGGTTAATTAAAGGTTAAATTAATAGCCTGTTAAAAACTAACTCGGACGCCGAGACTGCTGCTGCGGTATAGGACCGCCTGCAGCTTCGAAATTGTCTCCGGTTTGCGTCCCGCCATCTGATGATGGGGGGGAGCTCGCATTAAAGGCTGGGAAAGAGGATAGATTACGCTCTTGTGACGTATTGCCTGAAATAAAATCCCTGGTATCACCCAGAACAGGCGAGGGTCCGCAGAAAGGTATGCAGGAATAGGTTTCGCGGTTGGACCCGTTATAAAGTCTTACCCCATTACCCGGCAATGTATTCACGACCTGTAGATCGGCATTCATCATTGTATTGCCCTGTGCATCCAGAATAATGAGATTTGTTTCGCCATATCCGCGTCCAACGACAAAAATTAAATCACTGGATTGCACGGTGACATCTGCAATCTTTGGATTTCCAACTATAATAGAAGATGCCGCGCCCGGAAGCCGAACGATTTCCGTCTTATTGATTTCGACTGTATAATTCTGTGCGCCTCCCGCATGGGCCGGAGCAGAGGCGGTGGCCGCCAACACACCCAGGCCGATAAAAAGGGGTAAATTTTTTAAAAAACGCATTGTCAGAGGCTCCACGAGGGATGATTTGACTCTCGGCTTAGGACAATGTGGTGAATGAAGCGTTTACATAATTTGACTTAGGGCGTCGATAAACACGCTATATATGCTATATATAATGTCCACGGCTATTGTTGTGGATGAATGCCGGATGAACGCATTGGCCCAGTTTTATTAAGCGTTTAAATTTTACTCCATATTTACCCTGTCTCTCAACGGCGTGGTAATTCAGCGCCCCTATACCCGTCTTCATCAGGGATGTCCCTGTAACGAGGGAATATCCTCTCTGAAACTAACGCATACGTGGGAGTAATGTTATGCAAAATCTATTTACACGCTTTATTGAAGACGAGTCCGGTGCAACTGCTATTGAATATGGTCTGATCGCCGCTCTTATCGCTGTTGGCATGATTGCCGGCGCGACTGCTATCGGTGACCAGTTGAACAACAAGTTCGACAGCGTTGCAGGTACAATCAAGTCCGAAAACAACGTTAATACAGCGACTAACGCAGAGTAGTCTGTTATTATTTGGCTGACCTTTTGGTCAGCCATCTTTTCTAAGATTGAACTGAATTATCAGCTCGATCTTAGAAAAGATGGCTGGGATAAAATTATGTTTAAACGTTTCTTACAAGACGAGTCGGGCGCCACGGCAGTTGAATACGGCCTGATTGCGGCCTTGATTGCAGTCGGCATGATTGCAGGTGCAACGGCGATTGGTGATCAACTCAATAACCGGTTCGATAGTGTCGCCGGAGAAGTCAAAGATGCGTCTTCCGAAGGCAATCGAAATCAGGCGGTAAACGCTGAATAGTTCGTGATCCCGTTTTAACGGATAGACAGCGACACAATTTTAAGCGTCCCAAACGGGGCGCTTTTTTATGCGTGTGAGACACTCTAATGCGCAAGAACTGCTGTTTAGATACGGGATTTTAAGCATTTTTCGTTAGCTTTAGTGAAACACAATGTGAGTTCTCATGGCCATTTTATCCGCTCTTATATTTTTCATTTTCGCAATACCGCAAGTTTTGGCAGCGTTAAGCGATGCCAATAGTATGAAAATACCCAACAGGATTCCACTTATCGTTTTGGCGGGTTTTCTTGTGATGGTCCCGTTCACTTGGACTGGGCTTCCTGATTTAATGGAACATCTAATGGTTGGGCTGACGATGTTTGCGGTCGGCTTCGCCATGTTTGCCTTTGGCTGGATGGGCGGCGGCGATTCAAAACTTTTGGCGGCGACGGCGTTCTGGTTCACGTGGTCTGATGTCTATGTGTATATTGCCTATACGGGCATTTTCGGTGGATTGCTGACGGTTTTCCTCTTGCTGGGACGGAAATACGTGCCCGTTCGAATTTTGACGACACATTGGGCAATGACCATGTTTGGCGATGAGAAGAAAATTCCTTACGGATTGGCACTGGCAGCAGGCGCGATTGTGACATTCCCTGTCAGCGATATGTTCCGGGCGACTTTGCCGATGTAATATTCCGACTATGTATGGCTAACGGCGCCCCAATCCTACGAAAGGGTTGGGGCGTTTTTGTTGTGATGCGCAGACTTTGAAACGAATGGCTGAAAGTGTGCTGACTGGCGTTGATACTTATAGTCTCTGCATTCCATTCGAATTTAAAGGTTTGCGTTAACCCTTTCCAAACTCCTCGGTGTCTATCCATTAACCATGCTTTAGTGCGCTTGATTCTAAATGGTTCAAGCGGCGGCCAATATGGCGAGGGGATATGGAAACCAGAAAGATTATCATTGTTGGTGCGATGTTGGTCATGGGAGGCGGCGTTTTCTACGCTATGCAAAACCTTGGCGCAGCCCCAGCAACAGCTCCGGTTCAGGTCGCAGCCCCGGAAATTCAGATCCAAGAGGTAGAATATGTTCCCGTCTTGGCTATTGACGCCGATGTTTCAGTTGGTCGCCGTATTACCGAGGACATGCTAACCAGCATAAAATGGCCGGCAGAGGCTTTGACGGCAAACCTCATTAATCTTGACGACCAACCGGATGCGAAAGCACAATTTGTCAATGCGCTTGCGCGTCAACCTATGACGCAAGGGGAGACATTGACCCAATCAAAAGTGATTTTCGCTGGCGATAGCGGCGTTATGGCGGCGCTCTTGAAACCCGGTATGCGCGCTGTAACGACACGCATTAGTGTCGATACGGCGGCAGGTGGCTTTATTCAGCCCGGGGACCGCGTCGATGTGATTATCCGCGAGAATTTTCCAATACGCCGCGATAATACAAATGGCCAGAATCGCAGTACGGCAGAGCGGTCCAGCCTGTTCGTCGCGCAGACATTATTCGAGAATGTGAAAGTACTGGCGATTGACCAAACCTTTACAACCAGCCCGGAATCCGGTGCGGCCATTCCTGGGTCCACGGCCACATTCGAGCTCTCGCAATCCGATGCAGAACTCCTGCAAGAGGCTGAAGGCTATGGCGACCTTTACCTTACGCTCCGCGGTGTAAACGGCTCGGGATATAAAGCGCGCAGCGCAGCCGTGATTGGCCGCGATGAGGCTGAACCTGCGCCGTCTACGCTGACAATCTACCGAAATGGTGAGGCGACACCGGTTGCCCTGCAGCAGAGAAATTAGGGCGGATACGACATGAAAATTCTCACATCCCGTCAAATCCGTAAGACGACGACCGCTGCAATAGCGGTTTTGGGCTCGCTCGGCTTTCTCTGCGCTCCCGGTGAAGCCGGAACGCGGTCATATTCCGACATGAAAAACACGGCGTCGCACGTAAATATCCAGCAGCCGGGTAGCGGCGTGAATAATCGCTCCATTGTTCTGCCATTTTCCAAATCCACAGTCATTGAACTGCCGGAAAATGTGATGGATGTTATCGTTTCTAATCCCGATGTTGTTGAAGCGGTTGTCCATACATCGCGTCGAACCATGCTTATCGGCAAAGAATCTGGGCAAACGAATGTCTATTTTTACAGTCATGACGGCCGCGAGCTGCTCAATGTCGATATTCGTGTGGAGCGTGATATTGGCGGTCTGGAAGCGTTGATTGCTAAAAATGCACCTGACAGCAATGTCGAGGTTCAAGTGTTTAATTCAAATATTCTTCTAACAGGCGCAGTCCCAAATGCAGCGGCCGCCGATACAGTCGAAAAACTGGCCCGTATGTGGCTTGGCGCTGGCGGAACTCAGGGCGAAATCGTCAATTTACTAGCGATTGAAGGCAAAGACCAAGTCATGCTGAAAGTCCGTATTGTCGAAATGCAGCGTTCCGTGACGAAACAAATGGGACTGGATCTCAGCGCAATTGGCGATCTTGGAGGTAGTACAGTTTCACTCCTAAACAATGTCGGTCCAACATTGACCAGCGGCTTCCAAGCCAGTGGAACATATAACAATACTAGTGGCGGCGACCTCAACTCCCTGAGCGGCGCTTTAAGCGCGCTGGAATCCGTCGGCCTTGTCCGGACATTGGCAGAGCCGACACTGACCGCGATTTCAGGCGAAACCGCGAATTTTCTTGCCGGGGGCGAAATTCCTATTTTCTCAGGCGCGACCGTTGATGACCAAGGCCGCTTGGTTCGTTCATTTGAGTTTAAGCCCTTCGGTGTTTCACTGGGCTTTACCCCTGTTGTGTTGTCTGAAGGCTTGATTTCTTTGTCCATCAGCACGGAAGTGTCAGAACCAACGACGGAAAACGCTTTTATTTCTGAAGGTGGTGAAAGCGTTTTGGGTATTCGGGTGCGCCGCGCCAATACAGTCGTCGAAATGCCGGCGGGCGGAAGCCTCGTCATTGCCGGCCTTATCCGCGAGGAAACCCGGTCTACTGTCGATGGCACGCCGGGATTGAAAGATGTTCCGGGTCTCGGCGCGCTATTCCGCGGTCGTGACAGCCGGTCTACACAAACCGAAGTCGTCATTATGGTGACGCCATATCTGGTCGACTCAACCCATCCCGATAAATTGCAGTCCCCATCAGACGGGTTCCAAGCCGCCAATGACGTCGAGAGCCTGCTCATGGGAAGACTCAACAAAGTTTATGCGGAGAATGGTCAACCTAAAATCCAGGCGAACTCCCTTTCGGGACCGTTTGGACATGTGGTTGATTAAGCGAAGGGCGAAGATAATGAAAAACAACATTCTGACTGCCTGTTTCATCACTGCCGGTTTGGCTCTTTCTGCTTGCGCGACGCCCTCGCAGACATATGCTCCGACACATATGCGCAATGCCGTAAATGTTGCGGAGTCTATTGAGCGTTTGGAACTCTATACCCGTCCAAACGGGATGGAATTATCTGCCCGCGACAAACTCGCCGTTGCACAATTCTTGGATGGATATGCCCGCTCTGGTGACGGCGCGCTTTATATAAACCGACCGGGCAGCGCGCTGTCCGGGCTAGGTACACAACAAGCGGAAGCCGTCATTCGCGGATTAATGGCGCAAGGCGGACTGAACCCTAACGCCGTTCAGACCGGGCAATATGCGTCCAAGCCGGGCGCACCGGCACCTGTAATCGTATCTTACCGCACGCTTCGCGCCATTCCCCAAGATTGCCGCCAACTCGGAAGTTTAACAAACACATATGCTAACCAACCGCATAGTAGTTTCGGCTGTTTCCAATCCGCGAATTTGGCGGCGATGGTATCTGACCCGCGTCAACTGCTCGAACCCTATGCGACCGGCCAACCAAATGCACAGCGCAGACAGGTTATTTACGACAAATATATCCAAGGCGAACCCACGTCGGCCACCGTCAACCCGGATCAGCGGGTTGGGGCGGGTAATTAGATCCTGATGCGTAACAGACCTGAACCAAAGACGACGCTATGACACATATGACACAGCCGCACCCCATTCCAGCCGCTCCGCAAGGCCATACGCCTATATCACCGCGTCCTGTCCCCGTTCCGGTCGCGCCTATGCCGCATCCGGCCCAACCGCAAATGGCCCAACCCCAAATGGGGCAGTCGCCCGCGGGTCATTATGCACCCCAAGCCGTGCCGCAGCCTTTGCCGCAGGCCGTGCGTCCTCAATCCGCTGCACAGCCCGGTGCACCTGTCGCGCCTATGCCGCACCCCCAAATGCCACCTGCGGGCATGCCACAAGGCGGACGGCCACAAGGCCAAGTGCCACATCCCGGCCATAATGCCGGTTATCCCGGCGCTGCGACAGCCCACATGCCTGCCCCGGGACAGAAATATGCTCCGCTCCATGAAGACAGCCGTGACGAAGGTGAGAAACCTCTGCCATCTATTTCCGTTCACGCTTTTTGTGATCGCCAAGAAACCGCGCATTGTATCAATGAGACGACGCGCGATTGGCGGATGAAACGCACAAATGTGAAAATCTATATGGGCGGTCTTCCGGCTGCGATTGAATTTTACCATAAGGAAAATACGCCCTCACTAATTATTATCGAAAGCGGGATGCGCGGCGACGAGTTGTTCAACCAGCTCGAAGAGCTTGCCAGCGTTTGTGATGAGGGTACGAAAGTTGTCATGATCGGCGCGGCAAATGATATTCGCCTTTATCGCCAGTTAATGGATAAAGGCCTTTCGGATTATTTGGTGCCGCCGCTCCACCCCTTACATGTGATTCGCGCATTGGGTGAGCTTTATGCGGATCCTGAACAGCCCTTTATTGGGCGTGTGACGGCCTTTTTCGGCGCAAAAGGGGGCGTGGGCTCTTCAGCTCTGGCGCATAATACGGCTTGGGTCTTGGCCGAATCTTTGGGTCAGGAGACGGCTCTCATAGATTTGGACGCCAGTTGGGGCACGACAGGTTTGGACTTCTCTTATGATAATATGTCGGGGCTGGAAGAGGCTCTTGGCGAACCCGATCGTTTGGATGAAACGCTGATGGACCGGATTATGATCCGTCACACGCAAAAGCTGTCAATCCTGCCGACATCCGGTTCCTTGAACACGAAACCCGTCATGGAGTCATCCAGCTATGAAGCGGTTGTAAATGCCGTCCGCGGAATTTCGCCCCTCTCTATTCTCGATATGCCGCATTATTGGACGGATTGGACGACCAATATTCTGACATCGGTCGATGATGTTGTTGTGACGGCTACGCCGGATCTGGCAGGTATGCGTAATGCGAAAAATCTAATCGATTTTCTGAAAACCCAGCGTCCGAATGATCCGGAGCCTATCTTGATTTTGAATTGTGTGGGCATGTCGCCAAAAACAGAAATTTCCGTCAAAGATTTTGGCGCAATGGTCGGGCAGGACCCGCAGGTCGTTATTGGTTGGGACCCTGACAGTCATTTTGAAGCGACAAATGAGGGTAAGATGTTAGCGGATGTCAAAAGCGCTGCTTCTACAGTGCAGGGTCTGCAATTCTTGGCCAATCGTCTGCGCACGGGGTCTTTTGATTTGCGAGTAAAATCTGACGTAGCACCGACTAAAAAGGGCTTGCTGTCCATTGGCGGCGGCAAATCTGAAAAGCCTAAGGGCGAAAGCAAATCCATGTTTTCTTTCCTGAAGAAGGACAAAGGCTAGATGTTCGGCAAACGTGCAGAAGCGGCGGCGGTAAAAACGCAAGCAACTCCGGTTGCGCCAAAGAAAGATGATGTGAAAACATCTCTGGATGCGCCGTTACATAATACGTCGGCACCTGCGCGTCGATCTGACGAGCCCGGCGAAGAATATTACGAAACCAAAGCGACTATTTTTAATGCTTTGTTCGAAACCATTGACGTGTCGGCCCTTGCGGGCATGAACGCTGACAAAGCGCGAGAAGAAATTCGAACAATTGTGGACGAAATCATCGCGATTCGGAATGTCCGGCTTTCGGTTAATGAGCAAAACCAACTCATCACGGAAATCTGTGACGATATTTTGGGTTATGGCCCGCTAGAGCCGCTTCTAGCACGCGATGACATTGCTGATATCATGGTTAATGGCGCGAAACATGTCTTCATCGAAACCAATGGTAAGATGATTAAAACAAATATCCGTTTCCGCGATAATACACAGTTGATGAATATTTGTCAGCGCATTGTGAGTCAGGTTGGCCGCCGCGTCGACGAAGCATCGCCAATTTGTGATGCACGCCTCTTGGACGGCTCTCGTGTCAACGTGATTGCGCCGCCTCTCTCAATTGATGGTCCCGCTCTCACCATTCGGAAATTTAAAAAAGACAAATTGCGTCTCGCTGATTTGGTCAATTTCAAATCCATTTCTCCGGCCGGCGCAAAAGTCCTTCAAATCATTGGCGCGTGTCAGTGTAATGTCGTTATCTCCGGCGGTACCGGTTCCGGTAAGACAACTTTGCTGAATGCCTTGACCGGATTTATTCATCCGGATGAACGTATCATTACCTGCGAAGATGCCGCGGAATTGCAGTTACAGCAGCCCCATGTCGTGCGTCTTGAGACCCGCCCGCCAAATTTGGAAGGCAAGGGTAAAATTACCATGGCTGACCTCGTCAAAAACTGTCTGCGTATGCGTCCAGAACGCATTATCGTGGGTGAGGTGCGTGGACCGGAAGCCTTTGATTTGCTGCAAGCCATGAATACGGGACATGACGGGTCAATGGGAACGCTCCATGCCAACTCCCCGCGTGAAGCTCTGTCTCGTCTGGAGTCCATGATTACGATGGGCGGTTTCTCACTACCTGCGAAAACCATTCGTGAGATGATTGTCGGGTCAGTTGACGTGATTGTCCAGGCCGCACGCCTGCGCGATGGGTCGCGCCGCATTACAAAAATCACCGAAGTTATCGGGATGGAAGGCGACGTTATCGTGACTCAGGATTTGATCGTTTATGAAATGGACGGTGAAGATGCAGACGGTAAAATTATTGGTGAACATAAGTCGACAGGTATTGCCCGCCCTGCATTCTGGGACCGTGCGCGTTATTTCAATCTGGAAAGAGATCTGGCTGAAGCGCTGGATGCTGCAGGTTCTTAGGTGGAACAGCAAACCTTACTCGGACTTTGCGCTGCAGGATTAATTGTCTGCGTTGGTATGTTGTTTATGGGGGACAAAACCTCCAGCGAAACAAAACGCGTGCGCGAATTTGCAGGAAAGAGGACCCTTGGGTCAAATATTAAAGAAAAGCTGAAGGTAGAAGACACCGGAAGCCGCAGGAAACAAATTGAGGAAACGCTCGGCAAGATTGAAGAGCGGCAAAAGTCAAAGAAGAAAAAAGCCAAGACCATTGAGTCCCGCATGATGCAGGCCGATTGGTCCATGAAACCTCAGACATTTATGATGATATCTGTTGGATTGGCGATTGTCTTCGGGGCACTTCCCTTTGTGTTGGGATTACCACCACTCGCCTGTGCCGGCCTTGCTTTTGTTATGGGATTTGGGCTGCCGAGATTTATTCTAAATACAGCGATTTCCCGCCGACAAGCTAAATTTACCGCGCATTTTGCCGATGCCATGGATATCATTGTACGCGGCGTTCGGACAGGTCTTCCATTGGGCGATTGTCTGAAAATTATTGCACATGAAAGTCCTGACCCGCTTGGTGCAGAATTCCGCCGGGTCGTTGAAGGCGAAAGCCTCGGCATTCCAATCGAAGTTTGTCTCGAACAAATGTATGAGCGCATGCCGATTTCAGAGGTCAACTTTTTTGCGACCGTTCTGAATATTCAAAAAACAACAGGTGGTAACCTCGGCGAAGCCCTGGCTAACCTATCCAGTGTGTTGCGGGGACGGAAAATTCTGCGCGAAAAGATTAAAGCGCTTTCTGCGGAAGCCAAAGTGTCGGCCATAATTATTGGCTCTTTGCCGATTGTTGTGATGGTTCTCGTGACCATTGCCAGCCCGGATTATATGAATGATTTGTACAAAACATCGACGGGTCAGCGGAACATGATGATCGGTGCGGTCATGATGGTCTTTGGGTCACTCATGATGCGCAAAATGATGAATTTCAAATTCTAGGGAGGCAGAAGATTACGCTATGAGTCCAGAATCTGTCACCCTATTTCAAAACGCTGGTTCCATCCTGATTGCCCTGCTGGTTATGGCAACCTTCTGGATCGTCGTCGTTCCTATGCTTGAGGGCGATAAGAAAAAGAAGCGTATGGAATCTGTTGCGTCGGCACGGGATACGCTGCGCAAAAGCCGTTTGGATAATTTACAGAATGAAGCGCGCCTGCGTTCTGACGGTAAAGGTGTAGCCAAAAACCTCGTTGATCGCTTTAGCTTGGAAAAAATCCTTGAGGCGTCAGACCTGAAAGACAAAATGGCTCAAGCGGGCCTGCGTGGTCAAAAGCCAATCTACGTCTTCTATATGTCGCGTTTAATCTTGCCGATTGCGTTTGGGCTGCTCGGTCTCTTAATGCTCATAATTTTTAACTTGCCCGAGTGGAGTATGACTCAGCGCGCTGCAGGTACGATCATCTTTATTATTTTCGGATATTATCTTCCCGCGATTTACGTCAAGAACATCGCCAATAAACGTCTCGCTTCTATCGTCCCTGTTTTCCCTGACGCGCTTGATTTGCTTTTGATCTGTGTTGAGTCCGGTATGTCGGTCGAGCTGGCCTTTGCAAAGGTCGCGGAAGAGATGGGAGACTCCTCCGTTGAATTGGCTGAAGAGTTTTCATTGACGACGGCAGAGCTGTCCTATCTCACATCACGTCGCATGGCATATGAAAATCTCGCGCGCCGTAATAATCATCCAGGTATTCGTGCCGTGGCAACAGCCTTGGTGCAAGCAGAACGTTACGGTACGCCGCTTGGGGATACGCTTCGCACAATGGCGAATGAGAACCGTCAGTTACGCGTTATGCAGGCGGAGAAAAAGGCTGCGGCCCTACCGGCGAAACTGACCGTCCCGATGATCCTTTTCTTCCTGCCGGTTCTATTCATTGTGATCCTGACACCGGCCGCCCTTCGGATTGGTGACGCCTTTTAAACGCCTCCAAATTTCAACAAATCTATATTCAATAAAAAAGCCGCTTCAAAACCGAAGCGGCTTTTTTGTAACGCGGTGAGATGGCAGACTTATCGTCTTCGGCGGTTAGGTTCGCGCCGCTTTGGCTGAGTCGGTGTTGGCGCACCAGCCAAGGGCGGATAGCCCTGCGGCGCATATTGAGGCGCTGGGGTCTGAGGCTGCGCCGCCCCATATTGCGGCTGTTGCGGAGCGGTCTGCGCGGCACGTTTGGCGGCCATGGCTCTGGCTGCTTCCGATGCGCTCGAAAATCTTTGGCCTTTTGCAGGGCCTGTGTGCAAGCGAGCTTGGGGTTGTTGAGACAGTGCGAAATTTTGCTGCGCATTTGACTGCGGTGCGCTTTGCTGTGGAGTCGGCGTAGGGCGATGGGCCGGTCGAGCTTGCGGAAAGCTGAATTGTGGCCGCGTCAAACCCGCCATTTTCTGTGCTTCATCCGTTTTCCCCTGTAACTGCAAAACCAAAATTAAGTTCTGCCGGACACTGTCTGACGCATTGGGCATTGTCACGGCCCGGCGCAGCCAACCTTCCGCTGTTGCAGGGTCGCCTGCCAGTGCATGGCTCAGACCAATATTCGTCATGATGTTAGGGTCATTTGGTGTGATGCGCAGCGCCCGATCATAATGTTGCCGCGCCTCTGCATACCGCTCTTGCTGATCTAAAGCAGCGCCTTTCAACGACCAAAGACGTGCATAGCCGGGCGTAGTGGACAGCCCCTCATTCAGAATAGGAATAGCGTCTAGCGATCTTTCCGTGGCAATCAGGGCCGCAGCATATTCTGCCATCAAATAGGGATCGCGCGGATAAAGTGCCCGCGTCATTTGCGTAATTTCAACGGCCCGTCCGGGATTGCCGAGTTTCCGTACAGCGGCCGACAGTTTTAAGGCCGCTTCCAGATCGCTGGGGTTGAGATTATACTCATTTGACCAGAATGCGGCTTGAGCGAATAATTCCTGCGTTTCTATGGCATCGCGCATCTGCCGGGTTGCCGGCATATAATTGTCGACATTCAAATCGCTTTGAATTTGCGTCTCTTGCGCATTCATAGGCGGCGCAACGGAACAGCCCGATGCCAATAGGGATGTTCCCATAATCAAGGCCGACAATACATAAGGACGATAAGTCATGGTTTGGGAGGCCTTCCTTTGGATACGCCCGCATTATTCGGAAACACGTGCACCGAATGCGGATTTCGTTAACAAATCTGAACGAAGAGGGTTAACGCCGCGTTTACAAACCCTTAGGGATTCACGTCCGAAACCTTATTTTCGCAGGAATTTTATGTCTAATTTATCCGCACAGCCTTTCATCCGCCAACAAGACTTGCCGAGTGAGGCTGTTCCGATTGTGGTGGACGTCGTAACCGCGGATGATTGGGAGCGTTATGCCGGATCTTTGCCCGAGGCTCAGCGCGTTTTCGCCCAGGCGCGAAATTTCAAAGGTGAAGGCGGCCAGCGCCTCCGCCTGCCGGAAGCCGATGGCCGGGTAAGACGTATCCTGTTGGGTCTGGGAGAGGATAAGACGATCGGGGAAATGCGGCTGGGCAGCCTGAGTGCCACCTTGACTGCAGGATATTATCAGTTCGGTCAATTACCCTCGGGCGTGGATGCACGCTTAGCAGCCATTGGATGGGGCATGGGAACTTACCGTTTTGATCGCTACCTAACAGAAAAATCCGATCCACCGATTCTGGTTTTGAGTGATGATGCTGCGGAGACGGAAATCATATCCAGCGTCGCCGCGACGGCGCTTTGCCGAGATCTTATAAATACCCCCGCAGGTGATATGGGACCAGCAGCGTTGGAAAAAGCGGGAAGGGATCTCGCAAAGCAATTTGATGCGGATGTGACGTCTATTATCGGTGAGGACTTGCTGACCGAAAATTACCCAATGATACATGCTGTTGGCCGTGCAGCGCATGAGCCGCCGCGTCTGGTTGAGATTGAATGGGGCGACCCGTCTCATCCGCGTCTGGCTGTTGTCGGAAAGGGTATCACATTCGACACGGGCGGTGTGAATATGAAGTCTGCCTCCGGCGCGCGTATAATGAAAAAAGATATGGGCGGCGCGGCCCATGCTCTGGCTCTGTCGCACATGATTATGGCGAATAATTTGCCGGTGCGTTTACACTGCCTATTGGCCATTGCTGAAAATGCTGTGTCTGCGAATGCCTACAGACCTGGGGATATTTTATCCTCCCGTATTGGATTGACGGTGGAGATTGACAATACAGATGCGGAAGGGCGGTTGGTCTTGGGCGATGCTTTGACAAAAGCGACCGAGGATAATCCTGTTTTTATGATTGATTTTGCGACGCTGACCGGGGCTGCCCGCGTTGCTTTGGGTCCGCATTTACCGCCCATGTTCTGTAATCGCACCGCACCGATTGAAGCCGTGACCCGACACGGCACGGCGCAATTGGACCCGGTTTGGAATATGCCGCTTTGGCAACCCTATAACGCCTTTCTCAACTCCCCCATTGCCGCGTTGAAAAATTCAGGCGGAAGTTTTGCGGGTGCTGTGACAGCCGGATTATTTCTGGAACGTTTTGTGAAAGACGTGCCTTGGATGCATTTCGACACATATGGCTGGAACCCGGCACCACGCCCGGCTCATCCAAAGGGCGGCGATATGTATGGCGTCCGCGCCGTCTATGCTTGGCTAAAGTCTGGCGGGCTGAATGCGCGGCTCTCGGAGTAGAAGGAACATCACGCCCGCACTCGAAAGCGCGAGTATCATTGATAGCCGGATGACATCTATTTGAGAAATTTCGGGTGTGAGAGCGACAACAATCTGCGCTGCGGGCCAGATACTGACATACAGCATGGCGGTTAGGCGCGGGAAAGATTGCAGTGCGAGCGGAGCGGCATATAAAAAGCCTACACAAACCGCTAGCCAAGTGAACACGCCCATAATCTCCAAGAGAGAAGACCACGGCATAGATATATAAAAAGCGCATGTCAGCCCGGTCAAAATCACGGATGCGCCAAGTGCGCGGGTCAGGTTCAGGCGCAGCCTGTCCTGCCACATATAAAAAGTTACACCGATAAGATAAGCGTAACCTAGCCTCAGCCCGGGGAGGAGAGGCTCAACTTGCTGGGCGAAAGCCGTATCCAAAACAGCCGTATCAATAACTGTCACATAAAGCGCTATAGCGGAGGTGCAGAAGAACAAGCACAGTTTTGAGCTTTGGAGCAACCGTGTAAGCCAACCCATCAAAAACCCAACGTGCAGGATAAGCCCCCATTGCAATGTCCAGATCGCACCCTGCAATAAGCACATATATTTGGCATCATCCATCAAGCCGGGCATGCGCGCGCCCGGATCAATGAGGAAAATCGTTTTCAGCGTATATTTGGCTAAATCAGCGGCGGACATGCTCACGGGTGCGTTAGGAGCGCACATGAGCGGATAAATCACGCAAACACTGAATAGCGTTGCCGCTATCAGGGCTGGCCACAGGCTGTGAATGCGAGATTTAAAAAAGTCTTTCACCGTGCGGCCATCCGCCATTGAACGCGCCGCCAAAAATCCGGAGAGAATAAAGAGCAGTTGGATGCCGTAACGTGAGGGGTCATATCCCCACAGCCGACCCCATTCTGGACTATCCGCACCCAACCCCATTGTGGAGGCATAACCCACCCCGATGATCAAAACGATAAGCATGCGAAGCACAGCCAGACCATGAAGGGGCAGGCGCGATTTGGGTGAACCGTTCGTGCTCTGAATAGCGATATTTACGTTCGCAAGTCTCATGGTCCGTATAATGCGCGAAAACCTTTAAAACTTTTTGTTCAAAAATTGTGTTGGATTTGAATCACTTGACTCCCATGACCCATATCGCACGCATTCATGCTCTTGACCCGTGAATCCGGACTGTGCGAATCCATGATTCGTAAACAAATATCTCTCACCGCCAAGGAGTGCTGCGCCAATGACTGCCATAAAAACTGCTTTCGCGCCTCGCCTTGTTACATCGACAGATCTGCCAAAACCGTCTCAGCCACTCATCCGAAAAATACCAACGGATAGAATTTCGCGTAAAGACAGCCTTGCCTTTTGGCATCGTGTGACCTTGGCAACTGTGCGCTCGGATGCGCCGGACTTGTCGGCCCGACAATTAGCGATGTTGATGAGCATTTATTTGGAAGACGGTCTCCATACTGTGCGATCTCTGGCGAAACATTTAGGCGTCACAAAGGCTGCAATCAGCCGGGCAACAGATAGCTTATGCAAACTTGGCTATATTGAACGTAAACCGGACCATCGTGACAAACGGTCTGTTGTATTGGCCCGCACATCAGCAGGCATTCACTTTCTATCAGAATTTGCAGACATCATCCAAGCCGAGAGACACTAATCGTCCTATGTCGATAGATGACCGGACGCATTTGCCCGATGGCACAAAAACCATAACATCTTTTGTAGTGGCGCCCTCCGCGGATCTCATGACCGATTCAGGCATGGGAACACAGGCTTTGTCCGGTCAAAGGTTTAAATTAATTGAATCGAAAGAAGGACTGTCGCGCGGTGCTTTAATGTCCGTTATCCCGGGCATAGACCGGATTGATTATATTGGAACCTTGCCAACATCCGTTCTGTCGGAGGCCAGATTTAAACCCAATTATATTGTCACTACTTTGTCTGCCGCAGTCTTTGCAGAAGCGGATATCAAATCTTCTCTGCTGGGAAGTTTGCCACGTAATGCTGCCGTAAAGGGAAAAAAGAAGGGTGATTTCCTGAGCCTGCCAAATGGTGGTTACATTCACACAAAACATGTCCGACAGGTCGGGGAGAAAATTGAGCGAGCCTATACTTCGTTCGCAGCGGATATGATTGGCCTGCCTTACATTTGGGGCGGTACCGGGCAGATTGGCGTTGATTGCTCGGGCTTAGTGCAAAGCGCTCTAGCGGCCACGGATGTCGACGCCCCGCGCGATGCGGATCAACAGGAATTGCAATTGGGTCTTTCCGTCGGCTTTTCTGACAGGGGTGTCGGCGATTTACTATTTTGGCCGGGACATGTTGGAATTGTCTTGGAGGGAGATCAATTGTTACATGCGAATGCGCATCACATGTGCGTCGCTGTGGAGCCTGTAAAAGCGGCTGTGGAGCGTATCGGTGCGGTCCGCACAACAAAGCGGCTCTAGCGGGCATAAAAAACCCGCCTCACCGGGCGGGTTTGATTTCATTTTTTTTTGCGAACCGCCTATTCGGTGGGATCAACGGCCGGCTCTTCGATAACTGTTTCATTTTCG